>CBHWEI010000103.1:0-12113 GCA_966112835.1 uncultured Acidimicrobiaceae bacterium
CCTCACGACTTGAGCTGCTCCATCAGCCGGCGGCGCCATTCGACGTTGCACTTGTCGGCCTGCACGCTCACGAGCGTGGTCTGGTCCAGCGGGAGCACGCCGTCGAGCTGCTCGAGCATGCGCTTGTCCTCGGCGCCGATGGCCAGGTCGAAGCGGATGACCTCTTCGGCCGACACCGAGAAGTCGTCGTTGCGCCACACGACGAACGCGAAGTACGAGTGCACGTCGTCGATGGGCGTCGACAGCAGCAGCAGGATGTGCTCGAGCCCGCTGGCGTAGCGAATGGTGCTGCGGCAGTACAGCGGCAGCTGGAAGCCCGAGGTCATCGAGCGCTCGACCACGTCGCCGCTCTGCCCGCTGGCCAGCGAACCGCCGGCCGTGTCGTTGTTGGCTTTCACGTCGTAGGCGTAGCCGTACCAGCCGTTGTCGAGCGGTTGCAGCTCGACCGACGGCACCCGCGTCTCCTGCCCCTTGCCGAAGGTGCCGGTGTGCACGAACGGGAAGTGGGTGATGTCGAGGAAGTTGTCGACCATGCGCGGCGCCGACGTGGCCCACACCTCCACCTCGGTGTTGATGCGCCGGAACGCGGGGTCGGCGTCGTGCGGGATGGCGGGGATGTCGTTCGCGGGCGTGCCCACCGACATCCACACCAGGCCGTACTTCTCCTGGCACGGGTAGGTGGCCAGGTGCGCGCGGGGCGGCGGCGGCACGTGGTCGGCCGAGGAGGGCACGTCGACGCACCGACCATCGGCCCCGAACACCCAGCCGTGGTACGGGCACACCAGGCAGCCGTCGTGCATGAACCCGGCCGACAGCGGCGCCTCGCGGTGGGGGCAGCGGTCGGGCGCGGCCACCACCTGGCCGTCGACGCGGTACAGCACGGCCTTCTTGCCGAGCAGCATCACCTGGATGGGCCTGTCCTGCACGTCGATCGTGCGGGCCACCACGTACCAGGCGTCGATGATGGCCAGCTTGTCGCACAGGGTGTCGGTGACGGGCGAGGCGGGAAGGGCTGTGGCAGAGGTCATGTGGCAACCTTTCGAGGATGAGTGACGATGTGGTGCTGGTGCGTGGCGGTGACGTGGTCACCATGGATGCGGACGGCACTGTGGTGCGCGACGGGGCGGTTCGAGTAGAGCATTCGGTCATCACCGCGGTGGGTACGTGGAGCGAGCTGCGCGCGCAGCACCCCGAGGCGACGGTGGTGGGCGATGCCGAGGCGATCGTGACGCCCGGCTACGTGAACGCCCACCAGCACATGACCGGCGACCGCCTGGTCCACTCGTGCATCCCCGACGCGATCGATTCGCAGGAGGCCATCTTCGGTTGGGCCGTGCCCGTGCACGGCGCGCACACACCCGACGACGACGAGCTGTCGGCCACGCTGGCCTCCGTGGAGGCGTTGGGCAACGGCATCACGTGCACCATCGAGGCCGGCACCGTGGCGAACCCCGACCGAGTGGCTGCAGGCATGCGCGCCGCCGGCATCCGCGGCACGGTGGGTCGTTGGGGCTGGGACGTCGACGGCGTGCCGTTCGGCGCACCCACCGACGAGGTGCTGGCGCTGCAGGAGGAGATGATCGACCGCCATCCGGCCGGCGGGCTGGTGGAGGCCTGGGTGACGCTGGTGGGCCACGACCTGATGAGCGACGAGCTGCTCGCCGGCGCCAGCGATCTGGCGCGCCGACGCGGCACCGGGATGACGTTCCACATCTCGCCGCACCAGGGCGACCCGGCCAGCTACCTCGAGCGCACGGGCCGCCGCCCGTTGGTGCACTTCGACTCGTTGGGCGCGCTGGGCCCGCACGTGCTGCTGGGCCACGCCGTGCACCTCGATGCCGCCGAGGTGGACATCGTGCTGGCCACCGGCACCGCCGTGGCGAGCTGCCCGTGGGCGTACCTGCGCCTGGCGCAGGGCTTCGTGCACGGCGCGCACGGCGAACTGTTCGCCCGCGGCGCTCGGCTGGCACTGGGCTGCGACGCCGAGAACGCCGGCGACGCGGTGGACGTGCTGCGCGCTGCCGCTCTGTTCGCCGGCATCGTCCGCGACCGCAGCATGGACGCGTTCTCCATGACCGCGCACGACGCGCTGGCGCTGGCCACCCGGCGCGGCGCCCAGGCCGTGGGCAAGGGCGACCTGGTCGGCTCGCTGGAGGTGGGCAAGCAGGCCGACATCGTGGTGCACGACACCAGCGGTCCGCAGTTCCTGCCGCGCAGCACCGACGTGGTGCGCCAGTTGGTGTGGGCCTCGGACGGTCGCTCGGTGCGCGACGTGCTGGTGGCAGGCCGCCAGGTGGTGCGCGACGGCAGGTGCATCAGCGTCGACGTCGATGCCCTCCGCGACGAAGCCCGCGCCCGGCGCGACCATCTGCTCGCCTCCCGGGGCTGAACACGGGAAGCCCCCCGGTGCGTCGGTCGGCCGCATGGTCGAACTGTACACCTTCGATGGTCTGACCATCAGTCCAAGTTTGCTACTCTGCGACCCATGACCAGTCCGAACACTTTGATCTTCGTCGACCTCCCGTCCGATGACGTCGAGGCCTGCGCCCGCTTCTATCACCACGTGATGGGTTGGTTCGTCGAGGGACGTCCCGACGGCGTGTTCCACCGTGCGGTCCCCGGCGGCTTCTTCCCGCTGGAGGACGGTTCCGATTCCACCATCGGCAACTTGCACCTGGGTTTCAGCGATGTGAACAACATGCGCCCCCACCCCGACCCGGCCGGCGTCGAGCCGCGCCACATGTCCACCGGTGGCCGGGCCATGCGCCTGTGGGTGCTGGTCGGCGACGACGACAGCGAGGACGCCATCCTCGACCGCGCCGAGCAACATGGGGCGAAGGTCCTGTGGCGCCACCACTTCTGGAAAGAGTTCAATGGCTTCAACGGCGCCTTCGAAGACCCGTGGGGCAACACGGTGATCGCGTGGACCAAGGGCGGCGACGATCCCCAGATCCCGGAGGACTACACCCGTGAGTGACACCGCACCGATCACGCACCCCGAGTCGGTCGAGGCACCCGCCGACCGGCCCGACCGTCTGCGCCCCGCCTCGGTGCGGTGGACGCACATCGCGCTGCCGGCCACCGACATCGACAAGACCATCGCCTGGTACGAGAAGTTCACGCCGCTGCGCCTGCTCGACCGCCGCGAGGACGCCGACGGCTACGGCGCCTGGTTGGGTCACCCCGATCAGGGCGACAAGCCGTTCATCCTGGTGCTGGTCAGCTTCTTCCGCGACCAGGACAAGGGCCAGCAGCCCATCATGGCGCCGTTCGCCCACATCGGCATCGAGATGCCGTCGAAGGAAGCGGTCGACGAGATTGCCGAGCTCGGCCGTGCCGAGGGCTGCCTGGCCTGGGCCGCGCAGTGGATGCCCGATCCCATCGGCTACATCTGCGCCTGCAAGGACCCCGACGGCAACATGATCGAGTTCTCGTACGACCAGGGTGTCTACGAGAAGGCGCAGGAGGTCTGGGGCTGAGCACCTCCTCACCCGCCGACGTCTGCCGTTCGTACCTCGCGTCGTTCGGCACGGGCGATGCCGACGCCGTCACGGCGCACGTCACCGACGACTTCGTGAACGAGCACACCGCCGCGTTGGGCTCAGGCTGCACGGGCAAGGACGAGTACGTGCGCCGCGTGCCCAACTTCCTGGCCTCCATGCCGGGGCTGCGCTACGACGTGGACGAGGTCATCGCCGACGGCGACCGCGTGGCCGCCGCCTACACGCTGCACACGCACGTGAACGACCGCGACGTCGCCGTGCGCGGGGTCATGCGGTTCCTCGTCCGCGACGGGCTCATCGCCCGGCGCACCGACTACTGGGACAGCCTGGTGTTCCAGCAGCAGGCGGGGCTGGTATGACCTTGCTCGCCGGGCCCGTGGCGCTGGGCACCATGATGTTCGGCCGGTGGGGCAACACCGACGAGACCGAGTGCCACCGCATGGTGCACCGCGCCATCGACGCGGGCATCACCCTGTTCGACACGGCCGACATGTACGACGCCGGCGAGTCCGAGCGCATCCTTGGTGAGGCGTTGGTGGGTCGCCGCGACCGCGTGGCCATCGCCACGAAGGTGGGCAACCCCATGGACGGCGACCGCGAACGCAGCGGCCTGTCGCGCCGGTGGATCACCCAGGCGTGCGACGACAGCCTGCGCCGCCTGCAGGTGGACCACATCGACCTGTACCAGATGCACCGGCCCGACCCGGCGACGCCCATCGAGGAGACGCTCGCCGTGTTCGACGAGCTGGTGCGCAGCGGCAAGGTGGGGGCCATCGGCACGTCCACGTTCAGCGCCGACCAGCTCGACGCAGTGCACGCCGCGTGCGCGGCCAACGGTTGGGCCGCGCCGGCGTGGGAGCAGCCGCCGTACTCCATCCTCGCTCGCGGCATCGAGCAGGCGGTGCTGCCTGCGCTGCGCCGTCATCACACGCAGGCCCTGGTGTGGGCGCCGCTGAACGGCGGCTGGCTCACCGGCAAGTACCAGAGCCCCGACGGCGACGCTTCGAACCGGGCCAACCGGCAGCCCGACCACTTCGATCACCGCGACGAAGCCATGCGTGCCGAGAAGCGCGACCTGGTCGACCGGCTCACCGTGGTCGCACGCGACGCGAACATGACACTCACCCAGTTGGCGCTGGCGTTCGTGGTCGACGACCCCAACGTGGAAGCCGCGCTCATCGGACCGCGGACGCTCCCCCAGCTGGAGGACCTGCTCTCGGTGGGCCCGCTCGCGCTGCCGCCCGGCGCGCGCGACGCCATCGACGCGGTGGTCGCCCCCGGCCGCAACGTCAACCCCGCCGACGCCGGCTGAGCACCCCTCCCAGAGGGGGTACTTGGCCTTGTCGGGGAGGCCGCTGCGGGCGGTGATGGCTTCGCCCATGCGCTGGGCGTCGGCCCACAGCTGCTCCTCGTCGATGGTGGTGCAGTGGCCGTCCTCCACCACCACCCTGCCGTCGACCAGCACGGTGTGCACGCCACGGCCGTCGGCGCTCCACACCAGCTGGTTCATCACGTTCAGCAGCGGTCGCCACTCGGGGCGGTCGGTGTCGTGCAGCACCACGTCGGCCTTGCGGCCGGGCACCAGCGCGCCGATCTCGTCGTCCATCAGCATCGTGCGCGCCCCGCCCAGGGTGGCCATCTCGTACGCCTTCTCGGCGGGGAACATCTGCGGGTCCACGCGGGCGTCCTTGAACAGGCCGGCCACCAGGTAGGTGGCGCGCATCAGGTCGCTGTAGTTCGAGGCGTTGTTGCCGTCGGTGCCGATGCTCACGTTCACGCCGCGCTGCACCATCTCGGGGAACTTGCCCACCTGGGTGATGCCGTAGCTCACCTTCAGCGCGGTGGTCGGGCAGTGGGCGACGCTGGTGCCGGTGTCGGCGAGCAGCTGCAGTTCGGTGTCGTCGATGCGCACCGCGTGGGTGACGGCGACGTTGCGGTCGAGCACGCCGATCTCGGCCAGGTGCACGAACGGGCGTTGGCCGAACTCGGCGGTGAAGCTGTCGGGGTCGAGCATGGCGGGCGACATGTGGAAGCTCATGCCCACGCCACGCTCGTCGGACAGCGCCTTGGCGGCCTTCCACAGCGGGTCGCTGCACGTGTTGTGGCCCACGAGGATGCTCCACGCGGCAATGCGGCCGTCGGCGTGGTCGCGGTGCGCGTCGAGTTGGTGCTCGAGGTGGGCGATGGCCTCGTCGGTGCGCTGGCGGTACACCGACGGCTCGGGCGGCAGGTCCCACACCCAGCGGCCCACTCGGCCGCGGATGCCCACCTCCACCAGGCCGTCGATGACGTCGTCGAGGAAACGGATGGTGCCGGCCTCCAGGAACGTGGTGGTGCCCGAGCGCAGCATCTCGACCGCGGCCAGCTGGCCGCTGGTGCGCTCCTCCTCGGCGTTGAACACCGAGTACAGCGGGGTGAGCCACTCGAACACGTTCTCGATGAACGGTGTGTCGTCGGGGACGTAGCCGCGGGTGAGCGGCTCGCCGGTGATGTGGATGTGCGTGTTCACCATGCCCGGCGTCACCACGAAGCGGTCGCCGCCGATGGTGCGGCGCGGGGCGTAGCGGGTGCGCAGGTCGGCGGCCTTGCCGACGTCGACGATGGTGTTGCCGTCGATGGCCACGGCGCCGTCGCGGATGATGTCGCGCGACTCGTTCATGGTGACCACCTGGTGGCCCTCCACCAGGACGTCGACGACGCGGGGTGCGGTGTCGGTCATGAGAACTCCTTCACGACGAGGGCGGCCGGTCGGCCACGTAGACGAACTGGAACCCGATGGGCTCGACCAGGCGGATGCCGGTGAACCCGGTGTCGCGCAGCCACCCCGTCACCTGGGCGTTGGTGAGCACGCCGCCGACGCGCGTGTTGGCCATCATGGTGAGGCCCATCTGCACGCCGAACGGGTTGTACTTGCGGTCGTTGTCGGCGAAGTAGTCGGCCAGCAGCAGTTGCCCGCCGGGCTTCAGGGCACGCCAGGCGCGCTGGACCAGCGATCTCCCACCGCCGTCGCCTTCGGTGCGGCACACGTGGCCCAGCACCACCACGTCGTACGCACCGTCCTCGATGTCGATCTGGTGGAAGTCGCCCGGGCGCAATTCGATGCGTTCACTCAGACCGCGCTCGTGCACCACCTCGCGGGCGTCGTCGAGCACACGGGTGAGGTCGTTCGCCACGGCGGTGCTGCCGGGCGACTGTTCGAGGATGGCGATGGACCACGGGGCACGGCCTGCCCCGAGGTCCAACACCCGCAACCCAGCGCGCCGCTGCCAGCCGAGGCGCAAGCCCAGCCGTGTGGCAGCGCGATGCTGAGTGACGAACGTGGCGTCGACCAGTGGCCCGTAGAACGACTCGGGGTCGTCCTCGATGGGCGTGGCGACGCGGCCGTGGCGCACCGTGTCGCCGAGCTGGGCCCAGTTGGCGTGCGGGCCTGGAGCCACGCGGATGAGCGATGCCATGGACGCCGGGCCGTTGGTGCACAGGTAGCGCTCGGCGGTCTCGGTGAGCTCGTAGCGGTCGTCGACCTGGTCGAGGAAGCCGAACGTCACCAGCGCGTCGCACACGTGGCGCAGGTGCGGCTCGGACACCTCCAGCTGGTCGGCCAGTTCCTGCGACGTGCACGAGGCCAGCAGTTCGACGCCGTCGAAGATGCCCAGGTCCACCGCGGCGACCAGCGTCCAGTACGAACCGAAGCCCTGGATGATGCCCCACACCGGCCCCGACGGCGGCGGCTTGAAGTCGCGCCACGGCCGCCCCGCCCGCGCCATGGTGTGGCGCTTCTTCAGCTCGGGGTACGGCGAGTCGGTGCTCATGGGCGGGCGCTCACGGCTGGAGGATGATCTTCCCGAAGAAGTCGGACGACATCATCTTCTGCTGCGCCGTGGCCGCGTCGGCCAGGGCGTGCACGCTGTCGACCACCGAGGTCATTCCCGACGACGTGTACACGGCCCACGCCTCGGCGAACTCGTCGTAGCGGTACGGGTCGGAGCCCAGGATCTGGATGCCCATGTGGAACATGTAGCCGAGCGACGGGATGGTGGCCGTGTCGCCTGTGGTGTTGCCGCAGTTCACCAGGCGGCCGCGCACCTTCAGCGAGAACATCGACTGCGCCCACAGCGCCGGGCCGACGTGGTCGAACACCATGTCCACGCCGGGGCCGCCGGTCACCTCGTGCGCCCACGCGGCCACGTCGCCGGTGCGGTTGTTCAGCACGTGGTCGGCGCCCAGTTCCAGGGCGCGGGTGCACTTGTCGTCGGTGCCGGCGGTGGCCAGCACGGTGGCGCCGGCGTGCTTGGCGAGCTGGATGCCGGCCATGGACACACCGCTGCCCGCGGCGTGGATGAGCACCGTCTCGCCGGCGGTGAGATGGCCCACGGGGAACAGCGCGTGCCAGGCGGTGAGGAACGCCGTCGGGAAGCACACGGCCTGGTGCCAGTGCATGTCGTCGGGGATGGCGTGCACGTGCGTCTCGGGGGCCAGGCACTTGGTGGCGTAGCCGCCGTCGACGTTGGCGCCGATGACGCCCAGTTCGCCGTACAGGTCGCCACGACCGGCCAGCTTCGAGCCCTCGGGCACTTCGGCCAGCGACGGGTCGACCACCACCCGGTCGCCCACCTTCACCCGCTGCACGTCGGCGCCGACGGCACTCACCGTGCCCACCACGTCCATGCCGGCGATGTGCGGCAGGGTGAAGCCGGGCAGCGCGTACCAGCCGTTGCGCTGCACCACGTCGAGGTGGTTCAGCGCGGTGGCGGCGACGTCGATGATCACGTCGCGCGCACCCGGCTCGGGGTCGGGCACGTCGACGAACTCGAGCACTTCGGGTCCGCCGGGTTGACGGTACAGCAGTGCCTTCACGGGGTGGGCTCCTCGGGGTTTCGGGGGACGACGGGAACTGGTGGCGCTTACGCCAGGCCGCGCACGAACGGCTGAGCGAGCGCTCTGGGCTGCCGGGTGCGCGTGGCGAACACGGCGGTGAAGAACAGGGCCACCAGGTACGGAAGGGTGGCCGCGAGCTGGGCGTTGATGCGGTAGCCGAGCACCGGCAACGTCTGCTGCAGGGCGAAGAAGTAGCCGAACAGCAGGCAGCCCAGGATGGTGCCGCGCAGCGTCCACCCGCCGAAGATGACGGCGGCGATGGCGATGATGCCCTTCAGGCCCACGTGGCCGCTCTCGTAGCCGCTGATGGAGATCTGGCCGAGCACGAGCACTCCCCCGCCCAGGCCCGACGTGGCACCGGCGAACATGACCGCCTGGCGGCGGCGCTTGTTCACGTGGATGCCCGACACGTCGGCGGCCTGCGGGTTGTCGCCCACCGACCGGATCTCGAGGCCCCAGCGGGTGCGGAACATCAGCCACCAGGCCAGCGGCACCAACGGCACCACCAGGTACATGGGCCACGGCTGACCGAACAGTGCGGTGCCCACCAGCGGGATGCGGTGCAGCAGCGGGATGCGCGTGGGGGCGACCACCTCGGTGACGGCCTCCCAGCGAGAGTCCAGGAACAGCGCCAGGCCCAGCACGAACAGGTTCAGGGTGAGGCCGACGACGAACTGGTCGATGGCCAGTTGGTGGCTGAGGTGCGCCTGCACCAGCGACACGACCACGCCGGCCACGATGCCGGCGACGAGCGCCAGCGGCACCGAGTCGGTGGCCGACCAGGTGACGGCGGCCGTGTAGGCGCCGCCGATCATCATGGCCTCGAGCGAGATGTTCAGCGTGCCGCTGCGTTCCGCCACCCATTCACCGATGGCGGCGAACGCCAGGATGATGGCGAAACGGATGGCCGATTCGTACATGGCGTCGGCCGACAGGACGTCGCCGACGGCACCGAGTGCGGAGGCGATCATGCCGTCACCGCCGAGACGACGGGCTCGTCGGTGGACACGGGCGCAGGCGGCGGGGTGACCCGGCGCCGCCACATGGCCATGATGGCGGGCGGCACGAGCAGGGCGAGCACCAGCAGGGCGCGCACCACGTCGACGATGGACCGCTCGACACCGGTGGAGGCCAGGAAGCCCGAGCCGGTGCGCAGGGCACCGAACACGAACGCCACGGGGATGCACACCAGCGGACGGTTGCGGGCGACGAGCGCCACGAGCAGACCTTCCCAACCGACGTTGTTGGCGAAGCCCGGTGTGAAGCGGTAGTTCGCCGAGCCGGCGGTCAGCATGACAGCACCGGCCAGGCCGGCGAAGCCGCCGCTGAGCATGAGGGCCGTCGCACCGGCGATGACCACCGGCACGCCGATGCGCTGTGCGGTGCGGGCGTTGCGGCCGAGCACGGTGAGGCGGAAGCCCCACACCGTGCGGTGCAGCACGACGGCGACGAGCGCCGCCACCACGAGGGCAGCGATGACCGTCCACGGGAACGAGTTGCCGAACACGGTGACCTTGCCGATGCGGGTGGACGCGTCGAGCTGCGCGCTGGTCTGCACCCGGTTGGGCTTGTTCGGGTCGGGGTCGAGCAGCAGGAACGTGCGGGTGAGCAGGTAGCCGGTGCCCTGCGAGGCCACGAACACCAGCAGGAGGGTGGTGATGACCTCGGGCACCTTGCGCACGTACTTCAGCAGCGCGGCGATACCGGCCCACACGGCGCCACCGACGACGCCGGCGACCAGGCCGAAGAACAGGGCGATGGGGCCCGAGAACGACGTGCACACCACCGTGGCGGCAGCGGCGCCCACCACCAACTGGCCTTCCTGGCCGATGTTCACCAGGCCGGCGCGGCTGGACACGATGGCGCCCAGGGCCACCACCAGCAGCGGCGTGGCCTCGGCCAGGGTGTCGCCCCAGCGGCCGGGCTTGCGGATGGAACCGTCGAGCAGGGCGCTCAGCACCTTGTGCCACGGGCCGCCCGTGATGGCGATGAGGATGGCCGACAGGGCGAGCGCGACGGCGACGGACAGCACGTACAGCCCGACGAGCACCACACCCCGGCGCACCTGGCTCTGATCAGGACGCGTCATCGGATGCTCCAGTGGTGACGTCGGCTTCCATGCCGCCGAGCAGCAGGCCGAGGCGCTCGGACGTGGCCTCGGCGCGGGTGAGCTCGCCGATGACGCGACCGCGGGCCATGACCACGATGCGGTGCGACAGGTCGAGGATCTCCTCCAGTTCGGTGGAGATGAGCAGCACGCCGATGCCGTCGGCGGCAGCAGCGCGCAGGCGGTCGCTCATGTACTCGATGGCGCCCACGTCGAGCCCACGGGTGGGCTGCGCGGCGACGAGCACCTTGGGGCGGTGGCTGAGCTCGCGGGCCAGCACCACGCGCTGCTGGTTGCCGCCCGACAGGCTGCCGAACGACGAGTCGGGCCCGGCGCCCACCACGTCGAACTCGCCCATCAGGCGTTCGGCGACGGCGCGCTGCTTCGAGCGGCTGATGAAGCCCCACTTGGCGACGCTGTCGATGCGATCGATGATGAGGTTGTCGGCCACCGACATGTCGAGCACGCAGCCCGAGTCGTGGCGGTCCTCGGGGATGATGGCGACGCCGGCCTTGGCCATGGCGCCGGCCCGGCCGGTGCGCACGTCGACGCCGTCGACCACGACCGTGCCCGAGTCCAGTGCGGTGAGGCTGGACAACATGTCGCCCAGCTCGCGCTGGCCGTTGCCCTCCACACCGGCGACGCCGACGATCTCGCCGGCGTGCACGTGCAGCGACAGCTCGTCGAGCAGCCGCACGCCGCGCCGCGACAACGAGGCGCGGTCGATGCGCAGCACCTCGGGGCGGTGTTCGCTGTCGGACACCGTCGGTGCGGCGAGGTCGATCTGGTCGGTGGCGCCGAACGCCGCCGCGCTGGACCGCAGCGACACGTCACGGCCCACCATCGCTCGCGCCAGCGAGGCTGCGGAGGCGTTGGCGGTGGCGGTGCGCTCGGCCACCCGGCCGAGACGCATGATCGTGACCACGTCGGTGGCGTGGAGCACTTCGGCGAGCTTGTGGCTGACGAGCGCGACGGCGCGCTGCTCGGCGGCGATGGCGCCGCGCAGGGTGGCGAACAGCTGCTCGCTCTCGGCCGGCGTGAGCACCGAGGTGGGCTCGTCGAGGATGAGGATCTTGGGGTCGCGGCGCAGGCACTTGATGAGCTCGACGCGCTGGCGCAGACCGGCGGACAGTTCGCTGACCCGCCAGTCGGGGTCGATCTCCAGGCCGTAGTGCTCGGCCGTCTCGACCACCTGGTCGCGCGCCGCGCGGCGGTCGAACTTGGCGTGGTCGCCGAGGAGGACGTTCTCCCACACGGTGAGCGACTCGACCAGGCTGAGGTGCTGGTGCACCATGCCGATGCCCAGGTCGGCAGCGGTCTGCGGGTCGTGGATGACCGTGTCGTTGCCGGCAAGGGTGATGGTGCCCTCGTCGGGCTGTACGAGCCCGATGAGGATCTTCATGAGCGTCGACTTGCCGGCCCCGTTCTCACCGAGCACCCCGTGGATTTCTCCGGGGACCAGTTCGAGGTCGACGTCGTGACAGGCCACGATGGGCCCGTACCGCTTGGTGATGGACGAGAGCCGCACCGCCGGGGGGGGGGGGGGGGGGGCCCCCCCCCCCGGGGGCGGAACAAGGATGGGCGAAACAACACAGCCCCGCGCGGGGGGGCGGCGGGGGGGGGGCACA
>CBHWEI010000104.1:0-12090 GCA_966112835.1 uncultured Acidimicrobiaceae bacterium
CTGACGCGAACGAGGCGCCCGGCGTGGTGCCGGACGCCTCGGTTCACGATTGTGGAGCTGGGGGGAATCGAACCCCCGTCCATCAGGCGCTGAACGCCCGTGCTACGACCATTCCCGACTCACTCCCTGACGCAGGGAGACCGGCGGGTCGGATGACCGTCACCCGAGAGTGGCGGTCCGCGAATCGTCTTTCCGAATCGTCATCGGTCTTTCCCGACGTCAGCGGTCTTTCCAGCTGTCATCCCCCGCTTCTGTTGCCGGGCTGCGGTGGATCGGCCCCGTGCGCCATTTCTGGTCACGATGTCTCTTCACTCACCTGAGAATCAGGCGGCGAGAGCGAACTGCTCGTTGGCAATTCTTTTGGTTGCCCCGTTTCGCGAGTCTGAGCAACTCGGGTCGCACGCTCGCCCAGGAACTCTGACGTCGAAACCTGTCAGCCCCTTGGTTGAGATAGCGCGTTCAGGGTATCAGGGCACTGTGAAAGTGTGGCCCGCCGCCTGGACGGCGACGCGGCGACCGTGACGGTGACGCTCGACGACGGCACGCAGATCCACTGCTCGCCCGGGCAACTGTTCCTGGGGAGTGCGGGGGAGTGGCTGCCGGCGAAGGAATTGCTGCCCGGCACCGTGCTGTTCTCGGTGCGGCACCCGCGTTCGGTGAAGAGAGTCCCCTCGCGAGCATTACGCCGTGTACGAGATCCGGGTGGAGCACCTGCACAACCTGGTGCACCCGTCGGGCATCGTCGTCCACGACTGACCCGTCATCACACTCCCTGGGGAGTCTGCACTCCCTGGGGAGTCCGCGCTTCCTAGGGAGTGCGCGGCTGCCAACGGGCGCCGGCGCGCTCGTGGCTGGCCAATGCCTCGAACGCCCGGCTCAGGTCCAGGCGGTCGCCTTCCCAACGGCTGCGGCCGTCGTCGGCGGTGCGGCCCTTGGCGTGCACGGTGGCGGCGCTGCCCGAGGCCGCCGGCTGCCGATCGGTGACGATGGTGCCGTCGGGGCGGGTGAACTCGAGGCGCTCGCCGATGCGCCGTGCCTTCCAGCCCTGCTCGTGCAGCCGGTGGTGATGGAAGCGGCACAGCACGGTGAGGTTGCGCAGGTCGTTGGTGCCCTTGTTCGCACGGTGCTGCAGGTGGTGCACGTCGACCCCTGCCCGTCGAGCGCAGCCGGGGAACTGGCAGCAGCGATCGCGTGCCAGCACGAGTCGGCGTTGCTTGCCGGTGACCAGCGACGACTTGTCGGAGATGCTGACGACCTTGCCGTTGCGGGCGATGACGATCTGCACGTCGGCGTCGCACAGCAGCCGTCGCGCCGTGCCGGTGGCGATGCCGATGGGCAGTTCGCACGCGTCGCCGTAGCCCTCGATCTCGCAGAGGCAACCACCGTCGGCCCCACCACCTCCATCGGCGTCGTCGTCATCGTCGGCGCCGCTTCCGAAGGTGGCGATGTCGGCGTGCAGAGTGACCAGGTAGCGCGTTGCCGACGTGGACCGGCCCTCGGCGTCGGCGGCGTGAGCCGCAGCCGCCATACCCACTGCACCATCGGCGCGGCGTGCGGCACGGCTGTCGCGTGTGCCGTCGGCGAGCACCTCGGACGGGGGCGTGAACAGCTCGGCCGACGACAGGAACGAGGTCGCCTGCTCCGGTGGCAGCCGGAGCGTGATGGTGACCGAGCCGTCGGGCTGCACCTCGTGCCACATGCCCCGGTGTGCCCACTGCGCGACCTCGCGATCGTCGGGATGTGGCGCGGCCCGCCGATGCGCGGACACCAATCGCTCGACCTGGTTGGTGGTGCCGTTGAGCGCGATCTCGACCAGGCCTTGCTGGGTTGCGTCGGTGGCGATGCGGGTGATGGCTCGCACCTTGCTGTACGACAGGGAGCCGTCGGCCATGGCCCGGGCGATGACCGGGAACGCGACCAGCGCGTGCGCCACGCGCACCTTCTCACGGGCGGCACGCAGGTCGAGCCCCACCTGCCAACTCAGCCAGTGCGCGCAACTGGCGGTGGCCCACCGTTCCCAGCCGCGTCGTCGGTCGAACTCGGCGACCGCGAACAACCAGTCGTGCTCGGCGGCGGTGAGGTTGGCCGCGCCCTGCCAGATGTGTGCCTCGAGTTGTTCGAGCGGGCGCTCGTCGGCTGCGTCGGCCGCGACGGCCAGGTGGGACGGGTCGGCCGGGGGAGGAGCGAGAGTGGTGGTCATGCCCCGACGATACGGAAGGGGTGTGACAGGGATTCCCGGACAGCGGCTGCTCGCGCAACCTGTGTCATACTAACTGCCAATTCTTCGACAAGGGGGTCGGCGATGGCCGAGGAGAGAACCGATCGGGTGGCGGGACAGGGCGTCCGCTACGGGCAGATCAACCGTGAGTACGCCGTGAAGATGTTCACGATGGCGCCCGAGGACGACGGCCCCATCTGGATGGTCAACCTCATGAGCTACCGCGACAAGGCCGACTACGCCGACGGTCGCGAGAGCGACATCAGCGGTAGGGAAGCCGACGATCGGTACGCGCCCCTCGGACCGCTGAAGGCCATCGGCGCCAGCCCGGTGTTCGTCGCCGACGTCGACACGCAGTTCCTGAACGACTCCCCGAAGTGGGACCGCGTCGGCATCGTCAAGTACCCGTCGCGCAAGGCGTTCCTCGAGATGCAGCAGCGTCCCGACTTCAAGGAGTTGCACGCGCACAAGGAAGCCGGCATGGCCACCACCATCGTGTCCGGCTGCCTCCCCCTGCCGTTGCCGCCGTTGCCCGACGACGCGCCCACGTGGGCCGAAGTGCCGCACCCTCCCACGGAGGACGACGACTACGTGGTGGTCATCCACGTCATCAAGTTCAAGGACGACGAGCGCCGCGACGAGATGGCCACGTACACGGACCACGCCGCGAAGATCGCCGTGCCCCACGGCGTGCGGCTGGCCGCGTGGACGCAGGTGGAGGGCACCATCCTGGGCGATGGTCGCGAGTGGGACCAGATTCGCTTCAACGTCTTCCCCAGCAAGGCCGCGTTCATGGCGGTCGTGTTCGACCCCGAACGCCTCGAGGCGCAGAAGGTGCACCGCGAGACCGCCATCGCCGACACGTACACGCTCATCACCCGCCCGAGCATCGATCGTCTCTACGAGTCGATCACCGGCGAGCCCGCGCCCTACCCTGCCAAGTCATGATCAAAGCTTCTGTCTTCTATCCCAACGGCGACGGCACCACCTTCGACCACGACTACTACAAGGCCACCCACGTGCCGATGTGCGTCGAGGCCTGGAGCCCGCTGAAGAGCGAGATCGACAAGGGCATCGACGGCCAGCCCAACGCTGCCGCCGTGCACCTGTACTTCGACTCGATGGAGGCGTTCGGCGCCGCCATGGGCTCGCCGAAGACGGCCGACATCATGGCCGACGTGGCGAACTACACGAACATCACCCCGGTGATGCAGATCTCCGAAGTCGTCAGCTGACGACCAACTGCCCCAGGCAGAGGTGATGGCGCGCTTCACACGCGCCGAACTCCAGGCGTTCCACGGCGCGCTGGTCGACGACCTCGTCGACCGGCGCGTTCGTCTTCTGTTCGTCGGCATCAACCCAGGGCTGTGGACCGCAGCCGTCGGCGCGCACTTCGCCCGCCGCGGCAACCGGTTCTGGCCGGCGCTGCACGCGGCCGGCATCACGCCCACCCTCGTCGATGCGAGCGACGGCATGACCCCGGCCGATACCGAGATGGTCCTCGCTGCCGGCATCGGCATCACCAACATCGTGCCCACCGCGAGTGCGCGGGCCGACGAGCTCACCCTGCCCGAGCTGCGCACCGGGGCCGAGGCGCTCGAGCACAAGGTCGCCCGGCTGCACCCGAAGGTGGTCGCCGTGCTCGGCCTCACCGCCTACCGGCAGGCGTTCGCTCGGCCCAAGGCCGTGGCCGGCAAGCAGGCCGACACGCTGGGCAGTGCCGAGCTGTGGGTGCTGCCCAACCCGAGCGGCCTGAACGCCCACGACACGGTCGACTCGCTGGCGAGCGCGTACCGCGCCGCCTGGGACGCGTCCCGCAGCACCTGAGTTCGGGAGAACTTCCAACGGAATCGCTCCCTCATGCGTGTGGAGGTGCATGAGGGGATTCACGTGAACGTCTCGCCGTCACCGGCGGCGCTACGGGGGGACGAGACTGTCCGGATGGAGGCGGAGCGGCCCGTCTGGGTCTTCGAGACCGTCTATCGGTCCGAGTACGCCGGTCTCGTCGCGGTCGCGACCGCCATCACGGGCGATCGCGACGGTGCGGCGGATCTGGTGCAGGACACCATGGTGAAGGCCTTCGTGCGGTGGAGCCGCATCTCGGTGATGGAACGCCCCGGCGCGTGGTGCCATCACGTCCTGGTGAACGCCTGCCGATCGCGGCTGCGGCGCCGTGCCACGGAACGCCGGTTCGTGGCTTCGTTCAACCGGCGCGAGCCCGTCACGCAGCCGCCCTCCGACGACGTGATCGCCTTCTGGTCCGTGGTCCGCACCCTTCCCGAGCGCCCGCGGTCGGTCGTCGCGCTGTACTTCGCCGGCGGCATGACGAGTGTCGAGATCGCCACGGTCCTGGGAGTGCCGGAAGGCACGGTGCGGTCGGACCTGGCAACCGCGCGACGCGTGGTGATGAGGGCGATGCGAGGTGAGAACGATGACTGACTTCCTGGACGACACCGACACGGCGGAACAGGAGGCGTTCGAGATGCTCGGCCGCCGCGCCGGTGCCGAGCTGCGGGGCTCGTCGCCCGAGCCCGATCTGGACGACGTGGAGCGGGCGGTGCGGCGACGCGCGACGACCCGGATGATCGCCGGAACGGTCGGGGTGATGGTGCTGCTCGCCGTCGCCTGGGTGGTGACGCGCGGCCATCTCGGGCGCGACGGCGAGCCGGTGGACCAGACGCCCGTGCCCACCGTTCCCCTCCCGGTCGGTGAACCGGGCACGTGGCGACTGCTGACCGCGCCGGACGAACCGCCCGACATCGTGTCCAGCGCCGCGTGGACCGGTGACCAGATCGTGGTGCTCGGTGTCCGCGGCGCGACCCAGGCCGTGCCCACCGCGCACGTGTACGACATCCGCCGGAATGCGTGGCGGGCGGTCACACCGCCGCCGATCGAGGCGACGCTCCCCGCGCTCACGGCCTGGACCGGGTCCGAGTTGCTTGCCGTGAGCAACCCCTCCAGCATCGTGTCGCTCGACATCCGGACCGGCGAGTGGCAGCGTCGTGCTGCACCTCCAGCGGGTGTGCGTTGGTCGGACAGCGGCGCGTTGATCGCGGTGTCGGCGGACGGCGTACTGACCCGCTCCGAGACCGGATGGCAGTGGTACGACGCCACGACCGACACATGGACCGCGGTCGCGTCGCCCGACGCTCGGCTCGACGATGCGCCGACCGATCCGATCGCGCCGCCCACGACATACCTCGACACGCTCTCGTCCGGCACGTTCGTGCTCGCCGGCACCGGCTCGGACCGGCTCGTGATCTCCACGTTCGACCCGGCGAAACTGCGGTGGACCTCTCCAATCGAAGTGAAGGGTCCAACTGTGACGAGGAGCGGACCGACGTGCCAGGCGGCAGATCGCGACGTTGTCTGCTGGGCCGAAGGCTTCGGCACCCTCGACGGCGTGGTGGTCGACCTTGCCCGGCGCACGACGAAGGACTTCACCCTGAAGCACGGTGCGAGCGCGCTCCTCACCCGCGGGACGCCCTGGTTCGGACATGCGTGGAGCCTGCTGCTCGCCCGAACGGCGACGTGGGAGGCACTGCCCGCGCTCGACGGCGCAGAGGGGTTCGGCACGGCGATCTGGGATGGAGAGGAGCTCATCATGCTCGGAGGAACGACGAGTACCGGAGGGGCGGCGAAGCTGTTCGCCGTCGCCTACACGCCGGTGGTTCGGCCGTGAGGGCGCGCCGCGTCGCTCTGCCGATCGCGCTGCTCTCGCTCGCTGCATGCAGCGGGTCGGACGCGTCGCCGTCCGCGAACGAGCGGATGGTGTACCAGGGCGACGCCAACCACACGATCATCCTCACCGTCGGAATGGACGGGAAGGGCGCGTCGTCGCCCACGGAGAACGTGCCGGGCATCGACCAGACCAACCCGGACTGGTCGCCCGACGGGAAGCGCATCGTGTTCGCGGTGGCCGATGGCTCGGACGACCTGTGGACCGTCGGTGTCGACGGCACGGGCGCCGCGATGTTGCTGGAGTGCAGCGATCCCTGCGCCTACTTCGACGACCCGGCCTGGTCGCCGGACGGGGCGTCGGTCATGTACGAACGCTCCTCCGTGGTGGACGGCCATGGAGTCGGCACCCTCGAATCGGTGAACGTCGAAACCGGCAAGGTCACCGTGTGGCTGACCGCACCGCGCAAGGACTTCTACGCGGGTGTGCGCTACTCGCCCGACGGCCGCCACGTGGTGTTCGAACAGGTCCACGCCACGTCCGACTCACCAGACGCCGATGTCGAGGGCGTCACCCTGAGCATCCTGGACCTGGACCATCCCGAGGCAGGTGCTCGCGGCATCACCGACCCTGCGCTGTTCGCCGCCACGGCCGACTGGGGTCCGAACGGCGACCGCATCGTGTTCTCGGCGCTCCCCGAGGCCGGTGCATCGGCACCCGACCTGTTCACCATCGAGCCCGACGGCACCGGGCTCACCAGGTTGACGACGCTGGCCGACGAAGGTGGGGCCGCCCAGGAGCCCGCCTGGAGCGCCGACGGGTCGACGATCTACTTCTCGGCCGCAGTGGTTGGCGAGCACGGGGTGCTCGCCAAGGTCTCGGCCAAGGGCGGTGCCGTGTCACCCGCGTTCGGGCAGCAATACGACGTGCACGGCCGCCACCCGCGCCTCCGCGGCGGCTGAGGCGTCACGCAGAACTCACGTTCGCGCGGAAGGGGCGTCGCGGAGGCGGACGCTGAGGCAGGTGACGCAACCCTCGAGCTTGATGTACTCGCTGATGTCGACCCGCACGGTGGTGTAACCGCGGCCCTCGAGCATGGCGGCGCTGCGCGGGCAGTCGGCGCTGATGAGCAGCGTGTGGTCGTCGAGGATGACCACGTGGCTGCCGCTCTCCTCGGGCATGGCCAGGAAGTTCGGGAACACGTCGACGTCGTCGACGGCGTCCTCCCAGCCGATGATGGTGCCGTCGGGCAGGGCGGTGACCGCCGACTTCAGGTGCAGCACCTTCGACAGCGGCACCGTGACGACCTTCGCGCCCAGCGGCTCGAGCGCCGCGGCGAGCTGCTCGATGCCCTCCAGGTTCGTGCGGCCGCCGTTGCCGACGTAGATGACGTCGTCGACCTTCAGCACGTCGCCACCGTCGAGCGTGCCGGGCGCCTCGATGGCGACCGTGCGGTAACCGAGTGCGGCCACTGCGGCGGCGGCGTCGGTGACCTCGGGCTTCCGTTCGTCAGCACCCGGGCGGGCGAGCACGGCGACGTCGCGGAACACCACCATGGTGTCCTCCACGAACGCGCTGTCGGGGCAGTCGGGCGCGGCTGCCACTTCGACCGTGTCCCAGTCGTGGGCGTGCAGGGCTGCCACGTAGTCGTGCCATTGGCGCACCGCCAGGTCGACGTCGACCGGGGTGCGCTCGATGTGCGTCACCAGGCCCGAGGCCAGGTACGGGCTGGGCGGACGCACCAGTGCGAGGCGGCTCATCAGTCCATTCCCTTTCGTGCGCGGCCCATGGCCTTCTGCATCTCCAGCTTCGAATCGCGCTCGGCCAGCGCCTGTCGCTTGTCGGCCTTCTTGCGGCCCCGGCCCACACCCAGTTCGACCTTGACCCGGCCGTCCTTGAAGTACAGGGCCAGCGGGATGAGCGCGAGGTGCTCTGTGGCGACCTCGTGGTCCAGCTTCTGGATCTCGCGGCGGTGCATCAGCAGCTTGCGCGCCCGGTTCGGGTCGTGGGCGCCCACACCGTGGCCGTACTGGTACGGCGGGATGTGCATGCCGTCCAGCCACACCTGGCCGCGGATGATGCGGGCGAAGGCGTCGCCGATCTGGGCGTGGCCCTCGCGCAGCGCCTTCACCTCGCTGCCCGAGAGCACGATGCCGGCCTCGATGGAGTCGATGATGCTGTAGTCGTGGCGCGCCCGACGGTTGCTCGCGATGAGCTTGCGTCCTGCTGGGTTCGAGCGGTCACGGATGGGGGCCATGGGAACGAACAGGGTATCGGTACGCTGGCACGTCATGGAGTTGGTGTTCCCCGCGCAGGCCTACGCCGAGATGATCGCCCACGCCTACGGCGGCTACCCGCTCGAGGCGTGCGGGCTGCTGGTCGGGCAGGGCGACCGGGTGCACCGCTTCGTGGCGTGCACGAACCAGGCCGAGTCGGCGCGGATCTACTCCATTCCGCCCAAGGAGCACCTGCGTGCCGAGCGCGACGCCGAGGACGAGGGCCTGGCGGTCATCGGCGTGTTCCACAGCCACACGCACAGCGAGCCGTACCCCAGCCCCACCGACGTGGCCCAGGCGCCCGACCCCGACTGGCACTACGTCATCGTCAGCCTGAAGCGCGAGGCGCCCGAGGCCAGGTCGTACCGCATCGTGGACGGCGCGATTTCGTCCGTCCCCATCGCCATCGCCTGACCCGCCGCGTACAATTGCGACCGGACTGATCGGAATACTCGCCCACCCCGGCGGGTTGTGGGCCGTGACGCCCAGGAGAGGGAGGTGACGTCGTGGTCATCAACGAGAACGTGCTCGACATGATCGGCAACACGCCGATGGTCGACGTCAGCCGGCTGTCGCCGAACCCCGACGTGCGCATCATCGGCAAGCTCGAGAGCCAGAACCCGTTCGGCTCGGTCAAGGACCGCATCGCCAAGCACATGATCGAGCAGGCCGAGAAGGACGGGCGCCTGCAGCCGGGCCAGACCATCATGGAGCCCTCGTCGGGCAACACCGGCATCGCCCTGGCCGCGATCGCCCAGCTCAAGGGCTATCCCATCAAGATCCTCATGCCCACCAGCGTGTCCATCGAGCGTCGTCAGATGCTCGAGGTGTTCGGCGCCGAGCTCATCCTCACCCCGGGCGAGGAGGGCAGCAACGGCGCCGTCAAGCGGGCCATCGAGCTGGCCGAAGCGCACCCCGAGTACTGCTTCCTCTACCAGTACGGCAACGAGAACAACCCGCTGGCCCACTACGAGGGCACCGGCCCCGAGATCTGGCGCGACTGCCCCGAGATCACCCACTTCGTGGCCGGCCTGGGCACCAGTGGAACCCTGATGGGCACCGGCCGGTACCTGAAGGAGCAGAACCCCGACCTGAAGGTCATCGCCATCGAGCCGCCGCTGGGCGAGCGCGTGGAGGGCCTGCGCAACCTCGACGAGGGCTACATCCCGCCGCTGTTCGACCAGTGGAACGGGTTCGAGCTGCTCGATCGCAAGCGCGTGGTGCGGCCCCGCGAGAGCCTGGAGTGGACGCGCGAACTGGTGAAGCTCGGCGTGTTCGCCGGCATCTCGTCGGGTGCGGCCCTGGCCGGCGCGGTGAAGGTGGCCAAGGAGATCGACCACGGCACCATCGTGTTCATCGTGTGCGACGGCGGGTGGAAGTACCTCAGCACCGGCGCCTACACCGACGACCTCGACGCGGCCGAGGCCAAGGCCGAGCAGATCATCTACTTCTAGACCGCGTGCACTGCTTACGCTGTGCGGCGTGAGCGACACGACGAACGAGGTGACGGCCGTCTCGGCCGACGAGCTGCGCCTACAGGCGTGGAACCGGCGCATGAGCCCGGTCATCGTCGTCGCGGCCATCCTGCCCATCGCGGTGAGCCTCACCGATGCGCACCGCGGCCATCCGGCCGTGTGGCTCGACCTCGCCTCGTGGCTGGTGTTCATCGCCGACTTCGTGGTGCACATCCGTCTGCGCAAGGGCTACGTGCGGTCGCGCGCCGGCATGTTCGACCTGTGCATCGTCCTGCTGAGCGCGCCCTGGTACGTGCTGCCGTTCCTGGGACCCAGCCGCGTCTTCGGGCTGGCCCGACTGGCCCGCCTCGGCCGCGCCTTCGTGGTGTCGTCGCAGGGCAAGAAGATCAAGGAGCTCGGCCGCCGGCTGGGACAGGCGGCGCTGTACTCGTTCGCTCTCATCGTGGTGTGCGCCATCGTGGTCGAAGCGGTCGAACCGGCCTCGAACGGGTACGAGAACATGGGCGACGCGCTGTGGTGGGCGGTGGTCACGTTCACCACCGTCGGTTACGGCGACCTGTATCCCACCACCGGCGCCGGCCGGTTCGTGGCGGTACTGCTCATGCTCGGCGGCATCGCCCTCATCGGCAGCCTGGCGGCGTCGCTGGGGTCGTTCTTCAACAAGGGCGACGACACCGAGGACGAACTGCTGCTGCTCGAGAGCGTGCAACAGGAACTGCTGCTGGAGGTGCGCTCGTTGCGCGCCGAGATCGCCGAACTGCGCGAGGCACAGCAACGCCGCGACGGCTGACCGGCGACGGCCGCCGACCGGTCCGGCCGCTCAGTGGCCGAGCACCAGTACCAGCAGACCGGTGAACACGACCGCGGCGGCCGTGATGCGGCGACGGTGGTCGCCCTCGCCGAGCAGCTTCCAGCCGGCCAAGGCGGCCAGCACCACGCTGCTCTCGCGCAGTGCGGTGACGTACCCCACCGGCGCGTGCTGCACGGCCACCAGCACCAGGCCGTAGGTGACCAGCGAGGCCACGCCGGTGACGAACGCGCGCTGCCAGTTGGCGCGGAACATGGCCGACATGTCGGCGCGGCGTCCGGTGGCGAGACCGAACGTGGTGTTGCTCACCGCGGTGCCGACGAACGTGATGAAGATGTAGCCCAGGCTCTCGGTGACGCGGGCGCCCTTCGCATCGAGCACCGTGTACGTGCCGATGGTGACGGCCACGGCCAACGCCATGGCGATGTTCGGCCCGGTCGCGCCGTACGCGAGCAGCGTCAGCCCGGCGACCACGATGGCGATGCCCAGCACCTCCAACGTCGACAGGTGGTCGCCCAGGAACACCACGCCGCCCACCGCGGCCAGCGCTGCGCCACCACCACGTGCCACCGGGTAGCTCACCGAGAAGTCGCCGTGCGTGTACGCCTTGGCCAGCAGCCATGTGTACGGCAAGTGGGTGCAGCCGCTCAGCGCGCCCCACGCGTAGCCCTGCCACGGCATGCCCCAGATGAGTTGCACGCCCACCATGAACGGCAGGGCCACCAGGCCGCCGGCGAAGAACTGCGCCCACAGCACCATGTAGCGGTCGCCTTCGGCGCGCTTGGCGACGAAGTTCCAACCGGCGTGGATGACGGCAGCGCTGAGCGCGAGCAGGGTGGCGAGGAGCACGGCGGGGTCAGGCGGCGGTGTGAGTCGGCGGGGTCAGGCGGCAGGAGCGGGCGGGGGAGTGCCGGGCGAGGCAGCCCGCGGGGGCTTCACCCACCGGCGACCGAACAGGTAGATGACGGGCAGGGTGAACAGCAGCGGACCGATGAACGCGAGCGGACGGAACAGCCACCAGCCGACGGTCGGCTCGCGGGTCTCGTTGTTCTGTCCGGCCAGCAGGTAGCGCACCGCCAGCCACAGTGCCATGCCGGTGGTGTGGAACAGGAAAAGGGGCATCGAGAACCGATTGATCAGGTCGTTGGCGCGTCGCCAGCGGTCGCGCTGCAGCACCACCTGCATGTGCGGCCGGGCGATCTCCGCCACGCCCGCCTGGAACACCACCAACGCCACGATCACCAGCGTGGGCGGCGCCATGTTCGAACGCTCGCCGGGCACGCCGACCATCGAGCCCGGGTACAGGCCGCTGAACACCAGTCCGGCCAGCGCGGCGAGCCCGGCGTACAGCATGGTCCAGTCGGTGTGCCGCGGCGCCTTCACGATGCGGTCGTAGAAGAACCCCAGCTGGTGGCACAAGCCCCACACGGCCACCATGTTCACCATGCCCAGCCACTCGTGGTGGTAGCGGAAGCGGAGGATGTCGACCGCGCCGGCGACGGCGGCGAAGAACACCAGCACGATGCTCTCCCAGCGCTCGTGCAGCCACAGGAACACCGGCAGCAGCGCCACCAGGCCCAGGTACACGGCCATGAACCACAGCGGGCTGACCACCAGGAACACGGCGCGGCGGA
>CBHWEI010000105.1:0-12084 GCA_966112835.1 uncultured Acidimicrobiaceae bacterium
CCGAGCTGGCCCAGCTGGACACCGACGTCATGGCCGCCGAGGCCGAGCTCACCGCACGCGGCGACACCGATCTGGGCGACGAGATGGTGCGCGTCGAGCAACTGCGCGAGCGGGCACGCGGCATCGCCGCCGTGCTGGTCGAGCGCCGCCGCTCGATGGAGCGCGACCGCGGCCAGCTCATGGACAGCGGCGTGGTCGCCAACCTCGAGGCCGACGCGCAGCGCCTGCGCGACGAGCTGCAGACCGTGGTCGCCGAGCTCGACACCCTGGGGCCCGAGGCCGAGGCACTCGCCGCGGAAGAGACGGAGTTCGCCGACCAGCGCCGCGAGACCATGGACGCCATCGAGGGCCTGGGCGCCACCACATCGGCGGCCAGCGCGGCCGCCGAGGTGCGCGGCGAACTGCGGTCCATGCGCAGCGGCCTGGAACGGGCCGAGGCCGAACTGCGCCGCCAGCGGCAGCGGGTCGAGCAGCTGCGCCAGCGGGCCGAACGGCTCGACGCCGAGTGCGAGCGCCTGAAGGCCGAGTGCGAGACCGCGCAGACCGCCGAGGCCGAGCTGGTGGCCGCGGTCGAGGCCGCCGAGGCGCGCCGCATCGCCGCCGACGCCGCGCACGACTCGCTCGTCGCCTCGCGGCAGGACGCCGCCGAGGAGGCGTCACGCTGGCGAGCCCGCGCCGAGGCTCTGCACCTGGCGCTCGAGAGCGCACGCGCCCGCGCCGGAGCCGAGCACCTGGCGGGTGTCGACGGTGTGCTGGGCACGCTGCTCGACCTCATCGAGATCGACGGCGGCTGGGAGGCCTCGGTCGAGGCCGCGCTGGGCGAAGCCCTGCAGGCCGTCGTGGTCGCCTCGCCGCAGACCGGTCGCCAGGCGCTGCAGTCACTGCAGGCCAACAACGTGCACGGCGCCGTGCTGGCCCTCGGCACCCGTGGCGGCGCCTCAACCCCGGCCGTGTCGGGCGGGAGTGCGGTGCGTCCGCACGTGCGCAGCCGTCACGACGGTGTGCCCGCTCTGCTCGACGCCGTGCTCGGTGGCGCGGTGCGTGCCAACAGCTGGAACGACGCCGTCGATCTGGCCATCGCCAACCCCGCCGCCGTGGTCGTCACGTCCGACGGCGATCGCTTCGGCCCCACGGGCTGGCGCATCGGTGCAGCCGGTGGCGGCGCCACGGCCGCTGCGCTGGAAGAGGCCCAGGAGCGCTCGGGCATCGCCCAGGCCGAGCTCGCCCGGCTCGACACGGCCCTGGCCGGGGCGAAGGCCGAGCTGCAGGCCGCGCGCCAGCAGGAGAACGAGCTCACCCGCAAGCTCGACGCGCACGACGCCGGGTTCTCGGCCAACAGCGAGGCGCTGGCACGCAGCCAGGGCGAGCGTCGCGAGGCCCAGACCGAGATCGAAGGCCTGGAACACACGCTGGCCGACGCCGACGAGCGCACCGAACGCGAACGCACCCGCATCGCCGAGCTCGAGGCCCTGGTGCCCGCGCTCGAGGCCGACGAGGCCGCCGAGGCCGAGGCCGCGAAGGCGCGTGGCGAGGCCCGCGCCCGCCTCGACGCGCAGGCCGCCCGTCTGGCCGGCCGCCGCCAGGACTTGGAGGTCCGCAACGCCGGCCTGCACGAGCGCCAGGCCTTCCTCGAACGCCGCCTGCAGGAGACCGAGCGCCGCCTCGAGGCCGACGCGGCCGCACGCGCCGAAGCGGCGCAGCGCCGCGAGGCGGTCGAGCGCAGCCTGGCCGCCGTCGAGCGCCTGGGCGAGCTGGTCGAGGCGCACCGCCACGTCATCGAGGGCCGTCACCAGGAGCTGCTCGAGATCCGCCGTCGCCAGAGCGACGAGGTGCGCGGCATCGCCGGCCGGCTCGACGCGCTCCGTCGCCGCCGCTCCGCAGCCGAGAAGGAGCTGGAGGAGTCGCGCGAGCGCATGCGCCGCGTCGAGATCGACGAGGCCGAGGTGCGCATGCGCCTGGAGGGCGCGGTCGAGGCGCTGCGCCGCGACCACGACATGGAGCCCTCAGCGGCCGAGGCCGCCGAGATGCCGCCGCTGGGCGACGGCGTGGGCGCCGCAGCCCGAGTGCGCGACCTGGAACGCGAACTGCGGCTCATGGGCCCCATCAACCCGCTGGCGTTGGAGGAATTCAACGAGCTGCAGGAACGCCACCGCTTCCTGGAGGAGCAGCTCGAGGATGTACGCAACACCCGTCGCGACCTCATGCGCGTCATCAAGGCCGTCGACCTCGAGATCCAGACCGTGTTCTCGGCCGCCTTCGCCGACGTGAGCACGCACTTCAACCAGCTGTTCGGCACCCTGTTCCCGGGCGGCAGCGGCAAGCTGGTGCTCACCAACCCCGACGACCTGCTCAACACGGGTGTCGAGGTCGAGGCCAAGCCCAGCGGCAAGAACGTGAAGAAGCTCTCGCTGCTGTCCGGTGGCGAACGCAGCCTCACCGCGCTGGCGTTCCTGTTCGCCGTGTTCCGCAGCCGTCCCTCGCCGTTCTACGTGATGGACGAGGTCGAGGCCGCCCTCGACGACGTGAACCTGCACCGCTTCCTGGGCCTCATCGCCGAGTTCCGGCGCGAGGCGCAGCTGCTCGTCGTCAGCCACCAGAAGCGCACCATGGAGGCCGGTGACAGCCTGCTCGGCGTCAGCATGCAGCCCGGTGGCTCGTCGAAGGTCATCGTCGAGCGCGTCTCCACATCGGCCTGAGCGGCCAGCGCTCCCGCAGAGGGGCCAGCAGGTCCCAGAGGGGTCCTAGGACCAGGAACAATCCGGCCGGCCACGGCGATGGGCTAGCATCGCGCAACGTCGCGATCCAGCACCGCGGCGACGAATTCCCAGGGGAGAACCAGCGCATCGTGAGCGAATCCGTTGCACTGCACACCGATCACGACGAAACGCGCACCACTCCGGCCATCCAGCTGGTGGGGCTGCGCAAGCACTTCGGCGCGGGCGACCACGAGGTCGTCGCGGTCGACGGCGTCGACCTGACCATCGGCGAGGGCGAGTTCTTCTCACTGCTCGGGCCCAGTGGCAGTGGCAAGACCACCGTGCTGCGCATGATCGCCGGCTTCGAGTTGCCGACGGGCGGCGCCATCCTGCTGCAGGGCAAGGACGTCACCCACCAGCCGCCGTACGACCGCGACGTCAACACCGTCTTCCAGGACTACGCGCTGTTCCCGCACATGACCGTGCAGCAGAACGTGGAGTACGGGCTGAAGGTGAAGGGCGTCGCCAAGGCCGAGCGCCGCCGTCGCGCCGGCGAGATGCTGGAATCGGTCCGCCTCGGCAACTTCGGCGGGCGCAAGCCCACGCAGCTCAGCGGCGGCCAGCGCCAGCGCGTCGCCCTGGCCCGTGCACTGGTGAACCACCCGAAGGTGCTGCTGCTCGACGAGCCCCTCGGCGCGCTCGACCTGAAGCTGCGCGAAGAGATGCAGCACGAGCTGAAGGCCATCCAACGCGACGTGGGCATCACGTTCGTGTTCGTCACCCACGACCAGGGCGAGGCGCTCAGCATGAGCAGCCGCGTCGCCGTGTTCAACAAGGGTCGCATCGAACAGGTGGGCACGCCCCGCGACATCTACGACAACCCCACCACCATGTTCGTGGCCGGGTTCGTCGGCACCAGCAACATCCTCGACGCGCAGCTCTCCCACGAGCTGCTCGGCGTGCGGGCCACGCACTCGGTGCGGCCCGAACGCATCCGCCTGGTCACCGACTCGCCGCGCGACGGCGAGGTGTCGGCGGAGGGCACCATCGCCGATGTCCAGTACCTGGGCGCCGAGAGCCGGGTGCGCGTGCACCTCGCCTCGGGCGCTCACCTTCTCGCCAGCGTGCCGAGCGACGGGCTCGCTGGTGTCGCCGTGGGTGGGTCCGCCCGCCTGGCGTGGCCGCGTGACGCGGCCGATGCAGTCGCAGAAACCAACACCGAAGGGGAGGAACACACGTGAGGAAAGTGCGATACACCGCGGCGCTCTTGGCGTCAGCGGCACTGGTCCTCGCTGCTTGTGGCAGCGACGACAGCAGCGAGGGCACCGGCACCACGGCCGGCACCGAGACGACGGTGGGCAGCGAGACCACCGGCGGTAGCGACACCACCGGTGGCAGCGACACGACGGGCGGAGGACCGGTCGACTACCAGTGGACTCCGAACCCCGATCTCGTGGCCAAGGCCGAGGGCTCGTTGAACATCGTCGCCTGGGCGGGCTACGCCGAGGACGGCACGAACGACCCGGCGTACGACTGGGTGCACCCGTTCGAGGACCTCACCAGCTGCAAGGTCAACGTGAAGACCGGCGGCACCAGCGACGAGATGGTGCAGCTCATGCAGAGCGGCGAGTACGACGGTGTGTCGGCCTCGGGTGACGCCACCACGCGCCTCATCCAGGGCGACGAAGTGGTCGAGATCGACCCGGCCGAGTTCCCGAGCTACGCCGACATCTTCGAGCAGCTGAAGCTGCAGCCGTGGAACAGCGTCGACGGCAAGCCGTACGGCATCCCGCACGGCCGCGGCGCCAACCTGCTCGTGTACAACACCGAGGCCTTCGCCGATGCCGCTCCCGACTCGTGGGGTGTCATGTTCGACGGCGGTTCGCCGGCCGACGGCGCCATCTCGGTGTACGACAGCCCCATCTACATCGCCGACGCGGCGCTGTACCTCATGTCGACCAAGCCCGAGTTGGGCATCACCGACCCGTACGCGCTCGACAAGACGCAGTTCGATGCGGCCATCGCCCTGCTGAACCAGCAGAAGGACCTCACCAGCCAGTACTGGGGCGACTACACCGTCCAGCAGGCCTCGCTGGAGAACGGCGACGTCCTGGCGGGCACCACCTGGCAGGTCATCGTGAACCTGGCCACGGCGAACGGCGCCAAGATCGACGCCGTGAAGCCGAAGGAAGGCGCCACCGGCTGGTCCGACACGTGGATGCTCTCGTCGAAGGCGAAGAACCCGAACTGCATGAAGCTGTGGATGGACTGGATCGCTTCGCCGTGGGCGAACAGCCGGGTCGCCGTGTGGTTCGGTGAGGCGCCGAGCAACGCCAAGTCGTGCGATCTCGAGGGCATGGCCGAGCACTGCGCCACGTTCCACGCTGCCGAGGACGACTACTGGAAGGACGTGTGGTACTGGACCACCGCCACCGAGGACTGCCTCGACGGCCGCACCGACGTGAAGTGCGTGGCCTACACCGACTGGGTGAACGCTTGGACAGCGCTCCGCTCCTGACCGAAGTGGACCTGACGGACGGGAGGGCTTCCGAGCCCTCCCGTCCCGTCAGGGGAGTGAACCGGGCCTTCCACGGCAAGCGCGGCCTGGGCGTGGCGTCCACGCTCGGGGTGCCGCTGGCGTGGATGCTGCTCGTCTACGTGGGGTCGTTGCTGCTGCTCGTCATCAGCGCGTTCTACCGGCTCGACCCCGTCACCCAGAAGCCGTCCAACGAGTTCACCTGGGACAACATCGTCGCGGCCTTCAACATCTTCGACCCCGCCGTGCGCGACACCATCTGGGTGCTCGTCCGCACCGTGGGCGTCGCCCTGCTGGTGACGGTGCTGTGCTTCGTCATCGCCCTGCCCGTGTCGTTCTTCGTGGCCAAGGTGGCGCCGCGCTGGATCCGACGCGGCATCATCGTCGCCATGCTCATGCCCCTGTGGGCGGGGTACCTGGTGAAGGGGTACGCGTGGCGTGCCATGGTCGCCCCCAGCGGCGGCAAGTTCGCGGCCAACGGCAAGGGTGCCGGCGGCTTCCTCGACGCCACCTTCGGCTGGACCCCCGGCTACGGGCGCGTCGCCATCGTCATCACGCTCGTCTACTTCTGGCTGCCCTACATGGTGCTGCCCATCTACGCGGGCCTGGACCGCATGCCGCCGTCGCTGCTCGACGCTGCCGGCGACCTGGGCGCCCGCCCGTTCCGCACGTTCAAGGACGTCATCTTCCCGCTGCTGCTGCCCGCGATCGCCGCCGGCAGCATCTTCACCTTCTCGTTGTCGCTCGGTGACTACATCGTCCCGCAGCTGGTGAACAACGGGAAGGAGAAGTTCATGTTCGGCACGCTCATCAACTCCACCCTGGGCGCTCCGAACCAGCCGCTGGCCGCGGCGTACACGCTGTGGCCGCTGCTCATCGTCGTGCTGTACCTGCTGGCCATGAAGCGCCTGGGCGCGTTCGAGAACCTCTGACCACCGTGAAGCTGTCGCTGCCCGCCCGCATCGCCCTGTGCGCCACCACGGTGCTGACGCTCGCGTTCCTGTACCTGCCGTTGCTGGTGGTGGCACGGCTGAGCTTCAACCCGCAGAAGTCGGTCGCCTGGCCGGGTTGGACCGGCTACACGACCGACTGGTGGCGCAAGGCGTGGGAGGCCGACGGCCCTCGCGAGGCGCTGCTCAACTCGTGCAAGGTCGCGTTCGTGGCCATGATCATCGCCATGCTGCTCGGCACGTTGGCCGCCATGGCCATGGCTCGGTTCAGGTTCTTCGGCAAGAACTCGGTGTCGTTCCTGCTCGTGCTGCCCATCGCCCTGCCCGGCATCGTCACCGGCATCGCCCTGCAGAACACGTTCTCCCGCGAGTTCGACCTGGGCCTGTTCTCGTTCAAGGTGGGGTTCGGCTTCCACTCGCTGGTCATCGCCCACGCCACGTTCTGCGTGGTGGTCGCGTACAACAACGTGGTGGCCCGGCTGCGGCGCTCGTCGCCGAACCTGATCGAGGCCAGCGCCGACCTGGGCGCGCACGGCACGCAGACCTTCCGGCTGGTCACGTTCCCACTCATGCGCTCGGCGCTGGTGGCCGGTGGCATCCTGGCGTTCGCCCTCAGCTTCGACGAGATCGTGGTCACCACGTTCACCGCCGGCTCGGGGTTCCAGACGCTGCCGGTGTGGATCTACGCCAACTTCAGCCGCCCCAACAACGTGCCGCTGGTGAACGTCATGGCGACGTTCGTGATGATCGTGTCCATCCCGCTCGCGTGGCTGGCACAGCGGCTCAGCGAGGGTGGCGACGGGTAGCCTGCGGGCACCATGTCATCCACGATCTACCTCGTCCTCATCGCCGTCGTCGTGGCGTTCGGCATCGGTGTCGTGCTGTGGAACCGCAGCCGCGCCGCCCGTCCCGCGCCGCCCGCGGCCACCCGTCCGGCGCCCACGAAGCCGGCCCCCGTGAAGCCGACGCCGCCCACTCCGGTGGTGCAGCCGCCGGCCAGCGACGCTGAACCGGGCGACGACGACGTGCCGGAGGACCCCGATGACACGGTCGGCACCGTGGCGACGGCCGAGCCGGTCGAGGTGCCCACGTTCCGCTCGCGCATGGCCAAGGCTCGCGGCGCGTTCACCGGGGCGTTCTCGGGCATCCGCGGTCGTGGCGGCATCACCCAGGAGACCTGGGACGACCTGGAGGAGTCGCTGTTGCGCGCCGACGTGGGCGTGCGCGTCACCGACGAGCTGCTGGCCGGGCTGAAGGCGCGGGTGAAGAGCAAGGAGATCGCCGATCCCGACGCGCTGCTCGCCGCACTCCAGGCCGAGATGCGCGGCCGCCTGGAGGGCTCGGAGCGCACGCTGCGGTTCGAGCCGGGCGAGCCCGGTCACCCGAACGTGTGGCTGTTCGTGGGTGTGAACGGGGTGGGCAAGACCACCACCATCGGCAAGGTGTCGGCACAGCAGAAGGCGCTCGGCCGCACGGTGCTCATGGCGGCGGGCGACACGTTTCGCGCCGCCGCCGCCGAACAGCTCACCACGTGGGCCGAGCGCAGCGGCAGCGACATCGTGCGCGGCAACGAAGGCGGCGACCCCAGCGCGGTCATCTTCGACGCCATCGAGGCCGCGAGCGCTCGCCGCGTGGACCTGGTGCTGGCCGACACTGCCGGCCGCCTGCACACCAAGACCAACCTCATGGACGAGTTGCGCAAAGTTCGGCGCGTGGCCTCGAAGGGCAACGGCAACGTCACCGAGGTGCTGCTCGTCATCGACGCGACCACCGGCCAGAACGGCCTCACCCAGGCGCGCGAGTTCGGCGACGCCACCACCATCGACGGTGTGGGCATCACCGGCGTCGTCCTCACCAAGCTCGACGGTTCGGCCAAGGGCGGCATCGTGTTCGCCATCGAGACCGAGCTGGGCCTTCCGGTGAAGCTGGTCGGTCTGGGCGAGACCATCGGTGACCTGGTGCCCTTCTCGCCCGGCGAGTTCATCGACGCCCTTTTCGCCGACTGATCGATTTCTCGGAACCGCCGCCGCGTGGCGGTCGTCACAACCGGTGCACGACCACTTCCCACAGGGGACCAAGGAAGGAACACCGTCATGTTGCGTTCGCGACGAATCGCTCTGATCGCCACCATCGCCGTACTCGGGCTCAGCGCCTGCGGTGACGGCGGCTCGACCATCTCGGGCGCCAAGACGCCGGCGGTCATCCACCTCGGCGCCGCCGGGGGCCGCAACACGGCGGCCGCTCCGGAAGCAGGGGCCGGCGACAAGATGATGGTCCTCCAGGACATCACCTACGTGTTCGACGGCAGCTACCCCGACCTCGGCACCACCGGCAAGTCGTGGACGTTGCCGGCCGGCACGTCGGTCGACAAGGCGGTCGTGGCTCGCATCGCCAAGCTCCTCGGTGTGGAGGGCGACGTGCGTCAGCTCTCGGCCGACCAGGGTGGCGGCTGGATGGTCGGCGCCGCCGACTACAGCACCGCCTCGCTCACCGTCACCAACGACGGCATGCTCAGCTGGTGGTACAGCCCCGCTCCCATGGCGCCCGTCGCCGGTGGTTGCGCCATGCCGAGCGACACGGTCGGTGGCACCAGTGCCGGCTCCGAGACGCTGAACCCCGCCGGTGCCACGTCCGGCACCGATGCGGTGGCGCCCGACACCGCGGTCGCCCCGCCCGATTCCGTCGTGGTCGACCCCATCCCGGTCGATCCCATGCCGTGCGAGACGCCGGCCCCGCCGGTGAACGTGCCCGACAAGGCAGCGGCCACGGTGAAGGCCAAGCAGTTCCTCACCGACCTGGGCCTCGACCCCAGCAACTACGAGCTCACCGCATACGCCGACGACTACGGCGCCAACGTCACGGCATGGCTGCTGCTCGACGGGCACCGCAGCCCCATCCAGGTGAACATCGGCTACGGCGCCGAGGGCGCCGTGGTGTGGGCCTCGGGCTCGCTCGCCGCCCCGCAGGCCTCCGACGAGTACCCGCTGGTCACCCCGGAAGCGGGCCTCGCCCGCCTGAACGAGCAGAACGGCATGTGGATGGCCGGCTTCGGTGGCGGCGGCGTGCTGCGCGGCATGGCCGGCGACGTCACCAGCAAGGCCATCGCCAGTGGCATCGGCGTGGGTGGTGGCACCGTGAACGTCGGCGCCGGCACCACGAGCAGCGACGGCACCGTGACCATCTCGGCCGGCGACGCCAGCGTCGCCCCCGAGCCCATTTGCGACCCGGCCGCCGACTGCGTCATCGAGCCCGGCATCGCCCCGCCCACCTCGGTCGAGCCGATCACGATCCACCTCACGGGCGTCCGCGCCGATGTCACCATGGTGTGGGCCGACGACGGCACCGTGTGGCTGCTGCCCGCGTACACGTTCACCAGCGCCGACGGCGGCGAGTACACCGTCATCGCGGTCGACGACCAGTACATCGCCCAGCCCGACCCGGCGCCGGTCGACACCGTCAGCACCGACGTCCCCGGCACCGATGTCACCACCCCGGTCGACACCACCCCGGTCGACACCACGCCGGTCACCGACCTGCCCCAGGCCCTCGACCCCGCCGCCGTGGCGAAGACCCTGGTGGGTCTCACCATCGACGAGGCCACCAAGCTGGCCGACGGCAACGGCTGGGCCATCCGGGTGTCCACGCTCGACGGCGAGGGCCAGATGCTCACCGACGACTACTCGCCCACTCGGGTGAACGTCGCGGTCGAGGCCGGCGTGGTCGTCGGCATCGACAGCATCGGCTGAACCGACTGCTCCAATCCGTGGCGAGCCGGTCCGATCCCACAGGGGGTCGGGCCGGTGACGCGTCCGGGGTCAGGTGGCCCCGGTAGCGTTGGTGCCCGCATGTTCGATTCGCTGTCATCCCGCCTCGAAGGCATCGTCAAGCGGTTGCGCGGCAAGGGCCGCCTCACCGAAGCCGATGTCGACGAGATGCTCAAAGAGATCCGTACGGCCCTGCTCGAGGCCGACGTCAACGTCGGTGTCGTCCGCAACGTCACGGCCCGCATCCGTGAGCAGGCCATCGGCGCCACGGTCAGCGACGCCCTCGACCCCGGCCAGCAGGTCATCAAGATCGTCAACGCCGAGCTCACCGCCATGCTCGGTGGCGAGACGCTGAAGATCCAGTACGCCAGCCGCCCGCCCACGGTGGTGCTCATGGCGGGTCTGCAGGGCTCGGGCAAGACCACCAACTCGGCGAAGCTGGCCCGCTGGTTCAAGAGCCAGGGCCGCCAGCCGCTGCTGGTCGGCGCCGACCTGCAGCGTCCCGCCGCCGTCGAGCAGCTGCGCACGCTCGGTCGCCAGATCGACGTGCCGGTGTTCAGCGAGCCCGGCGACCCGGTGGCCACCGCCCGCCGCGGCCTGGAAGAGGCCCGCCGGCTGGGCAAGGACGTGCTCATCGTCGACACCGCCGGTCGCCTGTCGGTCGACGCCGAGCTCATGGAGCAGGTGCGCCAGATCAGCGCCACCATCCAGCCGGACTACACGTTCCTGGTCATCGACGCGATGACCGGTCAGGACGCGGTGGGGGTGGCCGAGGCGTTCCACCAGACGCTGGCCATCGACGGCGTCATCATGTCGAAGCTCGACGGCGACGCCCGCGGTGGCGCCGCGCTGAGCGTGAAGGAAGTCATTGGCCGGCCCATCGCGTTCGCCAGCACGGGCGAGAAGCTCACCGAGTTCGAGCAGTTCCACCCCGACCGCATGGCCGGCCGCATCCTGGGCATGGGCGACGTCCTGTCGCTCATCGAGCAGGCCGAGCAGGCGTTCGAGAAGGACCAGGCCGAGAAGGCCGCCGAGAAGTTGCTGGAGGGCGAGTTCACGCTCGACGACTTCCTCGAGCAGATGCAGGCGCTGAAGAAGATGGGCCCCCTGGGCAACCTCATGGGCATGATGCCCGGGGTCCCCAAGGAGATGAAGAATGCCCAGATCGGCGACGATCAGCTGAAGCCCATCGAGGCCATCATCCGCAGCATGACGCCGGCCGAGCGGCGCAAGCCCGAGATCATCAACGGCAGCCGACGCACCCGCATCGCCAATGGCAGCGGTACCACCGTCGGCGACGTGAACCGCCTGGTCAAGCAGTTCAGCGAGATGCAGAAGATGATGAAGCGGATGGGTGCCATGGGTGGCGGCCGACCCGGCAAGAAGGGCAAGAAGGGCAAGGGTGGCGGTCGCTTCACCATGCCCGCCGGCATGGGCGGCGCGCCGGGCATGCCCGGCCTTCCGGGCGGCGGTGCCCCCGGGTTGCCCCCGGGCTTCCCCGGATTCGGCAACTGACCTGCCGCGGCAGGTGTCGTCAGGGCTTCGTCCCGCTAGTCTTTCGTGGTTCGTATTCTCAAGGAGCACCTCGTCTCATGGCAGTGAAGCTGCGCCTCACCCGGGTTGGCAAGAAGAAGCAGCCGCAGTACCGCATCGTGGCGGCCGATTCCCGGTCCCCGCGTGACGGTCGGTTCATCCAGATCGTCGGCACGTACAACCCCCGTACCGAGCCGTCGGCGCTCACCGTCGACAACGAGAAGGCCGTGAAGTGGCTGCTCGACGGTGCGCAGCCCACCGAGCGCGTGAAGAAGCTGCTCGAGATCTCGGGCGCCTGGGCCGAGTTCGGCGCTGCCCGCGCCGCGAAGTGACCTCGGACCCCGTCGTGACCGACGAGTCCACCACCCCCCAGGACGACGCCGACCTGGCGCCCACGGCCACGGCCGTGTTGACCCACGTCGTCAAGTCCATCGTCGACGACCCCGAGGCCGTCGAGGTCGAGGCCGGCCATGCCAAGGGGCGCATCCGCCTCGAGGTGAAGGTCGGCCCGGGCGACCTCGGTCGCGTCATCGGCCGCCGTGGTCGCACTGCGCAGAGCATCCGCACCGTCGTGCGTGCCGCTGCCACCCGCGACGGCGCCGAGG
>CBHWEI010000106.1:0-12059 GCA_966112835.1 uncultured Acidimicrobiaceae bacterium
CGCGCCGCCCGCCCGCCCGCCATAGGCTCGGCCCCATGGCCCGCCCCCTGCATGTCGGAGTTCAACTGCCCGAGGTCGAACGGCGCGTGCCGTGGCCCGAGCTCATCGCCATGGCCCAGGCGGCCGAGGCCGTCGGCTTCGACTCCATCTGGCTGGGCGACCACCTGCTGTACGACCTGCCCGACGGCACCAGCCGCGGCCCGTGGGAGGTGTACACGTCGCTCGCCGCGCTGGCCGCGGTGACGGAGCGCGTGCAGTTGGGCTCGCTCGTGTCGTCGCTGGGCTTCCACGACCCGGCGATGATCGCCAAGATGGCCGCCACCATCGACGCGATCTCCGGCGGTCGCCTGGTGCTCGGCGTCGGTGCCGGTTGGAACGAGCGCGAGTACCAGGCGTTCGGCCTGCCGTTCGACCGCCGCGTGGACCGCTTCGAAGAAGCGTTCGGCATCGTCCACCGCCTGCTCGCCGGTGAGAACGTCACCCACACGGGCACGTACCACTCCATCGACCGCTGCGTCATCGATCCGCCGCCCACCCGCCCCGGCGGCCCGCTGCTGATGGTGGGCACGAACCGCCCGCGGATGCTGTCGATCACCCTGCCGCACGTGCACGCCTGGAACGTGTGGTGGACGGTCCACGGCAACACGCCGGCCGGCTTCGCCGAGGTGGTGACCGGCGTCCGTGCCGCCGCCGAGGCCGCCGGCCGCGACCCCGACACGCTGCTCGCCACGGCGTGCGTGTACGTGCAGGCGCCGAACGGCGTGGGTCGCACGATGGGCGGTTCGTCGTCCGACCCCGTGCTGCCGTTGGCGGGCGCGCCCGAGCAGTTGGCCGAACAGTTGGCCCAGTTCGCCGCCGCCGGCGCACAGCACGTGCAACTGGTGGTGGACCCCATCACCCAGGCGTCGATCGAATGGCTCGGTCAGGTCCTCGACGTCCTCGACGCCTGAGAGGCGCTGGTCAGAGGGCGGGCGGGACGTCGGCGGGGAGCGTGACGTCGAGCAACTGCAGGTCGGCGCTCGGGTCGCTGAGCGTGTAGTCGGTGTGGGCCGGCACGACGAACGAGTCGCCCTCGCCCATGCGCAACGGCTCGTCGCCCTCGCGCTGCAGGGTGATGGCGCCGTCGAGCACGAACGTGAACACGAACTCGGCCGTGTGCCGGGCGGTGACCGCCGCCGGCGAGCCGACCGGCCGCACCACACGCGCCGCGGCCACGCCGTCCATCGCCGCGCCGATTCCCGTGTCGCGGTGCTCGTAGCCGGCCAGGCGCCACGGCTGCCACGTCGCCTCGGCCGCCTGGTGGAACACGAAGCGGTGGCCATCGGGGCCGTAGCCGCGGTCGGGCCGCAGCGCACCGGTGGGCAGCACGGTCTCGGGGTCGCCCCAGGTCTCGTGCTCGGCCGGGCAGCCGATCTCGATGACCTGCATGCGGTCGCTCGCCTCGAGCACCCGGTGGCGGATGGTGGACGGCTGCAGGAAGCAGTCGCCCTCGCGCATGAGCATCGGCTCGCCCTGGTCCTCGTAGGCCACCTTCACCCAGCCGCGGTAGCAGTAGATCATCTGGAAGCGGATGTTGTGGAAGTGCACGTAGTCGCCCACCGGGCCGCCGTGGGAGATGAGGATGTGCGACGCGATGAACCGGCCGCCGAGGCGACCGGGGATGAGGTCGCGGTAGAGCATGCCCGACCGGCCCTCGCCGAACGAGTCGTCGTTCGCCGGCATGCGGCTGACCACGAACGCCTCCTGCAGCGGCGGGATGTCGAGTACCGGCGCGGCCGACACGAACTCGACCACCGTGCCGTTCGGTGCCACCACCTCGCCCGCCTCGCCCGCCGTGTACAGCAGCCGCAGACGGCCGGGTGCAGCGTCGGCGCCCACCTCCAGCCGCAACGTCATGCCGTGCCCGCTGAGCACCGCCAGCCGCGGATGGTCGGCGGGGACGATGGTGCGCACCTTGAAGCCCAGCCCGGTGAAGAAGTTGATGGTGGTGCTGATGGGCTCGGCGCACGGCAGGACCACCTGCGCCGATTCGATGACCCGTTCCGTCGTCATGTGCCGAGCCTATTCGGGCGACCCGTCAGGACGGCGGGGCCAACTCGTCGGCCAGCACGCCGTCGCGCACCACCACGCGGTCGTCGAGCAGCACGGTGCAGTTGCGCATCGGCAGGTCGAAGTGGCCCGCCGTGAACCGGCCGGCGTTCTCGTTCGCCCCGGTGGAGTACAGGAAGTTGCCGGCCCACGCCCGCGCCTCGGTGCCCCACGTTTCGCGGCGGTCGTACAGCTGGGCGGCGTCCCACCGGGCGAACTGGTTCATGCCCCACCCGACGTGGCTGGTGGCGTAGCTCTCGCGATCGCCGAACGCCGACAGGTACTCGCGGAACAGGATGGCGTCGGCGCCGTCGCCCTCGATGCGCTCGATGTGGTCGTCGACGATGTGCAGCGTCACCGGTGACTCGACGAGCCGGTTGAACGTCAGGTTCATGTCGCCCGGCGCGAGCACCACGATGCCCTCCACCGAATGCGCCGCCGGGAACGTGAGCACCAGGCCACCCGGCCAGTGGGCGATGGAGCCGGGGCCGTCGGTGAGCCCGGTGCTGCCGGCCGTGAAGCCGCCGGCCAGCTGCACGCTGAGCCGCGTGCCGGCCGGGCTGCTGACGTGCATGGTGGTGGCGGCCTTCAACCACTCGTGGCCGAGCGCCACCCGGCGGGGCAGGTCGTCGTCCCACGGCAACCGCTCGAGCACTTCGGGGTGCTCGTTCGAGATCATCAGCACCCGTGCCCGGCCCGACAGGATGCGGCCCAACTCGGGGCTGTGCAACAACCCCTCGACCGTGCAGTCGATGACCAGGTCGCTGGCGAGCAGCGCGGCGATGACCGCCTCGTGGTGCGCGATGGCCTGCGATGTGCCGGTGGAGCGGATGGGAACGGCGTGCGCCGACGGGGGAGTGGGCACCACCACGTCGATCACCCGGCCGCCCAGCGACTGTGCGGCCAGCCGCGCGGTCTCGACCAAGGCCGGCCGGCTCTGCGACTCGCTGAGCACGGCCACCAGCTCGCCCTCGTGCAGTCCGCAGCGGGCGAAGTGCGCGGCGAAGGCCCTGATGTAGCGCCATTCGGTGGAGGGTTGGTTCATGCGGCGGCCTCCACTCGGTCGAGGTGCTGGCGGATGAGGTGGTTCACCTGGTCGGGCGCTTCGGCGTTGAGCAGGTGCCCGGCACCCTCGATGACGGTGAGTGACGCGCCGGCGATGTGGTCGGCCAGGAAGCTGCTGTAGGCCACCGGGGTCTCGGCGTCGGCGTCGCCCACCAGCACCAGCGTGGGTGCGGTGATCTTCGCCAGGAGCGGGCGCGTGTCGTGGGTGACGAGGCACTCGACGCTGCGCCGCAACGCTGCCGGGCCGATGCGGCCCATGGCGTGGACCTGCTGACGGAACGCCTCGTCGGAGATGCCCGGCCCGGCCAGCGAGCGCAGCACGCGCTCGGCGAAGTCGGCCGGCCGCTGGCCTTCCTCGAGTGGGGCCAGCCGGGCCGCCCGCCACTGTTCGGGGTCGGTGCCGTCCAGGCCGAACGCCGGGCTCGACGACAGCAGGGTGAGCGAGCGCACGCGGGTGGGGTGCCATGCGGCCAGGTACTGGGCGATCATGCCGCCCATCGAGATGCCCGCCACGTGGGCGCGGTCGGCGCCGAGCATGCTGATGAAGTCGGACGCTGCGGCGGCCAGCGCGCCGAACGTGAGCGGCTGGTCGGGCAGGGGAGCGGCCTGGCCGTAGCCGGGCAGGTCCCATGCGGCCACTCGTCGATGACCCAGGTGGCCCAGCTGCGCCTCCCACGAGATGCGGCTGCCACCCAGCCCGTGGAACAGCACCACCAGGTCGCCAGATCCCGCCTCGCGCCAGGCGAAGCCGTCGTGCGCGGCGTCGATCGGCTCGGGCATGGCGACAGTCTGTCGACCGCGCCGGGCGGTGTCAATGAATTCGTCAACGTTGTTGACAAACTGGCGCACCCTCTGGTGTGATGCCGCAATGACAGCTGCGATGACCCGCGACGAGATGGTGGACCTGGTGCGAGCGATGGGCCCCGCCATGAAGGAACGGGCGGTCACCTACGACCTGCAGGCCAGCTTCCCCTTCGAGAACTTCGCCGACTTCCGCGCCAACGGGCTGCTCGCCGTCTCGGTGCCCACCCAGTACGGCGGCCTCGGGGCGCACTACGCCGACTACATCCGCGTCAGCGAAGAGGTGGGCCGCCACTGCGGTGCCACCGGCCTGACGTTCAACATGCACAACGCCACCATGCTGTGGTGCGGCCAGGTGGCCGACCTGCTGGACATGACGCCCGAGCAGCGGGCGCGGCACGAAGAGGTGCGCGCCGCCATGTACCGCGGCGTCGTGGAGCGTGGCGACATCCACAGCCAGCCGTTCTCGGAGGGGCTCGCCCCCGGTGCCACCGCCGGTGTGGCCACCAAGGCCGTGCCGGTCGACGGCGGCTGGCTGGTGACCGGCCGCAAGATCTTCGCCTCACTCTCCGGCGCGGCCACCTTCTACAACGTCACCTGCCAGGTGCCCGGCGAGGACGAGATCCGCCTGCTCGGCGTGCCGTCCGACGGCGAAGGCGTGGAGATCGTCGACGACTGGGACCCGCTGGGCATGCGCGGCACCGTGTCGCGCACCCTGCTGATGAAGGACGTGTTCGTCCCCCACGACAACGAGTGGATGCCGGCCGGCATGTACAACCAGGCCGCCAACCGCTTCCCGTGGCTGTTCCTGTCGCTGTGCCCCAGCTACCTCGGCCTCACCGGCGGCATCCTCGACGCCACCCGCCTGTACCTGCGTGGTGAGCTGCCCGGCCAGGTGGCCGGCTCTCGCCGCGACCACCCCATCAAGCAGGTCGGCTGGGCGCAGATGCAGCTGAAGCACGAGCAGTCGCGGGCCATGCTCTACCGGGCCATCGACGAGGCGGACATCGACCCCAGCGAGGACGAGCTGGTGCGTGGCTGGGCTGCCGCGGTGACCGTCATGGAGCACGCCGCCGAAGTGGCGAGCATGTCGATCAAGGTGTGCGGCGGCCAGTCGATGCAGAAGAACCTGCCACTCGAGCGGATGTACCGCGACGCCCGGTTGGGCAGCACCATGCTTCCGTGGAGTGCCGAGGTGTGCACCGAGCGGCTGGGCCGGGCGCGGCTGTTCGACTGATGGGTCGTCCGCCCACCCTGAGCCGCGACCGCATCGTCGAGGCCGCCGTGCAGTTGGTGGCCCAGAAGGGGGCCGAGCACCTCACCGTCCGGGTGCTCGGTGACGCGCTGGGCTGCGACCCGTCGGCCCTGTACCGGCACGTCCGCAACGTCGACGACCTGCACCGCGCCGTGGGCGACCACTTCCTGTCCGACGTCGACATCGCCCCCCGGCCCCGCGAGGGCTGGCGGGCCGCAGTACGCCGGCTGTGCATCGAACTGCGCGCCGCCCAGCTGCGCCAGCCCCGCCTGGCCGCGCTGGTGCACGCCGCCCCCACGCGCCTCGGCAACGAGCTGGCCTTCACCGAGGCGCTGTTCCGCGAACTGCGCCGCGGCGGCTTCCGGGCGCCCGCCGCCGCCCGCGCCTATCACTCGCTCATCGAGCTGACGGTGGGCTCGGCCGCCATCGACGCCGCCGTCGCCGCCCTGCCTGCCGCCGAACGGGCCGCCGCGTACGACCGCTGGCGCGACGACTACGCCACGCTCGACGCCGACGGCTTCCCCGCCGTCAGGGCCGTCGCCGCGCACCTGTACCGGGGCACCGCCGACGAACGCTTCGAGGACGCGTTGGACCTGATGCTCGCCGGATTGGTGGCTCGTCGCTGACGCCGACCACTAAGGTCACGACGGTTTTCCGAGGAGGGGTCATGGCTCAGAAGGTTCGCGGTGTGGTGGCACGGAGCAAGGGTGCTCCGGTGACGATCGAGACGATCGTGGTGCCGGATCCCGGCCCGGGCGAAGCAGTGGTGAAGGTGCAGGCCTGCGGCGTGTGCCACACCGACCTGCACTACCGCGAGGGTGGCATCAACGACGAGTTCCCGTTCCTGCTCGGCCACGAGGCCGCGGGCGTGGTCGAGTCGGTGGGCGAGGGCGTCACCAACGTGCAGCCCGGCGACTTCGTCATCCTCAACTGGCGTGCCGTGTGCGGCACCTGCCGCAGCTGCCTCCGCGGCCGCCCCTGGTATTGCTTCAGCACCTTCAACGCCACCCAGAAGATGACCCTCGAAGACGGCACCGAGCTCTCGCCCGCGCTGGGCATCGGTGCGTTCATCGAGAAGACGCTCGTCGCCGCCGGCCAGTGCACCAAGGTGGACCCCGATGTGCCCGCCGCCACCGCCGGCCTGCTGGGCTGCGGCGTGATGGCCGGCATCGGCGCCGCCATCAACACCGGCAACGTGGGCCGTGGCGACTCGGTGGCCGTGTTCGGCTGCGGCGGCGTGGGCGATGCCGCCATCGCCGGCGCCCTGCTGGCCGGTGCGCACACCATCATCGCCGTCGACATCGACGACCGGAAGCTCGAGCTCGCCAAGCAGTTCGGCGCCACCCACACCGTCAACTCGAAGACCACCGACCCCGTGGAGTACATCCGCTCGGTCACCGGCGGCAACGGTGCCGACGTGTGCATCGAAGCCATCGGCCACCCCGAGGTGTACAAGCAGGCGTTCGAGGCCCGCGACCTGGCCGGCACCGTGGTGCTGGTGGGCGTGCCCCGCCCCGACATGACGCTCGAACTGCCGTTCATCGAGGTGTTCGGCCGTGGCGGCCAGCTGAAGAGCAGCTGGTACGGCGACTGCCTGCCGTCGCGCGACTTCCCCATGCTGGTCACCCTGCACCAGCAGGGCCGCCTGCCGCTCGACAAGTTCGTGTCCGAGACCATCTCGCTCGACGCCGTCGAAGAGGCCTTCCACAAGATGGAGCGTGGCGAAGTGCTGCGGTCCGTGGTGGTGCTCTGAGTGGCGATCGAACTGGTCACCACCGACGGCATCTTCGCCCTCGACGGCGGTGAATGGCAGGTCACCAACAACATCTGGATCGTCGGCGACGACCGCGAGGTGGTGGTGTTCGACGCCGCCCACGACGCCGCGCCCATCGCCGCAGCGGTGCACGGCCGCACGGTGAAGGCCATCGTCCTCACGCACGGCCACAACGACCACATCAACGCGGCCGTGCCGCTGCGCGACCTGGTGGACGCACCCATCCTGCTGCACGACGCCGACCGGATGCTGTGGGACGTGGTGTACCCCGGCTCGCAGCCCGACGGCGCGGTGACGCCCGGCGACGTGCTGAAGGTGGCCGGCCACGAGCTGGGCATCCTGCACACGCCCGGTCACTCGCCCGGCTGCTGCTGCTTCCACGACGTCGCGTCCGGTGTGCTGCTGAGCGGCGACACGCTGTTCTGCGGCGGCCCGGGCGCCACCGGCCGCTCGTACAGCGACGAGCCCACCATCCTGCGCTCCATCCGCGACCGCCTGCTGGTGCTGCCCGACCACACCGTCGTGCACACCGGCCACGGCGAGAGCACCACCATCGGCGACGAGCGCGAGCGGGTGCTCGCCCGCGCCGCCGAACTGGGCGTCTGACGACTTACGCGCCGGTGGCGTTCACGCCGCCGTAGCCGATGCTCATCCACGCCACGTGGACGGCCGACGGCTCGGCCTGATCGCCCTGCCCGGCGATGATGACCGACATCCCCCCGAGGAACAACCCGCGCACGTGGGTCCACGTACCGTCGGGCCCGGCGATGACCACCTGGAAGGCGGTGCCGAGCGAGTGCACCGGTGTGGTGGCACCGGCGGTGCCGTGCAGCGTGGACGACAGGTTGGCGACCAGGTCGCGGAAGATCTGCTCCTCGCTGCCCACGGCCGTGTACGGGCCGACGACCACGACCAGCCGGTCGGTGTCGGACTGGTACTTGGTGGCCGTCCCGTCGACCTGCACGGTCGCCGCGGGCGGCACGCGCACGGTGAGCGGCGTGTGGCTGTACTCCACCCAGTTCGCGCCGGCCACCTGCAGCGGCGCCGCGGTGGGCGTCACCACGCCTGCCGGCGCCACTGTGTCCGCCGTGCCGGCGCCGGTGGTGGTCTCGGTGGCCGCGCTGCTGTCGGCCGACGACTCGGCGATGGTGCGCCAGGCCAGCACCACACCGGTGGTGAGCCCGGCCAGGAAGATGCCGACCACCGTGGTGGTCACCAGCGTGGACCGGATCTTGCGCTTCGGACGACGCAACGCGGCGATGTCGATGGGGGCGTGGACCTGTCGCACCGAGGTCTGCGAGGGCGGCGGCGGCGGAATGGTCGGCGACGGGAGAGGGGCGGCCGACGTGGGCTGTGGCGGGGCAGCGAACGTTGCTGCAGTGGCGACGACCGGTGCCGCGAACGGCGACGGCGGTGGGAACGCGGCCGGTGGCGGGGCGGCCGCTGCGGTGCCCGCCCGCGGGGGAAGGCTGGGCAATGTCGGCAGGTGCGGCGCGTTCATCACCCCTGTCTTCGGGCGCGTCGGGCCGCCGCTTGAGGACGGATCCCGAGGCCCTGGTCAGCGGCGTCGTGCCAGGTACTGGCGGGCCAGTTCGCGCAACCGGTCGCGCCCGAAGCTGGGGTCGTGCCCGCCGTGCACCACGGTGACCGGCAGGGTGAGCAACCGCTCCATCGTGGCGCAGTAGTCGGCGATCGACGACTCGGGCAGTTCGTCGAGCAGCGGCCCGTCGTAGATGGCGTCGCCCGAGAACAGCGTGCCCGTCGCCGCCTCCCACAAACCGATGGAACCGGCTGAATGACCGGGCAGGTGCAGCACCTCGAAAGCCCGATCGCCGGTGTCGAGGACATCGCCCTCGCCGACGGTGCGGACCGCGCGCACCGCCCCCTGGCGGAACGAGTCGATCGACATGCCGGGGCGCATCACCGGGGGCAGCGCGTCGACGAAGTACGCCTCGGGGATGGGGTAACCCATGGCCTCCAGGCCGTCCACCACGTCGTCGCCCCACGCGTTGCGGATGTGCAGGGTGGTGAGCGGCGGGTCGAGCAGCAGGTGGGCCTCGGCGCCGTGCACGACCACGTCGTCGAACTCGTGGTGGCCGCCGATGTGGTCGTCGTGGCCGTGCGTCGCCACCGCGGTGATCGGCTTGTCGACCAGGTCGGCCAGCTCGTCGACGAGGCTCACCAACCCCATGCCGGTGTCGACCACCAGGTCCCGATCGCGGCCCGCCACGTGCCAGATGTTGCAGCGCATGAGCGGAATGACGTGCGGCTCCCACAGCAGCGTGACCTGCGCGTCGATGGTGGTGCGCTCGAACCAGCGGTGGGCGAGGGGCAGTGCGGTCATTGCTCGGCCTTCGGCTTCTTGGCCCGGCTCGGCTGCACCCGGGTGAGCTCGCCGGCCATCTTCGGGTACTGCGGCGGCCACGGCGCATCGGGCAGCCCTGCGGCGTCGTCGCGGCGCACCAGTTCCATGAGGGGTGCGAGCGACTGCGGGTGATCGTTCATGTCGCCCCACGCGTCGCCGTGCTGGTCCACCCACGCGGGCACGGTGGCGATGGTCATGTCGTGCGGGCGCAGCGTGGCGAGCAGCTCCCACGGGAACGGGAAGCTCACCGGCGCGTGGTCGAGCGCCCGCACCGACCACGGCGCGAACACGGTCTTGTGCGGGGCGTTCTGGTTGAAGTCGATGAAGATGCGCGGTCCGCGCTCCTCCTTCCACCACGCCGCGGTGAGCAGGTCGGGCCGGCGCCGTTCGAGCTCGCGTGCCACGGCCACCGCAGCCGACCGCACGGCGTAGCTGTCGTGGTCGGCAACCAGGCGCACGTACACGTGCAGGCCGCGGTTGCCCGAGGTCTTGATGAAGCTGCGCACGCCGAGCTCGTCGAACAGCGCCTTCACCTCGGTGGCGGCCTCCTGGGCCATGGCGTACGTGGTGCCGTCGCCGGGGTCGAGGTCGATGCGCAGCTCGTCGCACATGTCCTGGTCGGGAACCCGCACCGGCCACGAGTGGAACCCCAGGCACCCCAGGTTCACCGCCCACACGAGGTGGGCGAGGTCGGCGATGACGAGCGCCCGCGACGGCGTGCCGTTGGGTGTGAGCACGGTGGTGGTGTGCAACCACTCGGGTGCACTGTCGGGGATGCGCTTCTGGAAGAAGTTCGTACCGTGCGCGCCGTTCGGGAAGCGCTGCAGCAGCACCGGCCGGTCCTGCATCTGGCGCATCACCGCGTCGCCCACCGACAGGTAGTACTCGACCAGATCGAGCTTCGTCTCGCCGCGAGTGGTGAAGTACACCTTCTCGGGGCTCGTCACGGTGACCGTGCGGCCCGCCACCGGGATGTCGACGGCCTCGCTCATACGACGCGGACCCTAGCCCGACTACGGTCCTCGCCGTGGGGGACTTCACCGAGATCACCGCACCCATGCAGGGCACCATCGTCACCGTCGACGTCGAGCCCGGGCAGCAGGTGCGCAAGGGCCAACAGTTGATGCTCATCGAGTCGATGAAGATGCACCACGCCATCGACGCCACCACCGACGGCGTCGTGCGTGGCCTGCTGGTGCGGCCCGGCACCACCGTCATGGAGGGCGCCGTGGTGGCCACGGTGGAGCCCGGCGCCGTGACCGTGGCCGAAGTGGTGGCCGAAGTGGTGGCCGAAGTGCAGGAGGACCCCGCCCACGTGCGGCCCGACCTGGCCGAGGTGGTGGCCCGCCACCAGGTGGGCCTCGATGCCGCCCGCCCCGACGCCGTCGCCCGCCGGCGCGCCGTGGGCCGCCGCACCGCCCGCGAGAACGTGGCCGACCTGGTGGACGAGGGCTCGTTCGTGGAGTACGGCCCGGTGGTGATCGCCGCCCAGCGGCGTCGTCGCGAACTGGCCGACCTCATCGCCCGGACGCCGGCCGACGGCATGATCGGCGGCCTCGGCAAGGTGGACGGCCGTTCGGTGGTGGCCATGAGCTACGACTACACGGTGCTCGCCGGCACCCAGGGCACGCAGAACCACCACAAGAAGGACCGCCTGTTCGAGCTCGCCGAGCAGATGCGCCTGCCCGTGGTGTTCTTCACCGAGGGCGGCGGTGGCCGCCCAGGCGACACCGACCAGAGCGGCGTCAGCGGCCTCGACTGCCTGGCGTTCCTGTACTTCGCCGAGCTGTCCGGCCTGGTGCCCATCGTCGGCGTGAACGCCGGCTACTGCTTCGCCGGCAACGCGGCCATCCTGGGCTGCTGCGACGTGGTGATCGCCACCGAGGACAGCAACATCGGCATGGGCGGGCCGGCCATGATCGAAGGTGGCGGCCTCGGCGTGTTCGACCCGCACGAGATCGGCCCCATCGAGGTGCAGCGGGCGAACGGTGTGGTCGACATCGTGGTGCCCGACGAGGCGGCCGCGGTGGCCGCCGCCCGCCAGTACCTGGGCTACTTCAGCCCCGAGCCGCCCGCCGAGTGGACCTGCGCCGACCAGCGCGAGCTGCGCCATGTCATCCCCGAGGACCGCAAGCGCAGCTACGACGTGCACCGGGTGATCCAGGGCCTGTTCGACACCGGCAGTGTGCTGGAACTGCGCCGCGACTTCGGCCTCGGCATGGTCACCGCGTTCGCCCGGGTGGAGGGTCGTCCCGTCGGCGTGGTGGCCAACAACCCCGGCCACCTCGCCGGGGCCATCGACAGCGACGGCGCCGACAAGGCCGCCCGCTTCCTGCAGCTGTGCGACGCGTTCGACATCCCCGTGGTCACGCTGGTGGACACGCCCGGGATGATGGTGGGGCCCGAGGTGGAGAAGACCGCACTGGTGCGCCACTGCAGCCGCCTGTTCGTCACCGGCGCCAACCTCACCGTGCCGATGGTGAGCGTCGTCCTGCGCAAGAGCTACGGCCTGGGCGCCCAGTCCGTCATGGGCGGCAGCACGAAGGCGCCGTCGGCGTGCGTCGCCTGGCCCACCGGTGAGTTCGGGGGCATGGGCCTGGAGGGCGCGGTGCGCCTCGGCTACCGCAACGAGCTCGCGGCCATCGACGACCCCGACGAACGCGAGCGCACGTTCCAGACCATGGTGGACCGCATGTACGAGATCGGCAAGG
>CBHWEI010000107.1:0-11947 GCA_966112835.1 uncultured Acidimicrobiaceae bacterium
TTCTGGGACAAGGGCAAGACCGACAAGGACGCCCTGTGGACGCCCAACGCCGAGAAGGCGCCCACGCTGAAGGCGTACGTCGACAGCATCGGTGCGAACTTCGGTCGCGTCCGCATCATCAAGCTCGAGCCGCAGGACCACGAGACCGCGCTGCGCAGCTTCCACCGCGACGACAACAACCGCTTCAACCCGGCCGGCACCGGCTGGGTGGTGCGCACGTGGATCGAGCTCACCGACGACCCCGACAGCTACATGCTGCTGATGGACCTCGACGAGGATCGTCTGCCCATTCCCAGCACTGAGCGCCGTGTGCCGCTGCCGCGCTTCTCGCGGTTCGTGGTCGACACGCAGCGCCTGTGGCACGTGGTGGTGCACAACGGCAACGCGCCGCGCTACGGCCTCATCACCAGCGTCGAGTGCACCCCGCATCTGCAGGGGTGGATCGACAGCCAGGTGCCGGCGCTCGTCTGAGCGTCGCCCTTCTCGTCCTCGGCATCGCCGCGCTGTTCGTGCGGCCTCGCGCGCTGCCGCTGTGGGCAGGGCCGGCGGCGTTCGCCGTGGTCGGCCTGGCGACCACCGTCATCCACTGGGGTGACGTCGATGAGTCGCTGCGCCTGTTGCGCAACCCGTTGCTGTTCCTGGTGTTCGCCGTGCCGCTCGCCGTGTTGCTCGACCGGTTGGGCGTGTTCGCCGCGCTGGCGGCGTCGGTGGACGGCGGCCGCCATCTGGTGGCGTGGCTGTGGGTGCTGGCCGCCGGCGTGACCGTGGTGTTCAACCTGGACGCGGCGGTCGTGCTGCTGACGCCGCTGTACATCCGCATCGCCCGTCGCCACGGGCTGTCACCGGAGATGCTGGCGTTCCAGCCGGCGTTGCTGGCCTGCCTGGCCAGCAGTCCGCTGCCGGTGTCGAACCTGACCAACCTGATCGTCGCCGAACGGTTCGACCTGGGCGTCGGCGACTTCCTGCGCCATCTCGCCGTGCCCACGCTGGTGGCGTGCGCCGTCGGCTTCGTGTGTTTCCGCGGGGCCTTCCACCTGCACTCCACGGCCGCCGGTGTGGACGAGCCGGTCGATGCCCGGGCATTGCGCCGTGGGCTTCCCATCGTGGGCTTCGTACTGGTCGGGTTCACGCTCGGCGACGCGTTGGGCGTGCCGGCGTGGGTGGTGGCCGCTGTGGCGGCGGCGTGGGCTGCCGCGCTGGTGCGCGAGGTGCCGTGGCGCACGGTGCCCTACGAGGCCATCGTGGTGGCCGCGGCGTTGGCGGTGTTGGTGGCCGGCGCGATGCCGCACCTGCACATCGACTCGTTGCTGCGCGCCGACGGGTTGGGCGGTGACGTGCGTGCGCTGCTGTTCGGTGTGGTGGGCAGCGACCTGACCAACAACCTGCCTGCGGTGCTCGCGGGCAGCGCGTCGCTGCACCACGAGTCGCAGGTGTGGCCGTTGCTGGTGGGCGTGAACATGGGCCCGGCGTTGGTGCTCACGGGTGCGCTCAGCGGACTGCTGTGGCGCGACACTGCGGCGTCGTTGGGTGTGCAGGTGTCGGCGCGCCGCTACACGTGGGTGGGCGTGCGCGTGGGCTTGCCGGCGCTGGTGGCGGCTGGGCTGGCCGTGTTGTTCCTGTGAGCCGGCTCGGTCGCGTCAGCCGGGCGTGACGCCGACCAGCCGCCGGTAGAGCATCTCGAACGTGTCGGCGGTGAACGTGGCGTCGTGACGCGTCGACCACGTGCGCGCCGCGTCGCCCAGTTCGTCGCGCCGGGTGCGGTCGCCCACCAGCGCGACGATGGCGTCGGCCAGGGTGGACGGGTCGCGCCCGTCGATGGCGACGGCTGCCGGCCGGGCGAGCCCGGCGAAGTCGGCCACGTGCCCGACGGCCGTGCCCACCGTGGGCACGCCGCACATGGCGGCCTCCACCACGGCCAGCGGGCCGGCGTCGTGGTGCGACGTGAGCACGTGCAGGTCGGCCCCACGGAACACCGATGGCAGGTCGGCGTGGGGCACGTGGCCCAGGAACGTCACCCGGTCCGCCACGCCGAGCTGGTCGGCCAGCCGGCGGTGGTGCCCGTCGAGCGTGTCGCCGCCGGCGATGGTGAGGCTGATGGACGGGTCGCGCTCGGCGGCCAGCGCGAACGCGCGCAGCAGCAGGTCCTGGTCCTTCACGCGGTTCAACCCGGCCACGTGCACCAGCCGGCCGCGGGTGGGCGCCGCCACGCCGGCCGTCTTGGCGTCGACCGTCTTGGCGTCGGCCGTCATCACGTCGGCGTCGGCGCCCAGCGGCACCACTTCGGTGACGGGCGCGCCGGCCGCCAGCACGTGGTCGCGCATCCATTCGGTGGCCACGGTGGTGGCCGTCGCGGTGCGCAGTGCGGCGCGGGCGAGCCGTCGTGTGCCCGACCTCAGCCCACCGCCGTACCCGATGGACGGCACCGCGGCCAGTTCACCGCCGCACACGCTCACCACGCTGGGCACCCGGAAGCGCGTGCCGGTGGTGGCCGCGGCCAGTCCGGGAAGGTTCGCCCACAGGCCGTGCACCACGTCGGGTCGGCCGTGGCGCGACGCGGCGCCGGGCGCCGCGGCCAACACGCGGGCGATGTCGGCCTTGCCGTGGCGGCCGACCGGGACGTTCACCACCGGCGCGCCGAACAGGGTCCACTCGCCGGCGGCCTGGTCGTGACCGACGGCGACCACCACCACGTCGTGACGCGCCGCCATGGTGCGCACCAGGTGGTGCACGAACGGGATGATGCGTTCACCGTCGGGCGGGTCCACCCCGCCGGGCACCACGTAGGCGATCCGCATGGGTCGAGTCTCGCGAACGGCGACGGGTGGTGCGGTCAGCGTTCGAGCGCGGCGAACTCGCGCACGCGTGCCAGCAACATGTCGATGGCCGGCTCGTTCATGCCGCCCTGCGGGAAGATGACGTCGGCGTGGCGCTTGCTCGGTTCGATGAACTGGTCGTGCGCCGGGCGGACCGTGGCCAGGTACTGCTCGACGATGCTCTCCGGGGTGCGGCCGCGCTCGGCCACGTCGCGCCGCAGCCGGCGGATGAGGCGCAGGTCGGCGTCGGTGTCCACGTACACCTTCAGGTCGAACCGCTCGCGCAGCTGCGGCTCCCACAGCACCAGGATGCCCTCGACCACCACGATGGGGCTGGGGTGCACCATGCGCACCTCGTCGCTGCGGTCGTGGCAGGTGAAGTCGTACACCGGCACGGGCACGGTGGCGCCGTTGGCGAGCGCCGCCAGGTGGTCGTTCAGCAGCTGCCAGTCGAACGCGTCGGGGTGGTCGTAGTTCATCTTCTCGCGGTCGACGAACGGCGTCTCGTGCGCGGCGATGTAGTACGAGTCGAGCTTGATGAGCGCCAGGTGGTCGCCCCCGGCCAGCACGGCCAGCTTCTCGGCGAGCGTGGTCTTGCCCGAGCACGTGCCGCCGGCGACACCGATGAGGAACGGACGCTGCGGCATCGACATGGTGCGGCACGCTAGCGGGCCGGGCCGATGCACTCACGTCCTGGCGTCGAACGCCCGTTCGTAGTGCTGGTACGGGAGGGGTCCGACCGGACAGACTGGGGCCATCATGACTTCCGAGCACGAGATGCACGACGAACTCACCGAGCGCGAACGCGCCATCATCGAGTTCGAGGCCGCCTGGTTCACGCTCGACGAGGACCGGCACGACGCGATCCGCGCGCGGTTCGCGTGTTCCGTCGAGGAGTACAATCTCGAACTCAACCGGGTGATCGATCATCCGGCAGCGTTGGTCGCCGACCCGCTGGTGGTCCGCCGCCTGCGTCGTCACCGCGAGCGTCGCCGCCGGGCGCTCATCGACGGCACCGCCGCCGGCGAACAGGCCTGACACAGCACCACCAAGGGGACGCATCATGAGCAACGACAGCGCGGGACGCACGCCTCGGTCCACCTCGGGTGGCGCACCGATGGGCTCCACCGTCGCGATCGTGGTGACGGTCGTCGCGGTCCTCCTCGGCTTCCTCATCCTCCGCAAGGTGAACGACGACGGCGGCAGCGGTTCGGTCACGCCGGGCAACACCACGACGACCCTGGGCGAGACCACCAGCACGGTCGGTTTCACCAGCACCACCCAGGCGCCGCTGCAGAAGCAGGGCACCAAGGTGCAGGTGGCCAACGCCAGCAACACCAGCGGCGTGGCCAAGCAGATGACCACGGCGCTCACCGCCGAGGGCTTCGACACCGCCGATGCCACGAACGCCACCGCGAAGGGCGACGTCAGCAAGATCATCTACAACGCGGCCGACCCCAACGCGCTGCCGGTGGCGAACGCGCTGTCCATCACGCTCGGCGGTGTGGCGGTCGAGCAGTCGCCGGCCGCGCCGCCGGTCACGTCGGGCGCCTTCGCCGCGGGCAGCGCCGTCATCCTGTTGCTGGGCAACGACCTTGCCGGCAAGACGATCGAGCAGATCCAGGCGGCCGGCACCGCGCCGACCACCACCACGCCGCAGGTCACCGCGGTCCCGCCCGTCACCACCTGACGCGCTTCAGTGGGCTTGGTAGTCCTGGATGGACCGGCCGTGCGAGCGGTCGGTGATCACCCGCGAGCGCTCGCGGAATTCGGTGAGCAGCGCGGCAGTGTCGATGGTGAGCAGTTCGCGGTCGCGCATGAGCACCCGCCCGGCGACGATGGTGGTGCGCACGTCGGTGGGCTGCACCGAGTAGACGAGCGCGGCGGCCAGGTCGTGCAGCGGCTGGTTGTGCAGGCCGCTCATGTCCACCAGCACCACGTCGGCCAACGCGCCTTGGCGCAGTTCACCGAGCCGGCCCTGCATGCCCAGCACCGCAGCCGACCCCGGGCCGGCCATGCGCAGCGCGGCCACCGAACGGAACCACGTGGCGTCGTCGGCCAGTTGCTTCTGCACCATTGCCGTGATGCGCATGCTCTCGAGGATGTCGAGCGTGTTGTTCGACGCCACGCCGTCGGTGCAGTAGCCGACGGGCACCCCGGCGCCGAGCAGGCCGGGGATGGGCGTCAGCGGTCCGAGCGCGAACTTCAGGTAGCCCTTCGGTCCGTGGGTGACGCCGTTGCGGTCGCCGTACGTCGCCAGGATCTCGATGTCGCCGGGCACGATGCCGTTGCCGTGGGCGATGATGCTGCCGGCGTCGAGCACGCCGGTGAGCTCGGCCACCTGCACGGGGGTGAGGCCGCGGCTGTCGATGCTCTTCTGCGTCTGTGCCATGTCCTCGGCGATGTGCGTGTGCACCTTCACGCCCAGGCGGCGTGCTGCGTCGGCGGCGCCGCGCAGGTCGTCGTCGCTCACCGTGTAGGGCGCGTGCGGGGCGATGCTGGTGGTGATGCGTCCGTCGGCCGTGCCGTTGAACTGCTCGGCGAACGCCACCGACTGCTCCAGCCCCTCGGGCCCCTGCGAGCTGAAGAACGCGCTGCCCAGGTTGGCGCGCAGGCCGCTGTCGGTGACCGCGGCCGCCGCCTGGTCCATGAAGAAGTAGTGGTCGGCGAACGTGGTGACGCCGTTCTGGATCATCTCCGCGGCGGCCATCAGCGTGCCCAGGTACACGTCGCGCGGGCCGACGTTCACCTCCATCGGCCACACGTACTCGTTGAACCACGCGTCGACGTGCACGTCCTCGGCGGCGCCGCGGAACAGGGTCATGGCCGCGTGGCAATGCGTGTTGATGAGCCCGGGCATGGCCACCATGCCCTTGGCGTCGATCACCTCGCGGGCGGCGGGCGGCCGCGCGGCATCGGGCCCGATGTGCTCGAACCGGCCGTCGCGCACGACGATGGTGGTGCCGGGCTGGAAGCGGGCGGTGTCGCCAGAGGTGTCGACCAGTGCGGTGCAGTTGACGATGGCCAGGTCGGCGGGTGGCGCAGCGGGGGTGTCCATCGCCGCAACCTAGCGAGCGCGGAGCAGTTCCAGCGCTGCCTGCTCGATGCACCACAGCGGCTCGTTCATGGCCTTGTCCAGGCCGTAGCGCTGGGCGAGCGCGACGTGCTCGATCAGGTGGGCCACCTCGGGAGCGGCGTCGCCGACGATGGCCGCGACCGGTGTGTCGGCCGCCGCGCACATTGCCTGCACGCCACCGATGACCTTGCCCTCGAAGCTCTGCTCGTCCAGGTAGCCCTCGCCGGTGATCACCAGGTCGGCGGCGACGATGGCGTCGTGCAGATCGAGCTCGTCGGCCACCAGGTCGAACCCCGGCATCAGCCGGCCACCCAGCGCCACCAGCCCACCGGCCAGGCCGCCGGCGGCGCCCGTGCCGGGGATGCCGCGCACGTCCACGCCGTACTGCTCCTGGTACATCTGCGCCAGCCGCTCGAGCCGGCCGCGCAGCATGTCCACCTGCGCGGGTGACGCGCCCTTCTGCGGGCCGAACACGGGCGCGGCGTCGGTGAACAGCGTCTGCACGTCGCACGCCACCAGCAACTGCACGGCCTTCAGCCGGCTGGGCGCGGTGATGGCCCGCACGCAGCCGAGCCCGCCGTCGGTGGTGGCCGACCCGCCCAGGCACACCACGATGCGCTTCGCCCCCAGGTCCAGGGCCTGGTCGATGAGCTCACCGGTGCCGGTGGTCGTGGCCGCCATGGCGTCGTTGCGTTCGGCGCCGCCGACGAGCGTGAGACCCGAGGCCCGCGCCATCTCGATGACGGCGGTGCCGCGGTGGAAGCGCCACTCGGCCTCGACGGGGTCGCCCAGCGGGCCCGTGACGGTGCTCACCCGGTTCGGGCCGCCGAGCGCCTCGAGGGTGCCCTCGCCACCGTCGGCGACGGGTCGCTCCACGCAGTCGTGTCCGAGTTCCCAGCAGGCGTGGCCGATGGCCGCCGCGACCTGCGCGGCGGTGGCCGTGCCCTTGAACTTGTCGACGGCGGCGAGCACTCGCATCCGGCACAGGTTAGGGGCAGGCGTACAGTGCGCCCATGGGTACCCACGACGACGTCCTCGCACTCGACGCGACCGCACAGGCCGACCTGGTTCGTTCGGGCCAGGTGAGCGCCACCGAACTGGTCGGCGCCGCGGTGCAGGCGGCGCACGATCGCAACGGGCCGATCAACGCCATCATCCACCCGCGCTACGAGGCCGCGCTGGCCGAGGCCGCCACGGTGGACCCCGCGCACGCGGGCGCGTTCGCCGGTGTGCCGATGGTGGTGAAGGACCTCGGCTGCAACATGGGCGGCGAGCCGGCGCACGGTGGCACCCGCGCGCTGAAGGGCATCGACTACCGCGCACCGCACGACTCGGCGCTGTACCGGCGGTTCCGCCGCGCCGGGTTCGTGGCCATCGGCCGCACCAACACGCCCGAGTGGGGCAGCACCATCACCACCGAGCCGGTGGCGTACGGGCCGGCGCGCAACCCGTGGAACCTGGACCACTCCACCGGCGGTTCGTCGGGCGGTTCGGCCGCTGCCGTGGCCGCCGGCATCGTGGCCGTCGGCCATGCGAACGACGGTGGCGGGTCCATCCGCATCCCCGCGTCGGAGTGCGGCCTGGTGGGCCTGAAGCCGACGCGCGGTCGCGTCAGCCTGGCGCCCGACGCGGGCGAGGGCTGGGCCGGCTACACCATCGACGGCGTCGTCACGCGCAGCGTGCGCGACGCGGCTGCGGTGCTCGACACCATCGCCGGCTACGAGCCCGGCGACCCCTACATCGCCCCGCCGTTCACGCGGCACCTGCGCGACGAGGTGGGCGTGACGCCCGGCCGTCTGCGGATCGGTGTGCTCAGCGGCGCCGAGCTGGACGGCGCGGTGCACCCCGAGTGCATCGCCGCGGTCGAGCAGACAGCGGCGCTGCTCGCCGCGGCCGGCCACCACGTGGAGGCGTCCATGCCGGCGGCCATGTACGACCCCGGCTTCAGCGAACGGTTCGTGACGGTGCTGTCCGCATGGACCGCCTACGACACGCAGCTGCTCGAGGCGGTGCTCGGACGAGCCGTCACGGAGGACGACCTCGAGCACGACAACCTGGCCTTCGGCGCGATGGGCCGCAACGTGTCGGCCACCCAGTACCTGGCCTGCCTCGACGCCCAGCACCGGTGGTGTCGCGACATGTTGTCGTGGTGGCACCCGGCCGACGGCAGCCACGGCTTCGACCTGCTGCTGTCGCCGGTCATCGCCCAACCGCCGCCGCCCATCGGCTACCTCAGTGGCCCCGGTGGCGGTGGTCGGGTGGGCGAGCTGCTGCTGTTCACCGCGCAGTTCAACGTGACCGGCCAACCCGGCATCAGCCTGCCCCTGCACCATTCGGCCGATGGCTTGCCCATCGGTGTGCAGCTGGTGGCCGGATACGGCCGCGAGGACGTGTTGGTGCGGGTGGCGGCGCAGCTGGAAGAGGCCGCGCCGTGGCCGACCGTCGCCCCGATGTGACGCGCGGCCGACCTGGTCGCAGGCCTGCGTGAATTCCTGACCATCTCGGTAGTCTTTGGGGCATGGCTGTGACCGTGCGCATTCCCACCACCCTTCGTCCCATGGCGGGCGGCAACTCCCAGGTGCAGGTCGAGGGCGCCACCCTGGCCGACGTCATCGAGTCGCTCGAGGCCGTCCACCCCGGTTTCCGCGATCGCCTCCTCGACGAATCGGGTGCGCTGCGCAAGTTCGTCAACGTGTTCGTCGCCGACGACGACGTGCGCTACCTCGAGGGCCTGGCCACGGCCGTGCCGGCCGGCGAGACCGTCAGCATCATCCCCGCTGTCGCCGGCGGCTGAACCCACGCTGCCCCACCCGATACGCGGCGACGCCGTCGGTATCGGCCACACTGTGTGCAGTGGATGCTGCACCGAACGACGTGGAAGCGATTCGAGATCACTTACGCAACGTGCTGCGCGACGTGAACGAGTTGTGCGCCGACATCGACCGTGACGGCCTGCCCGAGGGCACCCATGCCCTCGCGTCGGCGTTGCGCTCGCGCCTCGACGACCTGTGCTCGTCCATCGACGGCGTGCTCAGCCCCGGTGGTGTCATCGGCCGGTCGGTGCACGCCGGCGGCGCCGGTCCGGCGCCGGTCGACGAGCAGGTCCTGAACAACCTGCTCGAGGACCTGGGCGATGCGTCGCGAGTGTCGTACCTGGTGCAACTGTTCCTCACCGAGTTGCACGGCCGCCGCCAGGCGCTCACCGCAGCCGCCGACCAGAGCGACGTGGCCGCCGCCAAGGGCGTGGCCCACACGCTGAAGTCCAGTGCGCTGCTGCTGGGCGCCACCACGCTGGGTCATGCATGCGAGGCGCTGTCGACGAACGAGTCGCCGTCGTTGTTGCGGGCGCTGGTGGAGGACGTGCTGCAGCAGGCCACCGCGGCTGCCCGCTGGTTCCAGATCTGGCTGAGCAACCAACCCGTCAACCCCTGACCTTTCCCGCGGCCGGTGTCACCCGGTCGTCGCGTCGGTGGCATCTCATGGGTGATGATGACGCTCGTGGACGACGACGTCGCGCTGTACCGGCGCCATGCGGATGAACTGATCCGCTACGCCACCGCACTGGTCGGCCCCACCGACGCGCCCGACGTGGTGACCGACGGCGTGCTCGCCGCGTTCGGTTCGCCCGGTTGGCCCACGGTCGAGCATCGGCGTGCCTACTTGTACCGCGCGGTGCTGAACCGCGCGCTCGCGGTTCGGCGCAGCGACGAGCGGCGGCAACGCCGTGAGCTCGCCGTGGCCCTGCCGCCGGCGTCGCCGGTGCACGAGTCGTCGATCGATGCGCACCGAGCCCTCTCCCGGTTGAGCCCGCAGCAGCGTGCGGTCGTGTACCTCACGTACTGGGACGACCTGTCGCCGCTGCAGATCGCCGATCTGCTCGGCGTGGGTGAGGGCACGGTGCGCAAGCAACTCGCTCGGGCGCGTGAACAACTGAGGAGGATCCTCGATGAACGCTGACGATCTCGACGGCCGCATCCGCTCGCTGGTGCACGACGCCGTGGCCGCGGCACCCGCCGCGCCCGACCTGCCGGCGGCCATGCCCAGCGCCGCGCCGGTCGCCGCGCGGGTCGCCGCGTCGCCGAACCGCGGCCGGGGATGGGTGTGGGCCGGCATCGGCATCGCCGCCTCGATCATCGCCGTGGGTGTGCTGGTGCTGACCAATCGCGACGACGACCCCTCGATCGTCGCGGGCTCCACCTCCGCCGATGTGTCGACCAGTGTCGACGGCACGTCGTTGCCGTGGCCCGACGGCGTGGCCGTCATCGTCGCCAGCACGCGCGGCATCGAGAAGGTGACCGCCGAGAACGGCCAGGCCGTGGTCACCCGTCTGCTGTCGGACGTGTCGGTCGCCCGTGCCTTCGAGCTGGAGGACGGCTCGATCGTGTACCAGGAGACCGGTGGCGACATCCGCCGCCTCGACGGGCAGACCTCGTCGGAGCCACCGATTGTCGCGGCCGACGGGAAGCGGCTCGATCTGCAGGACGCCGACATCGGCAACGGCGACGGCTGGCGCCTGGTGTACGTCGGCCCGGGCCAGGCGCCCGAGGATGCGCTCACCCTGACGGCTCATGTGGTGCCCAACGACCCCGTGTCGTACCCCATCCCGGGCGGCTTCGCCGTGGGTTACCGCCGGTTCACCATCGTCGACGACCGGGCGGTCACGACGGCCACCATGGACGACACCGGTCAGCGCACCGGGTACATGGTGAACCTGCGCCCCGGCGAGGAGCTCTCGACCTATGGGCTCGAGGCGGCGAGCCCGCGACCGCTCCAACAGGTGGGCGACGGGTCGGGTTCCATCGGGGTGCTCGACGAGAAGGGTCAGTTCACCTCGTACGGCACGCGCAGCGGTTTCACCGTGAACCTCGGCGACCCGACGGCCGTGACCGATCTGGACTTCCGCGGCCAGTGGCTGTCGGTGCAGCGCGAGGGTGGTACGTCGTCGCTCGTCGACCTGTTGAGCGGCACCGCCTACGACGTGCCGATCGCCGACGGCACCGTCAGTGTCTCCCGCAAGGAGCGGGTCGACACCCAGCCGGTGCCGACGACCGTGCTGACCGAGAGCACGACGCCGTCGAAGCCGACGCCCACCACCGTGGGCGCACCCACCGCCGAGCCGTTCCCCAGCTGCCTCACGGTGACGGCGCCGACGACGGCCGACGTGCAGATGGGCACGACCTTCTACTCCGTGGAACCCATCCCGGAGGAGACCATCCAGGTGGCCGGCCGTCCTGCGGTGCTGCGGTCGTGGGGCGGCGGTTGGGGCGTGATCCTCCGCCATCCGGATTGGTGCACCGAGTACGGCATCACCACGAACACCATGTCGAAGGCCGAGTTCCTGGCCTGGGTTGGCACGCTCAGCGTGACCGAGACGCTGCCCGCGAGCATGCCGCCGGTGCTGGTGCGGTCGAACTACGGGCTCAGCGTCATCGGCCCCTACGGCTCGAAGGTGATCGCCCGCGGTCGGGTGGACCAGGCGGTGCTGCTGCAGGACGGCCGGGTGGTGTACCACTCGCCCGACCTCGCCGACTTCCAGATGTGGGACCCCCAGAGCCAGAGCAGCAACCCCATCTGGTCCGCCGCCGACTGGATCGCCACGCCGGTGCTGCACGACGCCTTCGGCCCGTCCTTCGTGTTCTCGGTGCAGAACCGGATGTACCTGTACGACAGCGACCAGACGTGGGACCTGACCGGCGTGCAATGGCCGCGGGTGTCGATGTTCGGTGACGGTGAGATCCTGCCGAATGCTCCGATCGGCGCACAAGCCGTCGCCGAGCTCGGCGCCATCGAGCCCACCATGCCGGCCGCCCCCGCTGCGCCGGTGTCGGTCTACGTGTGGAACCACAAGGTCGTCGTGAGCAGCCAGATGAACTCGGTCATGTACGAAGACATCGCCGAGGACTCTGACAGCACGTACACCGACGTCGACGTGAACCACGGCTGGGTCACCATCTGCGAAGTGCCGCCGGGCGACAGCCCGCCGAGGGTGACCCTGGTCGACCTGTCCACCGGTCGCACACTGACCCTGTCGAACGTCACCGGCGCCCACCTCGGCTGA
>CBHWEI010000108.1:0-11834 GCA_966112835.1 uncultured Acidimicrobiaceae bacterium
ATCCCGCGGCGGGCACTGCCGCACCGCCCACCATGCCGGGCTGGCCCTCGCTGTCGGGCGACGAGCCCGAGCCGCGCTGGCCGGCCAAAGGTGCAGGCGACGACCGCCCTGACTAGCGTCGCGCCCATGACCACTCACGAGCGCCCCTTCGGTCGCTGCCTCGAGGACTTCGTCGTCGGCGACATCTACCGGCACTGGCCGGGCAAGACCATCACCGAGTACGACGACCATCTGTTCTGCATGATCACGATGAACCACCACCCGTTGCACACCAACGACTGGTTCGCGTCGCAGAGCGTGCAGGGTCGCAACGTGGTGGTCGGCAACCTCGTCTACTCGCTGGTGCTGGGCATGAGCGTGCCCGACGTCAGCGGTGCGGCCATCGCCAACCTCGAGGTCGAGACCCTGCAGCACAAGTCGCCCACGTTCCACGGCGACACCATCCACGCCGAGACTCGCGTGCTCGACGTGCAGGAGAGCAAGAGCAAGAACGACCGTGGCATCGTCACCGTCGAGACCAAGGCCTGGAACCAGGAGGGCAAGGAAGTCTGCTACTTCCGCCGCCGGGTGATGGTGTGGAAGCGTGAGTTCGCCCCGCAGCGCCCGCGTCCCTACGACAGCGAACACGCCTGGGACTGATCCGGTGATCCCCGCGGGCCCGGTGCTCGCGTGGGGCCTGCCGCGGCTGCGCGACCTGCCGTGGCGACACACCCGCGACCCCTGGGCAGTGCTGGTGAGCGAGGTGATGCTGCAGCAGACGCAGGTGCCACGTGTGGTGCCGAAGTGGCTCGCGTTCCTCGAGCAGTACCCCACGACCGCGCGCTGCGCCGCCGCATCGCTGGGCGACGTGCTGCGCCTGTGGCAGGGGCTGGGCTACCCCCGCCGGGCACGCAACCTGCATGCCGCGGCCATCGAGGTGGAACGGCTCGGCGCGTTCCCCGACACGCTCGACGGGCTGCTGGCGCTGCCCGGGGTGGGCGCCTACACGGCGCGTGCGGTGCTCGCGTTCGCGTTCGAGGCCGACGCCGCCGTGGTCGACACGAACATCGCCAGAGTGCTGGCCCGGCACACCGGCCGTCGTCTGACGCAGCGCGAGGTGCAGGCGCTGGCCGACCGTTCGCAACCGCTGCAGGAGTCGTGGGCCTGGAACCAGTGCATCATGGAACTGGGCGCCATGGTCTGCCGCCCCGCCCCCGACTGCGCGGCCTGCCCGCTGCAGCCCACCTGCTCGTGGGCGGGCCACGGCGACGACCCGGCCGTCGGCAGCGCCGGCGTGAGCCGCGCCCAGGCGCGCTTCGAGGGCAGCGACCGTCAGGCCCGCGGCCGGCTGTTGAAGGCGCTGGGCGCAGCGCCGGTGACAGCGGTCGACGCTGCTGCCGTCATGCACCGGCCACCGGCACGCGCCGCCCAGTTGGTCGCCGGACTGGTGGCGGACGGCCTGGTGGTGGCCGACGGAACGGTGCTGCGCCTGCCCTAGCCCGGTGGCTCAGGTGACGGCGACGAAGTCGCCCACGCGGGCGACCACCGCACCGGCGGCCGCGGTGGAGATGACGCACACCTTGCCGCCGGCGTTGGCGGCGATGGCACCCACGTTCGACACGCGCTCGCCGGCCACCTCCTGCAACAGCGGCCGGGCGAACGACACGCCGCACGTGTGGAATGCGGCGGTGCCGGTGCCACTGGCGGTGCTGAGCACCAGCAGCGGCACCCCGGGCGAGTCGAGCGCCTTGTCGGTGTTGGCGGTCAAGGTGGTGGCGGCCAGCCAGGTGACCGGCAGCGCGCGGAACAGCAGGCCGTTCGTGGCATTGCCGTCGAACCAACCCCACAGGTCGATCATGGCGTGCGCCGCACCGCCGCCGCCCGCCTTCAGGCACACGTTGCCGTCGGCGCCGACGCGCACGAGCGCTGCCGTGGAGGCGGAGCGCCCGGTGGACGCGCTCGCCGTGGAACCGGACGGTGCCGTGCCGCATGCGCCGGGGTAGACGAACACGCCGCTGCCGTTGCCGGGCGCAGCCGCGGTGACGTTCAACCACACCGCGGTCGCGCCCGAGGGCGGCACCGGTCCGGTGCCGAAGATGGGGAGTGTGACCTGCGCATTCGGGGCCAGCGGTCCGGGGACCGTGACGTGCGCAGAGCCGCCCCGCGTGTCGACGAGGCGTGTGGGCGACACCGGGTGCAGCACGTCGCCGCCCGCGCCGAACCAACCGTCGAGCTCGACCACCACGTCGGTGGGTGCCGACGCGTACACGCAGAAGCGACCGGCCGTGAGCGGGACGATGGCCATCCCCGCCGATGTGCGCCCACCCTCGAACGACACGGACGGGATGTCGACGCGCGACGTGCACGAGTAGACGGTGAGCTGGCCGCGGCGGCACGGATCGATGGCGGTCACGTTCACGGCCGCACTCGTGGCATCGGCCGGCACCCCGAACACGGTGAGGTCGATGCTGACCTCGCGCCCGGTGCCCACCTTGGTGGGCCGGCTGTCGAACACGCGCTGCGTGGTGAGCGGGTGGAAGCTGCTGGGCGTCGAATCGGGCGTGGCGGCCGGCGCCGGCGGTGCCGCCACCGAGCCGCGCGTGGCGAGCGCCGCGGTGCAACTGCGCACGGCCGACGAGTCGACCGCGGCCTTCACGTACTTGGCCAGCGCCACGCCGCCACTCCGGGTCATGTGGATGTTGTCGGCCTCGAACCAGGCGTCCTGGGTGGCTGCCGACTGGCGGTGCGTGTACGTGTTCCAGTCGAGCACCACCAGGTTGGGGTGCCGGACACGCGCGGCCTGGAGCGCGGCATTGTGCTGCAGGTAGTACGAGCCGTACTTGTAGCCGCTGGTGGTGCGATACGTCAGCCAGAACACTCGGGCCACGCCCTGCGACTCGGCCTCGTTCATGATCGCGTCGATGGAGGGGGTGATGCTCGGGTAGTCGTCGTACCCGGCCATGATGACCACGGCATCACCCAGACGCCCCTTCAGGTTGCCGCGCATCTCGGGCAGCACGCTGATGGGCACCCACTTGCCGCCCGTCCCCGGGTCGGTGCGCCCCACGCAGCTGGCGGCGGACAGTCGGCGGCAGCTCTCGACCGACCACTGCAGGTCGTAGCCGGTGCCCATGATGTCGTAGATGGCGGTCTCGTTACGGGCCTCGTCGTACCAGCGCATCGCAGCCGACGTGGAGTCGCCGAGGACGGTGACCTTGGCTGCACCGGCAGCGGGCAGCGCACCGCGGAGGCCCAGCTGACGGCCGGTGATGGACGTGACGATGCCGTCGGGGTACAGCCCGCGCGTGCGCTGGAAGGCCTTGACGGCGTTCACCGACGTGGTGTCGTACACCGTGTCGGCCGTGCCGGTGCGCAGGTTCAGCTCGACGAGGCGTTGCTCGAGGCAGCGCACCGCGGCGTTGTTCACACCGGGCGACAGGCGGACGGTGACGGTGCAGGTGACGGCAGCCGCGGGGGTGGCGCCGGCGAGCGGCGTGAGCGGTGCCACGGCAGCCGCGACCAGGGTCGCGGCGGTCAACAGTCGTTTCAGCATCGGGGGGATTCTCCACCTTGGTTTCGGGCCCGCGGAGACGCCGCGATGATCAGGTGGTGATCGATGCGACGATGGCATCGTAGGCCGCATCGGCGTACGAGCGCATCTCGTCGTCGGTGCGGTCCTGGATGGGGTGCGGTGTGAACACCCGTGCCACGTCGGGGAACCCGAGCGCGGTGGACTGCGCCACGGCGGCGTCGACGAACTCGGCCGACGCGACGAACACGCCGGGGAGGCCCCGACGTTCCAGATCGACGATGTCGTGCACACTGCACGACGTGCAACTGCCTCAATCGGCGAGGGCCTCGATGACCAGCGTGCACTGGGTGGCGATCTCGTGGCGCAGGTCGACCGGGGCCGGCTTGGTGAATGTCGGCTTCTTGTAGCGCCGCACCGTGGCACCCGCCTGTGTGAGGCGGTGCTCGAGCTGATCGAGGAACACGTCGCCGCGCGGCTTGCTGATGTCGAGCAGCGCCACCACGTGACCGTCGAACGACGCGGGCCGCGGCAGCCGCTCGCGGTGCGGCACCGAGCGCTCACCGGTGGGGTCGAGCAGAACCTTCGTCATGCGCCCACCCTACGACACCGGCCAGGTGACGGGTTGCGAGCCGGTGGTGCCGTTGGCCCAGCCGCCGATCATGGCCGAGAACAGTCCGGCTCCACCGCCGGCGTGCACCAGCAGGATGCCGTCGGGCCGGAACTTGGGCAGGGTGTGGTCCTTCAGGTGTGGCGGCACGCCGTCGGCGATGCCGCCCGCGCCCCACACCAGTTCGCTGCCCGGCGAGTTCAGCCGGGCGTGCAGCTCTGCCAGCACGCGGTCGCGGTCCCACCCGTCGTCGGCGAACACGCGGGCGTGCTCGGGCCCGACCACCAGGATGGTGTCGAACCCGATGACCAGCTTCGGGTTGTGCAGCGTGCGCAGGCACGCAGCGAACGTGTTCGCCAGTTCGGCGGCGGTGCGTGCCTTCTGGTCGACGATGCAGCGCGGCCCCTCGCCGGCGAACACCGTGACCGTGTCGACCGCCGGGTCGAAGCCGCGGCTCTGGGCCAGGGTGGTCCACGGCGACGACGTCTCGAGCTCGGCGAAGCAGAACGCGATCTTGCCGGGGTTGCCGTGGGTGGCGCGGTCCACCTCGCCGGGCCGACCGCCACCGACGTTGCGGATGACCAGCTGCACCGCCCGACCGATGGTGAGGTTGGCCCGGTTGCCCTGGCCCATGGCGTTGCCGCCGCCGTTCATGCCGATGGCCCGGGTGCCGGGACCGTTGCAGACGATGACCGGGCCGACCGGCATGGTGGTGGCGAGCACGCCGTGGATGTTGAACTCGTCGGTGCACACGGCCTCGACCGCGGCGATGACCCACGGCAGGTACTCGGGCTTGCAGCCGGCCATGACCGCGTTGACAGCGATCTTCTCGACGGTGACCGGCACCAGGTCGGGCGGCACGATGGCGACGATGTCGGAGGGGTCGCGGTGCGTACCCTCCAGCATCCGCAGCACCCGCTCCTCGGTGGGCGGCACGACGGGCAGGCCGTCGGTGTAGCCGCGGTCGAAGAGCATCTCGAACTCGTCGTCGCGGTCGGCCAGCTCGAGCCGACGCGACTTCAACACGCCGCCACCGAACGCCGCGGCCAGGCCGGGGGCCAGGTCGGGGTCGACCGACAGCGAGCCACACCCGGGTCGCATGACGGGCAGGGCGTCGCCCAGGTCGGCGATGCCGGTGATGCGCTGCCAGTCGCTGCGCAGCCAGCCGACCGTGCGCTCGACCTCCTCACCGTCGACCACCCGGATGAGGGTGGGGACGGTCTCGATGTCGTGGTGCCAGCTGAGCGACAGGTTGGCGTCGTGCGTGGTGGCGACGCCCTCGGGGAACTCGGGGTCGTCCTGGGTGTACACGGTGGCGTCGAACCGGTCGAGCAGCGGCGCCACCATGCGACAGGTCTCGCACTCGCGCTTCAGGAACACCACCAACCCGTCGGGCAGGGTGGGGGCGTTCGGCTGGGTCACGCCAGGAACTCCAGGATGCGCGCGTTCACCACGTCGGGGCGCTCGAGCTGCAGGAAGTGGCCGGCCTCGTCGACGTACTCGAACGTGCAGTTGCCGGGGGCCATCGACTGGGCCAGCTCGGCCACCTCCACCCCGATGCACCCGTCGTTGCGGCCGTGCAGGTACAACAGCGGCTGGGTGGGCACGGTGGACGACGCGGCCTGCGCCCCGTCGAGCGCCGAGTCCTTCAGGCCGTCGCCGAGCGTGGCCCGGTAGTAGCCGATGGCAGCGGCCAGGTTGGCCGGGTCGCGCAGTGCCGCCTTCACGTGGCCGAGGTCCTCGGTGGCGTCGAAGCCCGGCGACCAGTCGGCCCAGATGTGGTCGATGAACTTCAGGTCGTCGGACGGCACCACCATGTCGGACAGGGGGTGCTGGAAGAAGAACATGTACCAACTGCGCTTCAACTGGGCGAAGTTGCCCAGGAACGCCATGCCGATGGCCGGTCCCGGCGGCACGGCCATCGTGACCACCTTGCGCCAGCGCTCGGGCTCGAGCACCGCGGCCGCGTGCGTGCCCGACGCGCCCCAGTCGTGGCCGATGATCACGGCGTCGCCGTCGCCACCGAGCGCCTCGTGCAGTGCGTTGGCGTCGACACCGAGCACGCCGGACTGGAAGCGGCCGTCGGCGGGCACTGCGGTGGGGGCGTAGCCGCGCTGGAACGGGGCGACGGCCCGGTAGCCGGCGGCTGCCAGCCGGGGCAGCAGGTGGCGCCAGCCGTGCGCGGAGTCGGGGAAACCGTGCAGGCACAGGGCCAGCGGGCCCTCACCGGCGGTGAGCACGGCGAAGTCCACACCGTTGGCGGACACACGCGCTTGTTCGATGCCGTTCATGTCGGCAACGTAGCCGCAAGATGACAATCGTCACGCAGCCGACGGTTTGCCCCGCGGCCCGGCACGACTATGGTTTGCCCTCATCGGGGATCACACGACTATGCAGGTCACGTTTTTCGGTGTGCGTGGTTCCACGCCGTGCCATGGCGATGACACACACAAGTACGGCGGCAACACGTCGTGCGTCGGTGTTCGCATTCCCGGCGAGCAGCCCATCATGTTCGACCTGGGTACAGGGGCGCGCTACTTCGGCGCCACGCAGCCTGCCCAACCGCCGTTCGTCGGCAGCTGCCTGCTCAGCCATCTGCACTGGGACCACACCCAGGGCTTGCCGTTCTTCACACCCATCCTGAAGCCGGGGTCGCAGCTCGACATCTACGCTCCGCAGCAGGACGACGGCCGCCCGCTCGGGCAGGTGTTCGAGGAGATGATCCGCCCGCCGGTGTTCCCGGTCACCATCGCCCAGTTCGCCGGCGAGGTCCGCTACCACGAGCTGAACGACGACGACTTCCAGATCGGCGGCGTGAAGGTGCGCTCGCGGCTGGTGCCGCACCTCGGCCCCACGTTGGGGTACCGCATCGAGTGGCAGGGCCGCTCGGTGGTGTACATGAGCGACCACCAGCAGCCGCACGACGGTTCGTTCTCGCTCACCGACGGCGCGCGCGACCTGGCCCAGGGGGCCGACCTGGTCATCCACGACTCGCAGTACACGTCGGCCGAGTTCCCCGCCAAGAACAACTGGGGTCACTGCACCGTCGACTACGCGGTGTGGCTGGCCACCGAGTGCAACGTGAAGACGCTCGCGCTCTTCCACCACGACCCCACCCGCACCGACCAGGCGCTCGACGAACTGCACCGCACCGCGGTGTTCGGCGAGGCCGACGGGCCGCGCGTGGTGGCCGCCTACGAGGGCCTCACGCTCGAGCTCGACTGACCATGTCGGCGGGCACGTGGGGCGTGGTCGCCGCGGTCGTCGTCGGCGCGGTCTTCCTGGTCGCCGCCGTCACCAAGCTGGCCGACCCGCAGGGCTGGCGCGCTCAGGCCGCCGGACTGCGCGTGCCCCAGGCCGTCGCCACCGTGGTGCCGTTCGTCGAGGCCGCCGTCGGTGCGCTGCTGGTGGTGCAGCTCGGCCGTCATGTGGTGGCTTGGGTGGCGTTCGCGTTGCTGGTGGCGATGGCTGCGCTGCTGGCCCGCCGCATCGCGCAGGGCGAGCACCCGCCGTGCGCCTGCTTCGGGGCGTGGAGCGCCACACCCATCGGCTGGTGGCACGTGGTGCGCAACCTGTTGCTCGCGGCCGTGGCCGTGGCGGCTGCGCTGCTCTAGGCGGGCGTGTCGGTCTCGGCCAACAGGAACGCCAGCGTGCGGGCCTCGTCGCGCCACAGCTCGTAGCGGCCGCTGGGGCCGCCGTGGCCGGCGTCCATCTCGCAGCGCATGATGAGCGTGGCGTCGTTGGTGCGGGTGGCGCGCAGCTTGGCGATCCACTTGGCCGGCTCGTGGTAGCTCACTCGTGGGTCGTTCAACCCGGCGGTGATGTAGAGCGCCGGGTAGTCGGTGGCCACGGTCTGGTCGTACGGCGAATAGCCGAGCATGTAGCTCGCCATCGGCTCGGTGCGCGGGTCGCCCCATTCCTCCCACTCGGTGACGGTGAGCGGGATGCTGGGATCGGACATGGTGGTGACCACGTCGACGAACGGCACCTCGGCCACCGCGGCGCGGAACAGGTCGGGCCGCATGGTGACGCACGCGCCCACCAGCAGGCCACCGGCGCTGCCGCCGCGCAGGGCCACCTTGTGCGGCGAGCCCCAGCCCTGGGCGAGCAGGTGCTCGATGGACGCGATGGTGTCGGTGAACGTGTTGCGCTTGTGCTCGAGCCGGCCCTGGAAGTACCAATCGCGGCCCAGCTCGCCGCCACCGCGGGGGTGGACGAGCGCCCACACCACGCCGCGGTCGAGCAGCGAGAACCGGGCGACGCTGAACCACGGCGGCATCGACGCCTCGTAGCTGCCGTAGCCGTACACGGCCAGCGGCGCCGTCCCGTCGGGGGCGGTGTCGACGTGGTGGACGATGTCGACCGGCACCCGGGTGCCGTCGCCGGCCGTGGCCCACAACCGTTGCGCGGTGTACTGCGACAGGTCCAGGCCCGGGGCGGGGGTCTGCTTCAGCAGCCGACGCTCGCCGGAACGGACGTCCTCCTCGTACACGGTGGCCGGCAGCGTGAGCGACTGCGTGGTGTACCGCACGGTGCCGGCGTCCCACTGCGGGTTGCTCTCCAGTTCGACGTCGTGCGGCTCGTCGCTGATGTGCACCACCCGTTCGCTGCCGTCGCGGAACAGCACCCGCAGCCGCGGCTGTGCGTCGGCCCACTCGTGCAGCACCAGGTGGTCGGCGAAGGCCTCGACGGCGATGATGCGCCGGCCGGGAACGTGGGGGACCAGCTCGGTCCACTCGTCGGGCCGGTCGAGCGGCGCAGTGAGCAGGCGGAAGTCGAGCGCGTCGAGGTTGGTGAGCACCACCCACCTGTCGCCCCAGTGCTCGAGGCCGTACTCCAGGTCGGGCTCGCGGGCGCGCACCAGCAGCGGCTCGGCCGTGGGGTCGTCGGCGGGCACCAGGCGCACCTCGCCGCTGACCTTGCTGGCGGTGTCGATGACGATCCACTGCTCGCTGCGGCTGAGGTCGACGTACACGTAGAAGCGCTCGTCGAGCTCCTCGTACACCTTCACGTCGTCGGACTGCGGGGTGCCCACGCGGTGCCGCCACACGCAGAACGGACGCATCTGCTCGTCGGCGGTCACGTAGAACAGCGTCGTGCCGTCGGCCGACCAGGCGGTGCCGCCCCACGTGGTGCCGAGCAGCGTGTCGGGCAGGTCGGCGCCGGTGGCGAGGTTGCGGAAGTGCATGGTGTAGCGCTCGCTGCCGTCGGTGTCGCTGCTCCACGCCAGCAGCGTGTGCTGCGGGTTCACGTCGAAGGTGTTGATGGCGAAGTAGTCGCTGTCGCCGGCCTCGACGTTCTCGTCGAGCAGGACGTGCTCGGTGGCGGTGTCGGCACTGGTGCCGCGGCAGTGGATGGCGTAGCTCGAGCCCTCCTCGGTTCGGGCCACGTACCACCACTCGCCCTTGCGGACGGGTGCCGACAGGTCGGTCTCCTGCACACGCGACTTGATCTCACCGAAGATGGTCTCGACCAGGTGGGCGTGCTCGGCGAACCAGACGTCGCTCCACCGGTTCTCGGCCTCCAGGTAGGCCACGGTGTCGGGGTCGTCGCGGTCGCGGAGCCAGGCGAACGGGTCGTCGGCGGGGCCGGTGGGGCGCTCCCAGACGTGGGGCACCTGCTTGGCGATGGGGGGTTGCACGGCCAGCAGGGTACCCGCACGACCGAGCACCATCGATCGCCGCCCGGTAGCGTCCGGCCCCATGCGGGTGTGGATCGACCAGGATCTGTGCACCGGTGACGGGTTGTGCATCGACCACTGCCACGACGTGTTCGTGCAGTTGGAGGACGGCATCGCCTACGTCGCCGAGGACGGCATGGTGCTGAACGACCCCGGTGGTTCGGGCAGCCTGGCCACGGTGGATCCCCGTCACCAGCAGTCGGTCATCGACGCCGCACTGGCCTGCCCCGGCGAGTGCATCTTCATCGAACTGGGCCGGGTGAACGCCGCCTAGGAGACTGCTGAGCAAATCTCTGAACGGTGCTCGCGTTTGGGTGCTGGATGTAAAAGACTGTCGGCATGCAGGGCAGCTCGGATCCGAATCGGGAACTCCTTGACGCGCAGGCGCTGGTCGGGCATCTGGTGCCGGCGGGGACGGTGTACGCGTTCTTGGCCGAGCATCGCGGGCGGTTGTTCCCTGACGAGATGTTCGCCGATCTGTTCAGCTCGGGGCGGGGCCGTCCGTCGGTGCCTGCTGGGGTGATCGCCACGGTGTTGGTGTTGCAGTCGCTGGAAGGGCTGTCGGACCGAGACGCGTTGCAGGCTCTGCGCACCGATCTGCGTTGGAAGGTCGCTGCCGGTCTCACCTTGGATGACGAAGGGTTCCATCCGACGGTGCTCACGTTGTGGCGCAACAAGCTCCGCCAGTCCGAACGGCCGGAACGGATCTTCGACACCGTGCGTGACGTGATCGCGGCGACCGGGGTGCTCACTGGCAAGACCCGCCGGGCGTTGGACTCGACATTGCTCGACGACGCGGTCGCGACGCAGGACACCGTGACCCAGTTGGTGTCGATGATCCGCCGGGTCCGTCGGGTGATCCCGGCCGCCGCAGCGGTCACGGTCACCGCTCACGACTACGACTCGCCGGGCAAGCCGGCATGCGCATGGGATGACCCGGCAGCGCGTGACCTGCTCATCACCGGGCTCGTGACGGACGCGCTGGCGATCCTCGCCGTGGTCGAGGCGCTCGATCTCGATGATGAGCAGCGGCGCCTGGTGGGCCTGTTGGCTCTGGTCGCCGGCCAAGACGTCGAAGAGGGCGACGAGCCGGGCAGCTGGCGGATCGCCCGCAACGTCGCCCGCGAGCGGGTGATCTCCACCGTTGATCCCGAGACCCGGCACATGCACAAATCCCGCTCCGAGTATCGCGACGGGTTCAAAGCCCATGTTGCGATCGAGCCCGACACCGGGCTGATCACCGGGGTCGATCTCACCCCAGCGAACGCACCCGACGGCAGCCACGGCATCGCATTGCTCGACGACGAACCGGCCGGGCTCGACGTGCTCGCCGACTCCGCCTACGGCACCGGCCCCGCACGTGCTGCGCTCGAGTCGGCTGGGCACACAGCGATCATCAAACCCTGGCCGCTGGCACGGAACCCTCACCTGGGTGACGATCAGATTCACCGCGACGAGTTCCGCATCGACTACACCGCCCGCACCGTCACCTGCCCGAACGGGATCACCGTCACCATCGCACCCAAAGGCTCGGCCCGCTTCGGGCAACGATGCACCGGTTGCCCACTGCGTTCGCGATGCACCGCCAACACCGACGGCAAGACCTTCACCGTCGGCGAACACGATCAGCTGCTCGCTGAAGCCCGCCGCGCTTGGCGCGACGGTGAACGCCTCGCCGACTATCGCCAACACCGGCCGATGGTCGAACGATCGCTCGCCTGGCTCGTCGCCAACGGCCATCGCCGAGTCCGCTACCGCGGTGTCGAACGCAACCGTGACGCCCTCAGCGTGCGCGCCGCGACCATCAACCTGCGCCGCCTCATCAACCTCGGCCTCGGACACGGCCCCACCGGCTGGACACTCGCCTGAACCAGTGAGCCCGAGGCTGACACCAAGGAAACGACACCTACGGCGACAGCCAACCAGCGCGACCGACCCTCGACGTCCGCTCTTCAGCGCAGTCGAATCTCCGGACCACCATCGCCACACGACCACCCCGCCCCACAAATAGAGCCGTTTGCTCAGCAGTCTCCTAG
>CBHWEI010000109.1:0-11788 GCA_966112835.1 uncultured Acidimicrobiaceae bacterium
CAGGAGATCAGCGCGCGCACGCTCATGAAGCTGAAGCGCGACGCCGAGGCGTACCTGGGCGACACGGTCACCCAGGCCGTCATCACCGTCCCCGCCTACTTCGACGATGCCCAGCGCACCGCCACGAAGGAAGCCGGCACCATCGCCGGCCTCGAGGTGCTGCGCAACATCAACGAGCCCACCGCTGCGGCGCTCGCCTACGGCCTCGACAAGAGCGCCGAGGACGAGAAGGTCCTCGTGTTCGACCTCGGTGGCGGCACGTTCGACGTGTCGGTGCTCGAGATCGGCGAGGGCGTGTTCGAGGTGAAGAGCACCCACGGCGACACCCACCTCGGTGGCGACGATTGGGACCAGCGGGTGATCGACTGGCTGGTCAAGGAGTTCAAGGCCAAGCACGGTGTCGACCTGGGGGCCGACAAGATGGCCGCGCAGCGCCTGAAGGAAGCCGCCGAGAAGGCCAAGATCGAGCTCAGCCAGGTGCAGCAGACGCAGATCAACCTGCCGTTCATCACCGCCACGGCCGACGGCCCGCTGCACCTCGACGAGAACCTCACCAGGGCCAAGTTCCAGGAGATGACCGCCGACCTCATCGAGCGCTGCCGCGTGCCGTTCGAGCAGGCCCTGAAGGATGCCGGCATCAGCAAGGGCGAGTTGAACCACGTCATCCTCGTGGGCGGCTCGACCCGCATGCCTGCCGTCACCGACCTGGTGCAGAGCCTCACCGGTAAGGAGCCGAACAAGAGCGTCAACCCCGACGAGGTCGTCGCGGTCGGCGCCGCGGTGCAGGCCGGCGTGCTGCGCGGCGACGTGAAGGACATCCTGCTCCTCGACGTCACCCCGCTCAGCCTGGGCATCGAGACCAAGGGCGGCGTGATGACCAAGCTCATCGAGCGCAACACCACCATCCCCACCAAGCGCACCGAGGTGTTCACCACCGCCGACGACATGCAGCCGTCGGTCGAGATCCACGTGCTGCAGGGCGAGCGCGAGATGGCCGCCTACAACAAGACCCTGGGCAAGTTCCAGCTCGTCGACCTGCCGCCCGCCCCGCGTGGCGTGCCGCAGATCGAGGTCACCTTCGACATCGACGCCAACGGCATCGTGCACGTGTCCGCCAAGGACCGCGCCACGAGCAAGGAGCAGAGCATGACCATCACCGGTCAGAGCACGCTCGACAAGAAGGACATCGACCAGATGGTGAAGGACGCCGAGGCCCACGCCGAGGAGGACCGCAAGCGTCGCGAAGAGGCCGAAGTGCGCAACAACGCCGACTCGCTCGTGTACCAGATGGAGAAGGTGCTGCGCGACAACGCCGACAAGGTCGACGACGCCCAGAAGGCCACCGTCCAGGGCCCGCTCGACGAGCTGAAGACGGCGCTCAACGGCAACGACATCGAAGCCATCCGCGCCGCGCACGAGAAGCTCATGGGCGCCAGCCAGGCGTTCAGCCAGCAGCTGTACGAGAAGGCCGCCCAGGAGAACGCGGCCGGCACCTCGGCCAGCGGACAGACCGGCAACGGCAGTGCCGACGGCGGCGACGACGACATCATCGACGCCGAGATCGTCGACGAGCAGTGAGTCGGGCACGATGACCGACGACTTCAACCCCGACGACCTCCACCCGGAGGACATCCCGCTCGACCCCGACTTCACCTCGGAGATGACCCGCCTGCGGGCCGTCGTCGAACAGGAGGAGGCCGAGGCGGCCGCCGCAGCCGCCGGCGCCGCGGTGGAGCACGACGTCGACTCCCTGCTGGCCGAGCGCGATTCCTTCAAGGACATCGCGCTCCGCCTGCAGGCCGACTTCGACAACTACCGCAAGCGCGTCGCCACCCAGCAGTCCATCGACATCCAGGCCGCCACCGGCAAGATGGCCGAGGAACTGCTGCCCGTGCTCGACGCCTGCGAGGCCGCGTTCCTGCAGCACCCCGCGGAGGTCGAGCCGCTGTTCAACCTGCTGCTCGGCCAGCTGAAGAAGCTGGGGCTGGAGAGCATGAACCTGGACGGCCAGCCGTTCGACCCGAACCTGGCCGAGGCCGTGTTGCACGAGCCTGGTGACGGCGGCGATCCGGTGGTGAGCGAAGTCCTGCGAAGCGGTTACACCTGGAAGGGCAAGGTTCTCCGCGCTGCCATGGTGAAAGTTCGCGGGTAGTCCCGGTCGCTGGGCTTCCGCCTCGATCGATACCTCGCACGGGCTCGTTCCTCGCCCTCACCGCTCGGCATTCGATCGGGCTCACGCCCACCAACCTGGTCGGCGGGCTTCGGAGGCGTGCTGACGACCTGGGAAGAGAAGAAGAGAAATGATGAGCGTCGGAGAGACTCGAGGGAGGTGAAGGATGGCTGCTCAGCGGGAGTGGTTCGAGAAGGACTATTACAAGGTGCTCGGCGTGGCTGAAGCGGCGACGGCGAAGGAGATCACGAAGGCGTACCGGAAGCTGGCTCGCGACAGCCATCCCGACACGCATCCTGGCGACGCCGCCGCCGAAGAGCGGTTCAAGGAGGTCTCGTCGGCGTACGACGTCCTCGGCGACGAGACCAAGCGCAAGGAGTACGACGAAGTCCGTCGGCTCGGTCCCGGGGCAGCCGGCTTCGGCGGCCCCGGCGGTCCCGGTGGCGGCCCCGTCAACTTCAACGTGTCCGGCGACGGCCTGGGCGACCTGTTCGGGCAGATGTTCGGCCGGTCCGGCGGCCGCCGCGGCGGTGGCGTCGGCCCCCAACGCGGTGCCGACGTCGAGGCAACGCTGACGCTGTCGTTCCTCGAGGCCGCCAAGGGCCTCACCACCACGCTGCACCTCACCGCCGACACGCAGTGCAGCACCTGCAGCGGCTCGGGCGCCCGCCCCGGCACCCAGCCGAAGACCTGCTCGCAGTGCGGTGGCCGCGGCGTGATCGACGACAACCAGGGCTTCTTCTCGTTCTCCAGCCCGTGCCGGGGCTGTGGCGGCTCGGGCGTGGTCATCCCCGACCCGTGCCCCACGTGCCGCGGCAGCGGTGTCGAACACCGCCCGCGCGACGTGCAGGCGCGCATCCCCGCCGGCGTCGCCGACGGCCAGCGCATCCGGCTACGCGGACGTGGCGCACCCGGCCGCCACGGCGGACCGCACGGCGACCTCATCGTCGAATGCCATGTCATCCCGCACGCCCTGTTCGGGCGCGACGGCGACAACCTCACCCTGCGCCTGCCGGTCACCTTCGCCGAGGCCGCGCTGGGCGGCGAGATCGACGTCCCCACGCTGGACGGGCCCCGCGTCACGCTGCGGCTGAAGCCCGGCACCGCCTCGGGCAGCCGTCACCGCGTGAAGGGCAAGGGCATCGCCACGGCGAAGCACACGGGCGACCTCATCGTCACCGTCGACGTGCAGGTTCCCACCACACTCACCCCGGAACAACGTGCCGCCATCGAGGCACTCGCTTCGGCGACTACCGTGTCGCCCAGGAAGGACTTGGAGGGCTGACCCATGCGATCACGCGATCATGCCGTCTACGTCATCTCCGTCGCTGCGGAGTTGGCGGGCATGCACCCGCAGACCCTGCGCATCTACGAGCGCCGCGGGCTGGTGCAGCCGGCGCGCACCCAGGGCGGCAACCGCCGCTACAGCGACATCGACATCGAGCGGCTGCGCCGCATCAGCGACCTCGCCGCCGAAGGCATGAACCTGGAGGGCATCCGCCGGGTGATGGCGCTCGAGGCCGAAGTCGATCGCCTGCGCCGCGAGAACGACGAGCTGCGCCACCTGGCCGCCGGCGCCATCGCCGAAGCCGAACGCCGCGCCCCGCGCCGCGACCTGGTGCCGTTGCGCCAGGAGGTCACCGTGTTCGGTGGCAAGCGCCTGGGCAGCAGCTAGCCCGCCTCGCGCTGTCGTCTAGTTTCCCCCGCATGGATTTCGCGAAGGCCCTCGAGTTCGCGCTCGATCTGCAGAACGGCGTGCTCACCACACAGAAGCGCGACGGGCGTCCGCAGCTGTCGAACATCACCTACCACCTCGACACCGACGACGTCTTCCGCGTGTCCATCACCACCGGCCGGGCGAAGTACCGCAACATGGTGCGCGACCCGCGCATCTCGCTGCACGTCGCCCGCCCCGACTTCTGGGCCTACGCCGTGTTCGAAGGCGACGCCGACCTGTCGCCGGTGGCGCGGGACCCGCACGACGACACCGTCGAAGAGCTCATCACGCTGTATCGCCGCGCTGCGGGCGAACACCCGAACTGGGACGAGTTCCGCGCCGCCATGGTGGCCGACCAACGGCTGGTCGTGCGCCTTCACCCCACGCACGTCTACGGCATGCTGCCCTGACCCCGGCCTGACGCGGGCGTTGCGCCGCGTCAGCGATCGGCACGCAGTTCGTCGAGCGCGCTGCGCACGATGGCCGCGAGGTCGATGAGGCCCAACGACGCCCGACCGATGGCCGCCGGCTCGGGCGACACCTCCGGTGGGGTCGGCGGCATCTTCCCCAGGAACGCCACCCAGTCGGGCGACTCCCACTGGTTGGCCTGCTCGGCGCGTTCGGCCAGCGGTGGCGCGAGCCGCAGGTGCCGCTCGCTGGGGCTGGTCCGTGCCCGGGCACCCACCGTGGCCCGGCGCGGTGCCTCACCCGTGGGCGAGCAGCGCCACTCGACCAGCAGCTCGGGACGGGTGACCAGCTCGGCTGCGAACGCCAACAACGCCGCCACCTGGTGCTTGCACGGCTCGTCGTCGTCGGGGCAGGAGCAGCTGAGCATCAGGTCGCGAGCGTCGGGCGTGAGGCGGGTGACCTGGGTGCGCAGCGCGGCCGGCGACTCGATGGTGATGGGCGGCATGACCGACACCCCGACGAACACCTGATACGTCTGCTCGCGACTGCCGGCGACGGTGGCCAGCAACTGGCCGGGCGACAGCTCCAAGCGGTGCACGGCGTGGTCGGTGAGGTACGCCTTGCCGCGGCGGAACCTGCCCGGGTCGGCCATGCCGGCGACCGTGACCGACAGCAACGTGCTGGCCAACTTGCCGGCCGGGTGGGGCGCGGCGTGGAACTGACCGGGGATGATGACGACGCTCATTGCCCACGCGCCTTCGACAGGTCCAGGTGCACCAGGTCGCGCAGGTCGTCGGTGCTCAGCTCGCTGAGCCACGCTTCGCCGGTGGTGCCCACCACGGCGTCGGCCAGCTTGCGCTTGTCGTTGATGAGCGCGTCGATGCGTTCTTCCACCGTGCCCTCGCTGACCAGCTTGTGCACGAACACCGTGCGCTCCTGACCGATGCGCCAGGCGCGGTCGGTGGCCTGGTCCTCCACCGCCGGGTTCCACCAGCGGTCGTAGTGCACCACCTGTGAGGCCGCGGTGAGGTTCAGGCCGGTGCCACCGGCCTTCAGCGATACGAGCAGCAATGGCGACTGCGCCTCGCCGGCCTGGAACTGCGCCACCATGCGGTCGCGCCCGGCGCGGGGCACACCGCCGTGCAGGAACGCCACCTGCTGCCCGAACTTCTCGTGCACGTGCTGCTGCAGCAACAGGCCCATCTCGCGGAACTGGGTGAACACCAGCGCCTGCTCTCCCGCGTCGAGCAGGTCGGTGACCAACTCGTCGAAGCGGTGCAGCTTGCCGGAGCGCCCGCCCAGCTTCGAGCCGTCGCCCAACGCGTGCGCAGGGTGGTTGCAGATCTGCTTCAACCGGGTGAGCGCGGCCAGCACCAGGCCGCGGCGACGCATGCCCTCGGCCTCCTGCGCGTCCTTCAACAGTTGCTCGACCACCGCCTGGTACATGTGCGCCTGCTCGCGGGTGAGCGGTGCCCATGCGATCTGCTCGACCTTGTCGGGCAGGTCGGGCACCAGCGACTTGTCGGCCTTGGTGCGGCGCAGCAGGAAGGGTCCCGTGAGGGTGCGCAACGCGGCGGTGGCCGCGGCGTCGCGTCCCTTCTCGATGGGCATCACGAAGCGCTCGCGGAACGACGCGTAGCTGCCCAACAGACCGGGGGTGACGATGTGGAAGATGGACCACAGCTCGCTCAACCGGTTCTCGACCGGCGTGCCGGTGAGCGCGATGCGCTGGCCGGCATCGAGTGCACGCATGGCGCGGGCCGTGTGCGTGTTCGGGTTCTTCACGGCCTGGGCCTCGTCCATCACGGCCGTGGTCCACCGCACCTGCTGCAGCAGGCCCAGGTCTTTCGCCGCCACCTGATAGGTGGTGACCACGATGTCGTGCTCGGCCACACGGTGCAGGAACGCGGTGTCGGACGCGCGGCCGGTGCCGTGGTGCACCATCACCCGCAGGAACGGCGCGAACTTCGCGGTCTCGGACTCCCAGTTGCGCACCACCGACAGCGGGCACACCACCAGGTGCGGCCCGGGAAGGCCGGCCAGGTGGGCCAGGGTGGTGGGCGTCTTGCCCAGGCCCATGTCGTCGGCCAGGCAGCCGCCCAACCCCAGGCCGTGCAGGAACTGCAGCCAACCCAGGCCGCGGAGCTGGTACGGCCGCAGCGTGGCGGTGAACCCCTCGGGCACCACGCCGTCGTGGATCTCGGCCTCGGGCAGCCCGGCCAGCAGGTCCTTCACCCAGCCGGTGGCCTGCACGGCATCTGACAGGGTGGCGCCGTCGTCGGCGACCAGCCCGGCCTGTTCCAGCTCGCGCTCCAACTCGGCCGCGAGGGCCAGCAGTTGGAGCGCGCTCATCTCGCTGTTCTCGGCGCGGTGCTCGTTCAGGTTCGCCAACGCCCGCCGCGCCTCGGCGCGGTCGAGCTGCACCCATCGGCCGCCCACCTCGATGAGGCTGGCCCCGTCCTCGGCGGCGCGGCGCAACACCTCGTCGGACACCGGCGTCTCGTCGACCACCACCTGCCACTCGACCAGCGCGGTGGCGCCGAAGCGGCCCGAACTGTCGTTGTCCTTCGGCGTGGCGGTGAGGCGGGTGCTGGTGCGTCGCTTCACCAGCCGCTCGGGCGCGACCAGCTCGATGCCCACCGCGGCGAGCGCGTCGATGCCCTCGAGTGCGGCGGCCGCTTCGTCGACCGACACGGTGAGGGTGCGCTCGCGCAGCCACTCGGCCAGCTCGGGCACAGCGGTGACGATGGCATCGATGGACTCGGTGAGCCGCAACTTCAACAGCCCCTCGAAGCGCGGCTCCTTGGCCAGCGAGCGGGCCGCGGGGGAGTGCAGGGCGACGTCGTCGGCGGTGCACCACCGGCTGCGATCGTCGGCGTCGACCATCTCGAGGGTGAGCGGCCAGTCGCCGCCCTCGCGGTTCGGGGCGGGCTCGGCATCCTGGTCGTCGAGCGCGAACGTGTCGAACGGGTCGGCCGGTGCCTCGGGCAGGCCCAGGCGCAACCGGGCGCGCAGGATGGGCTCGCCGTCGGCGCGACGCGACATGGCCGCGAACTCCTGGGCGATGCGGGCGACCGGCTCCATCAGCTCGTCGGGCACCTCGAACTGGCCGTGCTGGGCGATGAGGGCCCGCGACGCCAGACGCGCCGCGCGGGCGTTGACCGAGCGGGTCTCGTCGAGCACTGCGGTCCAGCCCCGGCCGACCAGGGTGAGGCGGGCGAGGCGGTCGATCATGGAACGCAGCACCACCAGCGGCTCGACCGGTGCAGCGGCGGCCACCGCGGGCGGCATGGCGGCCAGCAGTCCGTCGGCGACCGCGGCCACGTCGAGGGCCAGCGGCTGCCACTCGGCATGCCACCACCGACCGGTGACATGCGTGAGCACCGGCAGCACGCGGCCACGGCTGACGAGGTCCTCGGCGTACGAGTGCACCGCGCCGAACCAGGCCACCGACGGACTGACCCCGTCGCGGAGGGCGTCGAGCTGCCCCAGCGAGGCGAGCGTGCTGGAGTCGAGGCGTTGCACCATCACGTTCAGGCGCCCGTCGGGCAGCGCGAACGGCACCACCCTGGTGGAACCGACGAAGTTCGTCTTCGACTGCCGCGACACCCGCGCCACTTCACCGTGCAGGTTGCCGCCGTACACGCCCCGTCCCGGCTGCCACGCCACGGCCTCGCCATCCAGCCAGCTGAGCTGCAGCGCGGGGGGTTCGGAGCGAGCAGCCATCCCACCAAGTGTACGGAGAGGGTGCGCGACGGTTCCCTGCCGTTGCGAAGTTCTGGGGCGTTCTTCAGCCGTCGGCGAGCAGGCGTTCCAGGTACTGGGCGACGCCGTCGTCCAGGTTCGAACCGGTCACCTCGTCGGCCATCGCCAGCACGTCGGGATGGGCGTTCTCCACCGCCACCCGGCGGCCCGCCCAGCGGAACATGGGCAGGTCGTTCACCTCGTCACCGAACACCAGCACCTCGGCCGCGGGCACATCCAGATGCTCGCAGAGCCAACGCAGGCCGACACCCTTGTCGGCACCTGCGGGTGCGATCTCGACGGCGTCGGCGCCCATGTGGTTCACCATCAGCTCGTCGCCCAGCAGCGACGGCAGCTGCACCATCAGGTCGTGTGCGGTGAGCTCGGGGTGGAAGGCCAGCAGCTTGATGGCCTCCACCGCGTCCTCCTGGCCGGCGAGCGCGTCGGGAACCGTGCCGCCACCCGATTGCACCGGCATGCGCTCGTGGAAGCCGGGCTCGGCGCCGAAGCCACGATCGGTGGCCAGCGCGAAGCCGAACGCGGGATCGTGGGCGCGCATACGCCGGATGGCATCGCGTGCCAGTTCGGCGCCGAACGACACCGACCGCAACACGTCGCCGCTCGGCAGCGAGCAGATGATCGTGCCGTTGGCCATGACGCCGTAGTGCACGCCACTGCCCGCGGCCTGCACCTCGTTGGCGGCGATGAACGGCGGACGACCCGTGGCGAACACCACCGTGACGCCGCGAGCGGCGACCGCCTGCAGGGCTGCGGCCGTGCGCGGCGTGAGGACGCCCGAGGGGTGCAGCAGCGTCCCGTCGAGGTCGGTGGCGATCAGACGTGGCAGCACGGCTTCATTCTGTCGGCACGCAGGTGTAGAACAAGCACCATGAACGACCACCAGCCCAGTCAGGTGGCCCGCGCGGCCGTCGTCATCGGCCCCGTCGCCGTCGCGCTGGTGGCCTGGGCCACCGAGTCGTCGAAGGGCGACATGGCCATCGCCAACGTCGCGCTGCTGCTGGCCGCTCTGTGCGTCGGCGCCGCGCTGCTCAGCTGGCAGGCGGGCATCGTCACGTCGGTGGTGGCCGGGCTGGCGCTGAACTTCTTCCACACCGTGCCGGTGCACTCGCTGCGCATGACCGAAGGCGCCGAGATCCTCACCGTGGTGTTGCTCATCGCGCTGGGTGGCGTCGTCAGTGCTGCGACCGCGTGGCGGGTGCGCCGCACCGCGTTCGCCCGTCACGACGCCGAGGGCGATCGGGCCACCGAGCGGTTGCGCGAGCTGCTGGCAGAGGGTGTACCGGCGCTCACCGCGTGGCACACCGCGCTCGACGGCGCCAACCCGCAGCTGGGTCTGCTCGACGCGCGGCTGGTGCCCGAGGTGCCCGCGTCGATGCCCCTCGTGGCGCGCAGCTCGGGCTCGGCCGATGCCGGCACCGTGGTGTTGCCCGAGTCCGGCGCGGCAGTGCGTCTGGCCGGCGATCAGCGGTTGCTGCTCGTTCGGCCGAAGCAGGGCATGGGTGCGGTCGAGGTCGACCGCACCGCGCTGCTCGCCTTCGCCGACCAAGTGGTCGTCACGCTCGCCAACGCCTGATTCCCGGCGGCGCGGTCAGCCCGCGAACGACTGGGTGGGGGCGATCTGCCAGGCGTGGGCGGGGTTGGTCGCGGCCACACCCGCCGCGGCGGTGCGGCGAACCTGCAGCGACACCGCCACCGTGTCCACGCCGGTGGCATCGGCGGGCACCTTCAGCCGCTCGGTGAAGCCCGTGTCGCACCCGTTGCTGAGCGCGGCGAGTGGATCGTCTGGCGTGCAGTAGGCCGTGTTCGGCACGATCGTCACGAAGAACGCCGGACGCTTCGCGCCCGTCTCGTCGACGGCCCGCAGCGACAGCACCATGCCGGCGGGCATGGTGCGTGCGTAGGTGGTGCACGACGCGCCGGGGTTCGTGGGGTCGAGGGTGGCCGGGCCGCACCACAGCACGCCCTCGGTGGTGGTCCACTGCGCCTCCACCGTCCAGCCCTCGGGGAACACCGGGTCGTCGATCACCACGCCCACGTCGTACGCGGCGGTCAGCGGGCTGCGCACCTGGGCGCCGCGCAGGGCGAGCGTGACCCGATGGCCGGCGTCGTCGGCGACGAACAACTGCACGCACGCGTACCCGCTCCACCCGCCCGGCAGGGCCGGGTCGAGCTCCACGTCGCCGTCCACCACCAGCACCGGCCGGCTGCGGCCGCCCACCGTGCGTTGCTCCTGCGCCAGGGTGAAGTGCCCGGCCGCGGTGCGCGCCAGCCCCTGTTGGTTGTTGGCCCAGCCGGCGCAGTCCGCGTTCTCCACCAGTTCGTGGCGTCCGTACACCTTCGCGGTGCGGGGGTCGAGGGTGCTCGTCGTCGGCACCAGCTGGTCGCTCACCACCGCGTAGTGCACGTGCACCGTCGGCACCAGCGAGCCATCGGCGCGGCGCTGTTCGCCCAGCGAACCGAAGGTCACCTGGTCGACGAACGGCGGGTCCTCGCCGTCGAGCGGCATGGTCACCGTCAGCAGGCTGCCCGACTCGGCGCGACCGGTGGCGCTGATGCCCAGCAGGCTCGCGGCCAGGTCGGCGCGGCCGCCGGTCGCGTGGGCGCGCACGTCGTCGAGCGGCAGGGTCAGGCACGCCAGCAGCGAGTGCTGCACGCCGTCGGTGTCCCACGCCTGCTGCCACTGCTGGTCGAACGCGGCCGAGGTGGTCATCGTGATCTTGTCGAGCGGTGTGCCGTCGGACCACGTGCCGCTCAGCGCGACGCTCGACGGCTGGTTCACCACCACCGCGATGGTCGGGCGGACTGCGGCGACCAGGAACGGGTCGGGCACGGTGCTGCCCTCGATGTCGTTGCACATCTGCGCGTACGCACCCGTGGCGGCGAACGGCACCGACAGCTGCAGCGGCGCGAGCTCGCGTGCGCTGCCACCCTGCTCGTCGAGCACGCGCGCCACGCCTCCCGGGCACGGCGCTTCGACGGCGGTGGTGCACGGGTCGGCGAACGAGTCGCCACCCGTCGGTGCCAGCGTGGTGGTCGAGTCGGCAGCCGCCACCGTGCTCGGGGGCGCGGCGGGCGGTGTGGCCGCCGCCAGCGGGAGGGGCTCGACGGGCGGGAGCACGGCAGGGGGAGTGGCGGCCGCAGGCTGCATTGACGTGGCGTCGACCGGCACCAGGGCCCCGGCGGCATCGCGGGCCAGGGGCAGCACCGCGCCCTTGGGCACCTCCACCGTCGTGTCGTCGGGGTAGCCGAGCAGTGCGGCGCGGTCGATGAGCATCGAGTTCGCGGGCGGTACGAGCGAGCGGGTGGGTGCGGCCTTCTCCAGGTCGGCCGGCAGGGGCTGACCCACCACCGTGCCGGTGGACCCGCTGCCGCCCTCGGTGCCGCGGGTGAACCAACCCACGGCGCCGCCGATCAGCAACAGCACCAGCGGAGCGACGACGACCATCGCGCCGGGACCGCGTCGGCGCGGTGGCGGCGCGGTGCGGCGCTGCGCGGGCGGTGTGTCCTGTCGCGCCGTGCCCGACTGGGCCACCCGCGCCGGCCGGGCGGTGCCCGACGGTGGGGTCGCGGCGGTGGACCACGGTTCTGCCATCGGTGGCAGCGGCGGGACCACGGGCTTCAGGGCCGGGATGGGCGGCATGGCCGGAATGACCGGCACCTCGGGCATGGCCGGCGTGGTCGGCATGGCCGGCATGGCCGGCATCGCCGGGGCCGGCGGCGGCGGGGGA
>CBHWEI010000110.1:0-11660 GCA_966112835.1 uncultured Acidimicrobiaceae bacterium
TTCTCCCGAACTCGAGTTCTGCGTGACGCTCAGAAGTTGATGGGGGCGGGGCGGTCGAGCAGGGCTTGCACGGCCGCCACCACGGCCTGCGGGTGCTCGAGGTGCGCGGCGTGCGCGGCGCCCGGAATGGGGGCGAACACGCCACGCGGCACGGTGTCGGCGATCTGCCGGGCGATGGCGGTGAACTTCTGATCTCGCTCGCCGGCCATGGCCACCACGGGCATGTTGAACTCGCGCAGCCGCGGCCACAGCGAGCCCTGCGCGCCGGTGCCGGCCAGGCGCAGGCTGCTGGCCAGACCTTCGACGGTGTTGCGCAGGCGGTCCTGCATCTCGAGCGGGCCGATGGCCCTGCCGCCGAACAGCGGCAGCGCGGCCCACTCGGCGAGGAACGCCTCGAGGCCGATCTCCTCCATGCGGGCGATCAACTCGTCGTCGCTCTCGCGCCGGCGGGCGCGTTCGTCGTCGCTGTCGATGCCCGGGTTGGCTCCGATGACGGCGAGGCGTTGGGTGACGTGCGGGTACAGCAGCGCCACGTGCAGCGCGGCGCGACCACCCAGGCTGTAGCCGACGTAGGTGGCCTTGCCGCCGATGGCCGCGATCATGTCGGCGGCGCGGCGCAGGTCGGCGCGCACGTGCGACGAACCGGCGTGGCCGGGCAGGTCGATGACCATGCACTCGTGGCCGAGCGCCACGAAGTGCTCGGCGACCGGCTTCCACGAGTTCGCGGTCTGGGTGAAGCCGTGCAGGAACACCAATCGGTTGCCCTCGTCGGGCCCCGCCACCTCCGCGGCCAGTCGTCCCGCGAGCGGGCGCCACTCGACCACGGCTCAGCCCTCTCGCTTGGCGAGCAGCCGGCGGATGACCTGGACGAACGTGTCGGGGTCCTGTGCGCCGGGGACGGCCCACTTGCCGTCGAGCACGAAGGTGGGCACCGCAGTGATCTCGGCCTGTGCGGCGTACTGGAGCTGCTCGCGCACCTCGGCCACACCGTCGTCGCTGTCGAGGAAGGCGCGCACGTTGTCGCGCGGCATGCCCACCTCGGCGGCGCAGTCGGCCAGCAGGTCGGGGTCGCCCACGTTCGACCCGTCGACGAAGTAGGCCTGCAGCAGCCGTTCCTTCAACGCCTCCTGGTGCCCGGTGGCCTCGGCCAACCAGAGCAGACGGTGGGCCAGCAAGGTGTTGGCGCGCAGCGCTCGCTCCATGTGGAAGTCGAGGCCTTCCTCGGCGGCGACCGCGGTGACGTGGCCGATGATCTGCTCGGCGCGCTCGGGGCCGCCGAACTTCTTCGCGTACGCCTCGACCACCGGGGTGGCCATGCCTGGCGACGCCGTGGGGTCCAGTTGGTAGGCGCGGTACACGACCTCGATCTGCACCTCGTCCTTCAACTGGTCGACGGCCTTCTCGAAGCGACGCTTGCCGATGTAGCACCACGGGCAGACGACGTCGGACCAGATCTCCACGCTCACGGTCGGTAACACGAGGCCGAGGATACGCCCGTATCGTGACCGCATGACGACGGCCGACGTCCAGGTGACCTTCTGTGCGACCTTGGTCGACCAATGGATGCGGCTGGGCATGCGCCATGCAGTGGTGGCGCCCGGGTCGCGCAGCACGCCCATGGCGCTCGCGTTGGCCGCGCGCGACGACCTGCAGGTGCACGTCGCGCACGACGAGCGCACCGCCGCGTTCATGGCGCTGGGCATCGGCCGCGCCTCGGGACTGCCGGCCGCTCTGCTGTGCACCAGCGGTACGGCAGCGGCGCACTTCCACGCCGCGGCCATCGAGGCCGACCTGTCGGGTGTGCCCATGCTGCTGCTCACCGCCGACCGCCCGCCCGAGTTGCAGGGCATCGGCGCGCCGCAGACCATCGACCAGATCGAGTTGTACGGCGACGTGGTGCGCATGTTCGTGGCCGCCTCGGTGCCCGAAGCCGAACTGGCGCACACGTGGCGCGACATCGCCACCGACACGTGGCTTGCCGCGGCGGGGCTGGACGGGGGACCGGTGCACCTGAACCTGCCGTTCCGCGAGCCGCTGGTGGGCGACATCGGCGAACTGCCGCCGGTGACCGACGAACAGGTCGACCCGTTCGACGACGCCGTGTGGTTCATGACCCGCCTGTCGATGGAAGCGTTGGCCGAGATGGTGAACCACCCTCGCGGTGTGGTGGTGGCCGGTCGTGGCATCGACGACCCGGCCGCGGTGGCCGCGCTGGCCGACGCACTGGGGTGGCCGGTGCTGGCCGACCCGCGGGCCGGTTCCCGCCACCTGCCCCAGGCGGTGTGTGCGTTCGACTCGCTGGTGCGGCATGCGCCGTTCGCCGCGGCACACGTGCCGCAGGTGGTGCTGCACCTGGGCGAGCCGCCGGCCTCGAAGGTGCTCGGCCAGTGGCTGCAGTCCACCGGTGCCGTGCACGTGCAGGTGCACGCGCAGGGCCGCACCATCGACCCGCTGGGCATCGTCACCGAGCGCATCTACGGCGAGGCCGGCACGGTGTGCGAGTCGCTGCTGCCGTTGGTGTCGGGCGAACGTGACGACGCGTGGGCCGACGCGTGGGCGGCGGCCGAGCAGGCGGCGCAGGCGGCCATCGCCGCTGCGGTCGACGGCACGTGCACCGAACCGGCAGTGGCCCGTGCGCTCAGCACCATCGATGCGCAACTGGTGCTGTCGTCGTCCATGCCCGTGCGCGACGTCGAATGGTTCGGCGCGGCCGGCAGCACGGTGGTGCACTCGAACCGCGGTGCGAACGGCATCGACGGCGTCATCGCCACGGCCATCGGTGTGGCCATCGCCACAGACCGGCCGACGGTGCTGCTGCTCGGCGACGTGGCGTTCTGCCACGACCAGTCGTCGCTCACCGCGCTGGCCGCACGCCAGTTGCCGCTCACCATCGTGGTGGTCGACAACGACGGTGGCGGCATCTTCTCGTTCCTGCCGCAGCGGTCCACGCTGAGCACCGAACGGTTCGAGCAGTTGTTCGGCACGCCACACGGCACCGACGTGGTGGCCGTCGCACGCGCCCACGGCCTGGGCGCGCGGCACGTCGACCGCATCGATGATCTGCTCGCCGCAGTGCACGACCGTGAGGCCACGGTGGTGCGGGTGGAGAGCAACCGCGACCGCAACGTGGCCGACCACGACGCAGTGCACGCGGCCGTCGCTGCCGCGCTGGGCTGACGCCCGCGCCGGGGGCCCGGGCAGCGCGGGGTTCAGACCTGGGGGACCGCCAGGCGGTCGAGCACCATCCGGCCGAACGCGCGGCGGCGGATGCGCCACCAGCGCGGCGCCTGACGCGAGAACACGTCGACCACCATGGGCAGCAGGGCGACGGTCCACGTGCGCAGGGCGACCGTGTCGGCCGCTTCCAGGCGCTCGCGCACCTGGGGCAGGTCGGCGGGGTCGACGGCCACCAGATCGGCGCGCAGCCAGCCGGCGGGGGTGCTGTCGGGCAGGGTGAGGCGGGCCTTGGCCCGCACTTCGGACGGCACCACGCTGAGCAGCGCGACCGAGCCGAGCGCGGCGCAGAACACGCCCAGGTCGCCCAGCGAGGCCACCACGGCGCCCGGCGTAGCACCGGCGGCGACGCGGCTGGCGGCCGCTGCGGCCCAGGCCACGGGGGTTGCGGGGTCGTTCGGGCGGGGTCGCGACAGGGCCGACGAGGCCACCATTCGACGCACCTCGGCGGGTCCGAACTCGTTGGCCATGAGGGCCTCGAAGCGGACGCTCAGATGACCGGCAGTCAGGTGGCTGGACCGGTCGCCTTTCGTCATCCGGAAAGAATGCACCCCTGGGCACCGCGGGCGCCAGCCCGGGGGGTCATTTTTCGATCAACGCGTCAGGGACGACCCTACGGACGAACGATCGCGCTGAGCATGGCCTGCAACTTGGCCTGCGTCTCGGCCAATTCGGCCAGGGGCTCGCTGTCGGCCACGATGCCACCGCCGGCCACCAGGCGGGCGGTGCGGCGGTCGTCGCTCAGCTCCGCGCAGCGGATGGCCACGGCCCACGTGCCATCGCCGGTGGCGTCGACCCAGCCGACGGCGCCGCCGTAGCGGCCGCGGGTGAACCCCTCGGTGCGGGCGATCAGCTCGAGCGCGTCGGCCCGCGGGAAGCCGCCCAGGGCCGGTGTGGGCGACAGGGCCGTCACCAGGTCGAGCACGTTGGGGCGGGGGTCGCTCAGGTGGCCCTCCATTGCCGTGCCCAGGTGCTGCACGTTGGCGACGGTGACGATGCTGGGCTCGGGCTCCCAGTCCAGGTAGCTGCACCAGGGGAGCAGCGTGTCGTGGATCATGTCGATGACCACGCGGTGCTCGATCTGGTTCTTCTCGCTGGCCAGCAGCTCGGCTGCGGCGCGCTGGTCGGTGTCGGGGTCGCCGGTGCGGGGCGTGGTGCCGGCCAGCGGGTGCGAGCGCACCTGGTTGCCGTGCACGGCCACGAGCAGCTCGGGCGAGGCGCCGATGAACCCGTCGATGGAGTAGCGGTGGCTGCGGCCGAACATGGCCTTCAGGCGCAGCAGCACGGCGTGCACGTCGATGGGCTCGGGGCTGGTCACCTGCACTTCGCGGGCGATGACGGCCTTGGTCAGCCGGCCGTCGCGCACGGCGTCGCGTGCGGCGGTGACGGCGGTCAGGTAGCGGTCCACCGGGGTGAGCGGCCGCACCGTGAACTCCTGGGCGCGTGGGGTGGGGCGGGGGCCGCCCGCCAGGTCGGCCGGCGCGTCGTCGATGACGGTCACCCAGCGGCGGCCGTCGGCCGCCTTGCCGACGGTGACCGCGGGGATGACCAGTTCGCACGGCAGGCCCGGCTCGAACGCGACGACGCCCATGGCCAGCGGGTGCACCCCACCCACCTCGTCGGTGTGGTCGATGCCGGCCAGCACCTCGGCCACCTGGTGCAGCGGCACGCGTGCGGCCACGCCGCGCCCGGCGATGCCCACACCGTCGCGGACGAACAGGTGGCCGTCGCCGCGGGCGACGTCGTTCAGGTCCAGGTCGTCGAGCAGCGGACGTGTATGGGCGCGCATGGTCAGAGGCGGGTGCCGACCATCAGCTGCGTCAGCCCACCGCTGAGCTGGTGGTGCTCGGCGTCGGCGAAGCCCGCGTCGCGCAGCATCTGCACCATCTGCTCGCGGGGCGGCAGGTAGGCGACGCTCTTGGGCAGGTACCGGTAGGCCGGGCCGTCGCTGAGCATGCCGCCGATCTTCGGCACCACCTTGCCGAAGTAGATGTTGTTGCCCCAGCGGACCACCTTGTTGTGGGGGATGCCCACGTCGAGCAGGGCGATGCGTCCGCCGGGGCGCACCACTCGGGCCAGCTCGGCGAAGAACGCAGGCAGTTCGAGCAGGTTGCGCAGGGCGAACCCGCACGTGGCGCCGTCGACCGAACCATCGGGCAGCGGCAGGCGGAGGATGTCGGCCTGCACGCGGGGGCTGCCGCTGCGGTCGTTGGCGAGCATGCCGTAGCTGAGGTCGAACGAGATGGGCAGCGCGCCGGCCTTCTGCAGGTCGATGCACAGGTCGCCCGTGCCGGCAGCCAGGTCGATGACGGTGCTGCCGGCGGGCAGGGCCAGCAGGCGCACGGCCTTCTTGCGCCAGCGGACGTCGAGCCGGAACGTCATGACCCGGTTCACCAGGTCGTAGCGCGGCGCGATGGTGTCGAACATCTGCCGGACGGCCTGCACCTTCTCTTCGCCCTCGGGGAGCTGTTCGGTGTCCCAACTGCGTTCGGCCATCGGGTGAAGGCTAGTGGCATGCCGGCCCCGGTGATCGGTGGAGGTCGGGGGTACTGTGCGGTCGATGAGTCAGCTGCCGAACCTGCGGCTCGGTGACGAACCGCCGGAGGAGAGCTTGCGCACGGTGCGCCGGGCCACCGTGGGCCGGTGGTGGCTGCAGGTGAAGCCGTTGCTCGAAGGCGGGTTCCAGGCGCAGTCGCACACCTTGCGCGGCGAGCCCGGCGTGTGGGCCGGGCCGGTGCGGGCCACGCTGGCCCAGGCCACCGACGACGCCATCGAGGTCATCGAGTACCTCCGCCTCCACGGGTGACGCGGCCGCTGTGGCAGCATCGTGCGCCATGAGCAACGAACTGTGGCGCAAGGGTGCACTCGAGCTGGCCGGGATGATCGCCCGCAAGGAGGTCAGCAGCGTCGAGGTGGTGCAGGCTCACCTGGACCGCATCGACGCGGTGAACCCGAAGCTGAACGCGGTGGTCCGCCGTCTGGACGACTCGGCGCTCGATGCCGCGGCGTCGGCCGACCGCGCGGTCGCCACCGGCGCCGCGCTCGGCCCGCTGCACGGCGTGCCCGTCACCGTGAAGGAGAACATCGACCTCGCGGGCACGCCCACCACGCAGGCCGTCGTGATGCTGGCCGAGGCCGTGTCGCCGGTCGACGCGCCACTCGTCGAGCGCGTCCGTCAGGCCGGTGGCATCCCGATCGGTCGCACGAACCTGCCCGACCTGGGCCTGCGCGTCACCACCGAGAGCTCGCTGCACGGCAACACGCACAACCCGTGGCACCCCACCCGAACCACCGGCGGGTCCAGTGGTGGCGAGGGCGCGGCGCTGGCCTCGGGCATGAGCCCGCTCGGCTTCGGCAACGACATCGGCGGCTCACTGCGCAACCCGGCCACGTGCTGCGGCATTGCGTCCATCAAGCCCACCACCGGTGTGGTGCCGTCGGCGACGGTCATCCCGCCCGAGGACCTGGGCATCGCCGGGCAGATCATGCTCACCGACGGGTCGATGGCCCGCCACGTGGCCGACGTGCGGGCGGGGTTGCTCGCCATCGCCGGTGCGCACGACCGCGACCATCACTCGCTGCCGGTCACGCTGGTCGACCGCACCGAGGGTCGTCCGCTGCGGGTGGCGTTGCTCGCCGACCCGCCCGGGGGCAGCACCCACCCCGAGGTCGCGGCCGCCATCCAGGCCGCCGGGCAGGCGTTCGCCGCAGCCGGTCACGAGGTGGTCGAGTCCACCCCGCCGTCGTTCGAGCGATCGCTCGAGCTGTGGTCCGTCATCCTGCTCAGCGAGATCCGCGCCAACCTGCCGCTGCTGCAGATGGTGATGGGTGAGGCGGGTCAGAAGTTCCTCGGGTTCGCCGACGAGGTGTTCGACCAGGTGGACGCGCCGACGCTCATGCACGCGTTCGCCGACCGCAACCGCGTGGCCCGCGAGTGGCACGGCTTCCTGACCGAGCACGACGTGCTGCTCATGCCCACGTGGGCGCAGCCGCCGTTCGAGCTGGGCTGGGACGTCGAGTCGGTCGAGAACGCGCAGGCCGTGCTCGAGCTCATCCGGCCCATCCTGCCGGGCAACATCCTGGGCATCCCCGCCGCGGTGGTGCCCGTGGGCATGGCCGACGGAACGCCCGTGGGCGCCCAGGTGGTGGCCCGCCGCTTCGCCGACCTCACCGCCCTGCGCGGCGCCGAGATCCTGGAGTCCCACTTCGGCACCATCACCCCCATCGACCCCACCTGGTGACCCCCGGGCGTTGAGGGCCCGAGGTTTTCCGGCAGGCCAGACCCGTTGTCGCCCGGGAAGCCTCGACCCGAGGTAACGCTGCGGACCCGGTGCGCGGGATTACCTCGGGTGGCGCCGGGGCTGCCGGAAAACCTCGGGCGGTCAGGCGTCGGCGGCTTGTTGCTTGGCCCAGCGGTAGTCGGCCTTGCCGGCGGGGGACCGGACGATCTGGTCGACGAACACGAACGCCTTGGGCAACTTGTAGCGGGCGATGTGGCGCTCGGCCTCGGCGCGCAGGTCGTCCTCGGTGACGGTGTGGCCCTCGCGGATGCGCACGATGGCGACCACCTCGTTGCCCCAGCGTTCGCTGGGCCGGCCGGCGACCACGCAGTCGTACACACCGGGGTGCGCCTTCACCGCAGCCTCGACCTCTTCGGCGAATATCTTCTCGCCGCCGGAGTTGATGGTGACCGAGTCGCGGCCGTGCAGCTCGATGATGCCGTCGGCGCGCAGGCGGGCACGGTCTCCCGGCACCGCATAGCGCGTGCCGGCCACCACCGGGTAGGTGCGCGCCGTCTTCGCCGCGTCGCCCAGGTAGCCGAGCGCCAGGTTGCCGCTCTTGGCCAGCCAACCGATCTCGGGGTCGCCGGCGTCCAGCTCGCGGGTGAGGTCGTCGCTGAGCACGTGGTTGCCGGGGCTGATGGGGAACGTGCCGGTGGTGGCGCCGCTGCCGGCCGACACGTGCGACAACTGGCCGCCGGCCTCGGACGAGCCGAGCCCGTCGACGATCATCAGCGTGGGCAGGTGCTGCAGGAACTCTTCCTTCAGGTTGGCACTCAGCGGTGCCCCGCCCGACAGCAGCACGGTGAGCGACGACAGGTCGTGGCCGCCCTTGGCCAGGCGGTCGAGCAGTGGCCGGCCGAAGGCGTCGCCGACGATGAGCAGGAAGTTGAGCTGCTCGCGCTCGATCAGGCCCCACACGTCGTCGGGGTCCAGGCGCTCGGGCACGCTCTGCACGAACACGGTGCCGCCCGTGTTCCACGTGCGGAAGCTCATCCAGTGGCCGGCGCCGTGCATGAACGGGGGAGCGAGCAGCGCCTTCAGGCCGCCGGTGGCCTCGGCGATCACACCCTCGAGCGTCTCGGCGCGGCTGCCACCGAAGCACTCGATGTTGGCATCGCCGTTGCGCCACAGCACGCCCTTGGGCATGCCGGTGGTGCCGCCGGTGTAGAGGATGTACAGGTCGTCGGGGCTCCACTGCACGGCCGGCTTGTCGGCCGATGCCGCGGCCAGCGCGTCCTCGTACCAGACGGCCCCGGGCAGCAGGTCGTTGCCGCTCTCGTCGGGCACCTGCAGGATGACCTTCAGGTTCGGCAGGTCGGGCAGTACCTCGGCCAGGGTGGGTGCGAACTGGCTGTGCACCACCACGGCCGACGCATTCGAGTCGAGCAGCAGGTAGCGCAGCTCTTCGGCCACGTAGCGGTAGTTGACGTTGAACGGGGCGACGCGGGCCTTGAACCCGCCGAGCATGGCTTCCAGGTACTCATTGCCGTTGTGCAGGTAGATGGCCAGGTGGTCCTGCCCGCTCTCGTGGCCCTGCAGGTGCTCGCGTTCGGTGTGGCAGCCCAGGCCGGCGCCCACCAGGTGGTTGGCCAGGCGGCGGGTGCGTTCGGTGACCTGCGCCCAGGTCAGCCGCTGGTCGCGGAACACCAGGCACACCTCGTCGGGGCGTGTGGCCGCGATGGCCTCGTGGACTTCCGCAACAGAGAACTGGGCCGACATGGTCCGGCAACCTAGACCAGCGCCCCGCGCCTGCTCGTCATCGGAACAGGCGCGGATACAGTCCGCTCATGAGCGCCACTTCCGCACACCCACTGGGCCCGGCCACCGACACGCGCGACGTGTCCAAGAACATCTTCGGCGTGTTCATGCCGCAGGGGTGGAAGATGGAACTGGTCACCATCGACGGTGCCGAGGCGAAGTGGCAGAAGGCGGTCGACATCGCCGTGCTGGCCGAAGAACTGGGCTACGACTCGATCTGGGTGTACGACCACTTCCACAACGTGCCCCGTGCCGCGCACGAGGCGGTGTTCGAGGCGTGGACCACCATGGCCGCCATCAGCCAGCGCACCTCGCGGGTGCGCCTCGGCCAGATGGTGGGCTGCAACAGCTACCGCGAGCCGTCGGTCCTGGCGAAGATCACCAGCACCATCGACGTCATCAGCGGCGGCCGGCTGGACTGGGGCATCGGCGCCGGCTGGTACGAGCACGAGTACAAGGGCTACGGGTTCGAGTTCCCGCCGCCGAAGGACCGCATCGGCATGCTGCGCGAGAGCGTGCAGATCGTGAAGAGCATGTGGACCGAGCCGGACACGTCGTTCGACGGCAAGTACTACCAACTGCAGGGCGCGCAGTGTGACCCGAAGCCGTTGCAGTCGCCCCACCCGCCCATCTGGATCGGCGGTGGTGGCGAGCAGCTGACGTTGCGCGTGGTCGCCCGTTACGCCGACTGCAGCAACTTCGGTGGCAAGCCCGACGAGTGGGCGCGCAAGCGCGAGATCCTGAAGGGTCACTGCGCGGCGGTGGGTCGCGACGAGGCCACCATCCGCAAGACGTGGTCGCCCGAGGTGTTCATCCGCAGCACCGAGGCCGAGCTGGCCGCCGAGGGCAGCCGCAGCTTCTGGGGCGAGGCGCTCGAGAGCTGGAGCGAGGGGAACCTGGTCGGCACGCCCGAGCAGGTGTGCGAGAAGGTGCAGCGCTACATCGATCTGGGCTGCACGGGCTTCATTCCGTGGTGCAGCGACTACCCCGACACCCAGTCGATGGAGCTCTTCGCCAAAGAGGTCATCCCCAACTTCCGATAGCCCCTCCGCCCGAACTGAAGTTCTGCGTGACGGGCCCTTCCGCGCGAACTTAAGTTCTGCGTGACGGGGCCCGTCCGGTGCAAAGGTGGCGGTGTGGAGGTGTTGTTCCTGCGGACCGGGCAGCGGCGCTATGCCGTGGAGGTGCACTGCGCCGGCGCGCCGCCGATGCGGATGGATCCCTCGCCGGGCTTCGACGAGTGCTTCCCGCACGACATGCAGCACTTCATCGCCGAGGAGCAGCTCGGGCTGCGGTTCGGGGTGTTCGGCCAGGTGGAGCAGGGTGGCACCGCGTCGACCTTCCACCCGGTCGCGGACAGCGGGTCCGCACGTACCGCCGCGCGGCACCGGCGCGACGTCGCGACCCGCGGGCGAGCCCTGCAGGAGAAGGGCGCCCACGACATGGTCCGATCCGAGTGTGCGACGTTGGTGATCTGGCACGACTGGATGGCGCACCGCCCCGAGCCCGAGCTGCAGGCGCGCGCCACGCAGTTCTCGATCGCAGTGGCCAGCAGGCTGCGCTCGATGAGTGCCCGCGACCGCGACGAGTTGGTGCGTGCCCTGCCTCGCATTCGGGCCCGTGCGAACGAGTTGACCGCGCTGTGGTCGTCCGTGCCACTGGGCGCCTCGATGAGCGTCGAGTGGACCCCGTCACGCAGAGCCACTTAAGTTCGGGAGGAACTGCCGCGGGCGGGACTCGTGCGGGTGTGACAGGGTTGGGGCGTGCGAGGCGATCGGCCCGAGGATCAGATGGACGTGCGTGGCCGGCGGCGACGGCGGCCGAGCCTGAAGAACGTCGCCTCCAGCACGGCGGTGGCGCTGGCCCGGATGGTGTGCGTGGTGGCGGGCCTGGCCGCGCTGGGCATCGGGCTGGTGGGCATGCTCGCCGGCACCGGGCTGGGCATCTGGGGCGCGTCGGTGGGGTCGGTGCTGTTGCTCATCGGGCTGCCGTGGTCGTGGATCAGCGTCGCGTTCGTGGTGGGCGCGTTCGCCACGCTGCTCGTCGTCGGCGCCGCCGCGGGCTGATCGGCGCCAGCCGGCGGCCGACACGGCGTCAGAACAGGCTGGTCTGCTCGGGGCCACCGATGGGGAGGGGTTCGGGCAGCGGCTCGAGGCCGTCGACGATGCCGCACACGGCCTCGTGGAACCCGCGGGCCAGCGCAGGGCTGCGCACGTTGTCGGGCGTGTGCACGAACACGGTGGGCGAGCGGCCCTCGTCGAGCCATTCGGCGATGGTCTGCTGCCACCGCTGCAGTCCGCCGTCGGTGAGCTCGGGGTGTTCGGAGCCGATGAACCGCACCACGGGGAACTCGGTGAGCGGCACGTCGATGAGCGGCACGCGGGG
>CBHWEI010000111.1:0-11608 GCA_966112835.1 uncultured Acidimicrobiaceae bacterium
GGCCGTCAGCGGCATCTGCTGCCGTGTCGAGGGCTTCGAGGATCTCGTCCATAGAGACAGTATACGAACATACGTTCGACTTGTCAACAGGAAATCGAGGAAGTTCGTTCAGCGGATCGTGCTGCCGAAGGCCCGATCGAGGTCGCGTCGGTGGTCGATCATCCATGCAGCAGCGCGGGCGCGCCAGGTGACGGCCCAGAGCAATGGAAAGCCGTTCGCGGACGGGCTGTTCGTGTCGGGACCAACTGCCGATCCGAGCGCCTCGTCGCGGGCTGAGCGGATGGCGAACTCGATGAGACGATCCACGAAGTCGCGACGATGCTCGCTGCCCAGTCCGTAGCCGTCGAGGAGGATCGCCGCGTGCCGGGCGCGGATCGATGCGGACGGAAGGTCGTTGAGCGTCGCTACATCGTCGTCGTGCAGCTGCGCGTTCAGCCACACCACCTGGGCGAGCTCCCAGGTCGCGTCGACCGGGCCGGCGTTGTCCCAGTCGATGAAGGCGATGGACGACTCGGGCGTGACGAGGATGTTCCACGGCCCCAGGTCGCCGTGCCCGATCACCGGGAGGTCGCCGGTCAGCGAGCGGGCGAACCACGGTCGCCACGTGAGCCCGCCGACCGGGAAGGTCGCCGCAGTCTCGTGCAGCGCTGCGACGGTATGGCCGATCTGCCACAGCGCATCCTCGGTCCACGCGAGCGGATGTGGCGTTTCACCCACCACGAAGGACAGGTGTTCTCTGCCATCCTCGGCGAAGCCGTTCCCGACGGGCTTCGGTGCCGCGCCGAAGCTGTTGACCGCGAGATGTGCGAGCAGTGCGATGACCGCATGCGACTGCGGGCCCGCTGCGCGCAACACCGTGTCGCCCGCCTTGCGCACGTCGGTCTGCCAACCGCCTGCCAGTGGCTCTTCCTCGAGCTCCATGGGCACAGGGTGGCATGTGGGTGAAACGCGACGGGCACGGTTTCCTGGCCGGCTGGTACCGTCCGGGGATGAGCGAGCCGAGTTTCAGCGACGTCGTCACCACCGAGAACCAGCTGCGCGAGCTGTACCGCATGCCCAGTGCGCTCGTGGCGCAGAAGCAGCGGCCGGCGCTGGACCAGCACGACCGCACGTGGATCGAAGCGTCGCCGTTCGTGCTCATCGGCACCACGTCGCCCGACGGCACCGGCGACGTGTCGCCCAAGGGTGGCCCGGCCGGCTTCGTGGTGGTGCTCGACGACCATCGGCTGGCCATCCCCGACCTGGCCGGCAACAACCTGCTCGACACCATCACCAACGTGGTGAACGGGTCGGGCATCGGGCTCATCTTCCTGGTGCCCGGCGCCGACGAGACGTTGCGGGTGAACGGCCGTGCGTGCCTCACCACCGACCCCGACGTGCTGGACCGCTGCGCTGTGAAGGACAAGCGGCCGCGTGCGGCCATCGGCGTCACCGTCACCCAGGCGTACATGCACTGCGCCAAGGCGTTCCGGCGCAGCGAACTGTGGAACCCTGCAACCTGGCCCGACCGTGCGGACCTGCCGTCGTACGGGTGCATGATCCGCGACCAGGCAGCCGGGCTCGCCGACGTGCCGGCTGAGGCCATCGACAAGGACCTGGAAGCGAGCTACGCCGCGACCATGTGGGAAATGGGTGGCCAGCCCTGACGGTCAGTTGGTGGACATGCCGCGGTGCAGCGGCAGGAACTGATCGATGCGCTCGAGCGCGGCCACGGTGGTGCGCATCGCGTCGGCGGGCACGGGGTGGCTGATCAGGTAGCCCTGCGCCTTCTTGCACTTCATGTCGCGCAGGGCGTCGAGCTGGGCCTTGCTCTCCACGCCCTCGGCCACCACGTCGAGGTCGAGCGCCTTCGCCATGGCGATGATGGTGCGCACCAGGCTGCGGTCGTTCTCGGTCTCGGCCAGGCCGCGCACGAACGCCCGGTCGATCTTGATGCGGTGCAGCGGGAACTTCTGCAGCAGCGACAGCGACGAGAAGCCGGTGCCGAAGTCGTCGAGGGCGATGCGCACGCCGAGGTCGCTCAACCGGTCGAGCGTGGTGCGGGCCAGCTCGGCGTCGTTGATCATCACCGTCTCGGTGACCTCCAGCCACAGCAGCTCGGCCGGCACGCCGGAGCGGGTGAGCGCTTCACTGACCGTCTCGGGGAAGTCGGGCTCGCGCAGCTGGTGTGCCGACACGTTGACCGACATGGTGGCCCGCGGGCTGCACACGCCTTCGTCGATCCAGCACCGCAGCTGGGTGAGGCCTTCCAGCAGTGCCCACTTGCCGAGCGACACGATGATGCCGTTGTCCTCGGCGATGGGGATGAACTCGGCGGGGGAGACGATGGTGCCGTCGCTCTGCTGCCAACGCATGAGCGCCTCGAACCCGGTGACCTCGTTCGTGAACAGGTCGAGGATGGGCTGGTGGTACAGGCGCATCTCGCCGCGGTCGGTGGCGCGGTGCAGCGCGGTTTCGACGGCCAGGCGGTGCGTCACGCGATCCTTCATCGACTCGTCGTACACGGCATGGCGGCCGCGGCCGTCGTCCTTGGCCCGGTACATGGCCGAGTCGGCGTGGCGGACGAGGTCGGCGGGTGAGCTGCTGGAGGTGGCGCTGATGGCGGCGATGCCGATGCTGGCGCTGATGAACACGTCGCCGTGGTCCAGCGCGAACGGCTCGCGCAGCACGGCGAGCAACTCGTCGGCGACGAGCTTGGCGTCGTCCTCCGAGGCGGGCGTGGGGTGCAGCACGACGAACTCGTCGCCCGACACGTAGGCGACCGTCGCGCCGTCCGGGGCGGTGTCGCGGAGGCGGTGGGCCACGAGGCGCAGCACCTGGTCGCCGGCGGCGTGGCCGAGCGAATCGTTGATGTTCTTGAACCGGTCGAGGTCGATGTAGAAGAGCGTGGGCCGCTGGTCGTTCGACCACGAGCGGCCGAGCAGGTTGGTGATCTCCTGCAGCAGCACGTTGCGGTTCGGCAGGCCGGTGAGCTCGTCGGTCTGGGCGCCGTGCAGCAGCGCGGCCTGACTGCGCGAGTTGGCGCGCACGGTGTGCAGCACGCGCAGCGTGACGGTGACCGCGAGCGCGATGGCCGACACGGTGCGGACGATCTTGTCGGCGGTGCCGGTGGCCGAGGTGGCGCCGAGCACGATGACCGGGAACGACAGCGAGCCGATGGTGACCACCAGGCGGCCGAGGGTCGGCTGGTCGCTCTCGACCTGCGTGTCGCCCAGCACGGTGAGGCTGGGGTGCAGGAACGCGCCGCCCAGGCACACGGCGGCGGCGATGCCGAGCGGCATGGCCAGGCGGTCGAACCCGCCCGACAGGTGGCCGGCGTCGATGAGGTCGTCGACCAGGTCGGCCAGCACCTGGAACGTGACGGCGCCGCCGATGAGCCAGGTGGACACGGCGCGGCTGCGGGTGTCGAGCAACAAGGTGACCGCGAGGAACAGCACCACCGAGGCGATGGGCTGGTGGACGGCGTGCAGGACGGTGGCGCCGGTGGCACCCCACTGGTGGATGATCGGCTGGGCGAGGGCGGGCCAGGCGATGACCCACGCGCTGAGCGCCACGACCAGGGCATCGCCACCCACGCCGTCGCGGGCGTGCACGCCACGGCGCTCGAGCAGGATGAAGAGTGCGGCGGCCGCCATGCCGTACCCGGCGATGCTGACGACCACGGTGGCCAGGTGTGCCGAGGGGCCGACGTCGCCGGTGGGGAACAGGCGCGAGAGGGCGAACAACACGATCGCGGCGGCCGACAGGGCGGCCAGCGACGAGCTGAGCAGGTGGCGGTGGCGGGCGACGGCGACGGTGCCGAGGGCCAGCAGGGCGACGGCCAGTTCGATGGCCCAGCGGACGCGATCGTCGGTCGCCACGGCAGCCGCGGCGGTGAGCGCCCCGCCGACCGCGAGGTACCACCAGGTGAGGAGTGTCGATGCCCGCTTCATTCGCCTCCCTCCCGTCAGTTGGAACACGGACGCCCGCCCGCGGGAAACGTGTGCACATCATAACCCCGAACCAGGTCTTTCGCGCAAGGGGTGATTTCTTGCGCGCTCCTTGTCGATATCGCGACAGTCGAATCGGGTGCGAACACGCCGCGTGACGTGCCCCTCGTCGTGCCGATGTGGAGCACGGTCATCGGACGTCCGGCGCGGAACGGGTGTGGAGTTCGGCGGATTGTGACGCCCGATGTGTCGTCGGTTCGCTACCGTTGGGTGGAATGACTCCCACGTCGGGCCACACATGACCCAACTCGCCCAGCCGTACTCCGTGGTCGTGCCCGGCGCGCACCTCATGTCGGGCCTGGTCGGCCAGCGCGATGCCCACCTGCGGCTCATCGAGGACGCGTTCCCGCAGTGCACGGTCGTGGCACGCGGCAACGAGATCCACATCGCCGGCGCCCAGGCCGAAGTGGTCGGGCGGCTCATCGAAGAGCTGGTCGTGCTGCTGCAGCAGGGCCAACACCTCGACGAGCCGAGCATCCGTCGCAGCATCGACATGGTGCGCGAGAACGAGCGACCGTCGAAGGTGCTCACCGACGACATCATGCGCGGTGCCAAGGGCAAGCCGGTCCGTCCGAAGACCGCCGGCCAGAAGCGCTACATCGACGCCATCCGCGAGAACGTCATCACGTTCGGCCTGGGCCCTGCCGGTACGGGCAAGAGCTGGCTGGCCGTGGCCATGGCGGTGCACGCCCTGCAGAGCAAGCAGGTGCAGCGCATCATCCTCACCCGTCCCGCGGTCGAGGCCGGCGAGCGGTTGGGCTTCCTGCCCGGCGACCTGATGGCCAAGATCGACCCCTACCTGCGCCCGCTGTACGACGCGCTGTACGACATGATCGAACCCGAGGGCGCGCAGAAGCTGCTCGAGCGACAAATGGTCGAGGTCGCACCGCTCGCGTTCATGCGTGGCCGCACGTTGAACAACAGCTTCATCATCCTCGACGAGGCGCAGAACGCGACACCCGAGCAGATGAAGATGTTCCTCACGCGCATCGGCTTCGGGTCGAAGGTGGTCGTCACGGGCGACACCACGCAGATCGACGTCCCCGACGGCCGCAGCGGCCTCATCGGGCTGGAACGCACGCTCACGGGCATCGACGGCCTGTCGTTCGTGCACCTGTCGGCGGGCGACGTGGTGCGTCACCGCATCGTCGCCGACATCGTTGCCGCCTACGAGAAAGCGAGCCCGCGTGGTTGACCCCTCGCGGCCTCACGTCGATGCGCCCCGGCGTGTCGGGGGTGACGGCGAACCCGAGGTCTTCGTTGCCGACGAGCAGGCCGAGCTTGCCGTCGATTTGGACCGCTGGCAGGCACTGGCGGGCGCGGTGCTCCGCGCCGAAGGCGTGCGCGGCCTGGCCGAGCTGAGCCTGCTGTTCATCAGCGAGGCCGAGATCGCCGAGCTGAACCTGGACTACATGGGCAAAGCCGGCCCCACCGACGTGCTGGCGTTCCCCATCGACGCGGCCGAGGCCGAAGTGGTGCTGCACAACCAGCCACCCAACCGCGGTCCCGATCGTTCGCCGCCCGACCCGGGCGACATGCCGTTGCTGCTGGGCGACGTGGTCATCTGCCCGGCCGTCGCGGCCCGGCAGGCACCCGAGCACGCCGGCACGCTGGACGACGAACTGGCACTGCTGGTGGTGCACGGCGTGCTGCACGTGTTGGGTTACGACCATCACGAGCCCGAAGAGACCGCGAAGATGCGGGCCCGCGAGCTCGCACTGCTCGAGGCCCACCACTGGGTGGGCCCGGCACCGGCCGGCTTCCGCCAGGAGCAACCCGAATGATCGCCGCCACCGTCACCAATCTCGACGTGCTCATGCTCGTCGTCATCTTCGTGCTGCTGGTGGTGCTCATCTTCCTGTCGGTCGCCGAGATGGCGCTGTCGCGCATGAGCCGGCCGCGGGCCACCTCGTTGGCCGAGCAGGGCAGCAAGGCCGGCAAGGCGTTGAAGCGGCTGGTCGACGAGCCCGAGCGGTGGGTGAACCCGCTGCTGCTCACGGTCAACATCTGTCAGATCGTGCAGGCCACGCTCACCGGTGTGGTGGCCGGCAACCTGTTCGGCCCGGCCGGTGTGGCCGTCGGTGTGGTCCTGAACGTCGTCGTGTTCTTCGTGCTGGCCGAGGCCGTGCCGAAGACGTATGCGGTGCTCTACCCGCAGCGCGCCGCACTGTGGGCGGCACGTCCCACGCAGGCGCTGGTGGCGTTCCCGCCGCTGCAGTGGATCTCGCGTGGCCTCATCGGCCTCACCAACGTGATCGTGAAGGGCAAGGGGCTCGAGCAGGGGCCGTTCGTGTCCGAGAGCGAGCTGCTGGGCATCGTCGAGACCGCGGTCGACGACGAGGTCATCGAGGAAGAAGAGCGCGAGCTCATCGAGAGCATCATCGAGTTCGGCGACACCATCGCCCGCGAGATCATGGTGCCGCGGCCCGACATCATCACCATCGCCCACGACGCCACCATCACCCAGGGCCTCGACATCGCGCTCGAGCACGGCTACAGCCGCCTGCCGGTCATCAACGACGACGAGGACGACGACGTGCTGGGCCTGGCGTTCGCCAAGGACCTCATGCGCGCCGAACGCGAGGGGCGCGGCAGCCATTCGGTCACCGAGCTCATCCGTCCGGTGAAGTTCGTGCCCGAGAACAAGCCGGTGGCCCGGCTCATGCGCGAGATGCAGGCCGAGAAATTCCACCTGGCATTGGTGGCCGACGAGTACGGCGCGCTGTCAGGCCTCATCACCTTGGAGGACTGCCTGGAGGAGCTGGTCGGCGAGATCGTCGACGAGCACGACGAGGAGGACGACGACGTCCAGTCGCTGGGCGACGGCGCCTACCTGGTCGACGGCGGCACGTCCATCGACGACCTGAACGACCTGCTCGGTGTGCGCATCCCCGACGACGACTGGGACACCGTGGCCGGCTTCCTGTTCGGCACGCTCGAGCACGTGCCCGCGCCCGGCGAGGGCCTGGTGCACGAGGGGTGGCGCTTCACCGCCGAGGAGATCGACGGCCGCCGCATCCGCAGCGTGAAGGTCACGCTGGAGCCCGACGCGGCCGCCGAGCGCGACCACGAGGGCGAGACCCAGTCGGGCGACTGAGTCAGCTCATCGGACCAGGGCCACCGTGCAGCAGCGGCCCGAGGACGTCGTCGAGCGGGTGGCGGTCGATGTGCGGTGGCGTCTCGTCGGCCGAGCGGTCCTCGGCCGGCGGTGGCTGGTTCTCGCGGACGGCCCGGCGGATGGCCGGCTCGCGCAGGTGGGTGACGATCATCGCGTAGGCCACCAGCATGACGGCCGCGCCGGCGAAGTACGGGGCCCGCAGCCCCCACCAGTTCGCCACCAGGCCGCCCAGCAGCGCACCCACCGGCATGGCGCCCCAGCTGAACCAGCGGAACACGCTGTTCACCCGGCCGAACAGGTTGCCGGGCACGATCTGCTGGCGGAGCGTGACGGCGATGATGCTCCACACCGTCACCATCATCGCCTGGATGGTGATCATGAGGACCACCCACCAGGTGACGGCCACGAGGCCGATGGCGGTCATGGTGAGCACCGGCACGAACGAGGCGACGAGGATGGCGAAGCGCCGGCCCACCCGGTCGACCAGCCACCCGCCCAGCACGCCGGCCACGATGCTGCCGGCGCCGACGACGGCGATGAGCACGCCGAACATCTTGTCGCTGATGCCCAGCTGCTCGGTGGCGAACAACACGAACGTCGACTCGCACATCGCGAACGCCAGGTTGGTGAGCCCCAGCGACAACGCCAGGTTGCGCAGCAGCGGGCTGCGCCACAGCCAGCGCACGCCCTTCTGGATGTCGCGACGCCAGCCGAGTGACGGGGCGAGGTTCTTGGCCTTGAACGTGCCGCGCAGCGAGGCGGCCAGCAGCGCGGCCACCACGAAGCTGGCGGCGTCGACGCCGAACGGCAGCCACACGGCCATGGCGAACAGCACGGTGCCGATGGGTGCGCCGATGAACGTGTTGCCGGTGAGCTCGGCCGAGTAGCGCAGGCCGTTGGCGCGGGCCAGCTGGTCGTCGCTGACGATGTCGGGCAGGATGGTCTGCGAGGTGGAGTCGAAGAACACTTCACCGGCGCCCAGGCCGAAGGCCAGCACCCAGAGCATCCACATCTGCACGTCGCTGAACGCGGCCACCAGCGCGAGGCCGCCGATGAGGGCGCCACGGCACAGGTCGGCGATGACCAGCACCTTGCGGCGGTCGACGCGGTCGATGATGGCGCCCACCGGCAGCGCGAACAGCAGCCACGGGATGGAGAAGAACGTGGAGATGAGGCCGATGGAGATGCGGCTGTCGGTGACCCGCGTGGCCAGGATGGGCAGCGCGGCCACCAGGACGCCGTCGCCGATGTTGGAGATGGCGCTGGCCGTCCACAGACGCCAGTAGGCGCCCGGCAATCGAGCGTTCGCTCCGTCGGACACGGGCGTCACTCGGTGGGTGCGGCGAAGCGGGCGAAGGCCGCCGGCAGGTCGGGGTACCGCTTGGTCGACGCCCCGCCGTCCACCTGGAACAGGCTTCCGCTCACGTAGGTGCTGTCGGGCCCCGCCAGGAACGCCGCCATGTTCGCCACGTCGGCCGGCTGTCCGAACCGGCCGACCGTGGTGTTGTCGACGAACTCGTCGATCACGCCCGGCACCAGGAAGAACGCGCCGGTGGCGTTCGTCTCGACCAGGCCGGGCGCGATGGCGTTCACGCGGATGCCACGGCCGCCCAGTTCCATGGCCGCCACCTTGGTGAGCATGACAACACCGGCCTTCGCCGTGCAGTACGCGCTCATGCCCGCCGACGGCTGCGTGCCGTTCAGCGAGGCGATGGTGATGATGCTGCCGCCGTCGTGCATGACGGGAGCGGCGTGCTTGATGGTGAGGAACACACCGGTGACGCAGAGGTCGAGGATGGCCCGCCACTCGTCGAGCGGGTGGTCGACGATGGCCGAGTACGCGCCGCGGCCGGCGTTGGCGACAGCCACGTCGAGCCCGCCCAGGGCCTGTGCCTGCGCGCACACCGCCGCCACGTCGTCCTCGGAAGTGACGTCGCAGTGCGCGGTGACCACACGGTCGCCCAGGTCGTCGGCCAGGCGCTGCAGGCCGGCGTCGTCGATGTCGGTTGCCAGCACACGCATCCCGTCGGCGACGAATCGTTCCGAGATGGCGCGGCCGATACCCGAAGCCGCGCCCGTGACCAGGCCAAGGCGCTCCATGGCTCGAACTTAGTGGGCCGTCCCCATGCCGCCCCGGGATGCCTGGAGGACGTGGCGCTGCACCTTCCCGAGCGCAGTGCGTGGGAGGTCGTTCACCAGGTGCAGTTCCTTGGGTGCGCAGAACGCGGGTAGCTGGGCCGCCACGGTGTCGCGCAGTTGCGGCAGGGTCGGCGGGTCGTGCGGGTCGTTCGGCACCACCCAGGCCACCACGCGGTGCCCCCACTCGGGGTCGTCGGCGCCGGCGACGGCCGCCTCGGCGACGCCGGGGTGCTGGGCGAGCGCGGCCTCGACCGCATCGGGCCACACGTTCTCGCCGCCGGTGATGATCAGGTCGCCACGTCGGCCCTCCACGTGCAGGCGACCGTCGGGCAGCCAGTGGCCCAGGTCGCCGGTGTGCAGCCAGCCATCGCGGTCCAGCGGGGTGGTGCCGTCGCGGTAGCAGCGCAGCAGCATGGGGCAGCGCAACAGGATCTCGCCGTCGGGCTCGATGCGCACGTCGACGTCGGCCAATGGGCGGCCGTCGTACACCACGCCGCTGCCGGTCTCGGTCATGCCGTAGGTGGTGACGGCGTGTGCCGGGCGGCCGGCCGGCGGGCGTGCCCCGCCGAGCAGGACGACGCGGAACAGCGACGGGTCGATGCGGCGCATCGCGGTGGCCACGAGCGACACGGCGGTGGCGCCGTCGCGGGCGGCCTGTTCGACAGCGGCCGCGTCGAACCCGTCGTGCACCACCAGTTGGGTCTCGGTGATGAGCGCCCGGGTGACCACCGACAGGCCGCCCACGTGGGCGAGCGGCAGGCAGGCCAGCCAGGTGTCGTGGCGGTTCATGCCCAGGTGCTTCGACGTGGCCCACGCCGAGGCAGCCACCGCCGCGTGCGTGAGGACCACACCCTTCGGGGTGCCGGTGGAGCCGCTGGTGGCCACGACCAACGCGTCGCCCTCGTCCACGCCGCGGCCGTCGAGCTGGTGCATGCCGTGCGCGTCGACCAGGCGATCGGGCTCGAGCGCGTCGACCAATCGTCGGCGTGCGGCTGGTGGCAGGCGGCGGTCGATGGGCATGACGGCGTTGCCCGCATCCCACTCGCGGCGCAGCGTGTCGACGAACTCCGGCCCTCCGGGCAGATCGACCGCGACGAGATGTGGCACGAACGGCAGGCTATTCCGCAACAATGGCGGCCGTGAATCGTTGGCTGCTCGGTGCCCGTCCTCGAACCCTTCCCGCGGCGGTCGTGCCGGTCGCCCTCGGGGCTGCCGCCGCGGCCGGTGAACCGTCACCCGTGTGGTGGCGCGCCGCGCTCGCCCTGCTGGTGTCGCTGGCGCTGCAGGTGGGCGTGAACTACGCCAACGACTACAGCGACGGTGTGCGCGGCACCGACGAGGTGCGCGTGGGTCCGACGCGCCTGGTGGCCGGCGGCCTGGCGTCGGCGAAGTCGGTGAAGCTGGCGGCGTTCGCCGCGTTCGGTGTGGCCGCCGTCGCCGGGCTGGTGCTGGCCGTGGCCACGTCGTGGTGGCTGCTCGCCGTGGGCGCCGCGGCCATCCTGGCCGGCTGGTTCTACACGGGCGGCCCGAAGCCGTACGGCTACCTGGGCCTGGGTGAGGTGTTCGTGTTCGTGTTCTTCGGTCTGGTGGCCACCGCCGGCAGCACCTTCGTGGTGGCCGAGCGCGTCACCGCCGTCGCCTGGCTGGCCGGCTGCGCGGCGGGCTGTCTGGCCTGCGCGCTGCTGGTGGTGAACAACCTGCGCGACATCCCCACCGACCGCGAGGTGGGCAAGCGCACGCTGGCCGTGCGCCTGGGCGATGCCCGTACGCGCACGTTCTTCGTGCTGCTGCTCGGGCTGGCGTTCGCGCTGGTCGTCGTCATCGCCCTCGTCTACCGCCCACTGGCCGCCATCGGCCTGCTGGGCGTCGTGGTGGCGGCACCCGCCGTGAAGGCCATCCGGTCCGGTGCCAAGGGTCGCGAGCTCATCGCCGTGCTCGGCGCCACCGGCAAGGTGCAGCTGGTGACGGGCCTGCTCGCCGCGCTGGGCATCGCCCTGTCGGCCTGACGGCTCAGGCCGACACGGCGAGTCGCGTTCGCACCCCGCTCAGTCGCCCCAGCCGTTCTTCGTGAAGCTCGACCGCTTCACGCTGGCGGTGCGCATGGTGCTCGCAGTCCAGTAGCTCATGACCGGCTCGCCGCTGCTGCTCAGGGTCATCGAGAGCGAGGTGCCGGGGTGGTTCGCACCATCGACGGTGATCGTGGTGCGGCTCGCGCAGCGCGTGTCGGCGCAGTACGCGAGTCGAAGCCGGCCGACGCTGTGGTCGTGGTAGGCGATGACCGGGTTGCCATCGGCACCGATGATCACGGAGGTGTCCTCGGCGACCACCGAGTCGAGCGTGACCTTGGTCGACGTGCTGCAGG
>CBHWEI010000112.1:0-11593 GCA_966112835.1 uncultured Acidimicrobiaceae bacterium
CAGAGCATACGCCTGAAAAGCGTAGGGTCACCGGATCGACGCCGGTCTCGACCACAGCAGGCCCCCGCAAGGGGGCTTGTTCGTTTTTCGGCCTCCCTCGACGTTCGTGAACTGGTCAGGTGGAAACGACCGAAAGCGGCGGTTTTGACCTGACCGGTTCGGGCTGTCCCCGGCGATCGACCTGGTCGTGCAGTCGCACAGACAGGCACCACAGACGGTGCGACCTTCCGAAGGTTTTCCGAACCTCGGGTCGCGACCATGCCCGAGCGCACCCGCCGCCGGACATGTTTTCCGACACCGAGTCAATGTGGATCTCCCGTCACCTTTTCTCTGGCGCCCGGCGGCGGGGTGCGCGAACCTCTGTCCACTGCGCGGCTGCCGGCCGCCCCTGGGGAAAGGAGGAGCCGCTACATGGGCTTCATGGACAAGATCAAGGGTCTCATCGGAGGCAACAAGTCGACCGTCGAGGATGGCATCGACAAGGCCGCAGATCTGGTCGAGTCGAAGACTCCGGACTCGGTCGACGCTCAGGTGGAGAAAGGCGCTGACGCCCTGAAGGACGTCGTCGAGAAGCTCGACTGATCACCGACGAAGCAAACGACGAGCACCCCGGCCGCCACCCGGCGCCGGGGTGCTCTCGCGTGCGACCACAACTCGTGTGACACGCGTCCGGCGTGGCACTTGTCGCAGCACCCGGTTCAACCGCGTACGGCATCATGGAGGGCACCATGGAACCCGTTGCACCTGCCGGCTCGGAACGCCTCGGCCACGTCCCCGCGATCGTCGTGCGCGAGGGACAACCGGGTGACTTCGACCGCTACTTCGACGAGGGGTTCCAGGAACTGTCGCCCGAGTCGCGGCACCTCCGCTTCTTCACCGCGGTGCGCGAGCTACCCGAGAACGTGCGCGCCCGCTTGGGTGACGTCGACGGTCATCGCAACGCCGCCGTGCTCGCCTTCGACGCCGCCGTCATGCTGCCGGACCACCCGGAGGGCTTCCCCATCGGTGTGGCGCGGTGGATGGCCAACGAGGACGGCCCGCCCGAGCTGTCCATCACCGTGATCGACGCGTACCAGGGGCTCGGTGTGGGTACACGGCTGATGGACGCCCTGCTGGCGTTGGCCCGCAAGCGTGGTGTGCAGCGGATCATGGCCGACGTGCTGCGCGAGAACACCGGCATGCGCACGCTCATCAACCGCTACCGCGCCGTGGTGCAACGCAGCGGCGACCCGCTGGTGGTCCGCTACCGCATCGACGTGTAGCCGTCGGGTGCGGCGCCGCGACGGTCTGCCACACTGGCGGGCGTGACGGCGATCGAACGCACCGCTCTCGAGACGCAATTGGTCGATGCCATCGAGCGGCTCGGCGACGAACTGCCCGAGCGCGCGATCGCCACGGTCGGGGCGATCGACCCGACGACGGTGGACGACCTGCAGCGCCTGTTCGACCTGCAGGTGGCCAGTCGCCACACCGACCTGGCGGCCCGCTGGCTGCGCGGCCGCGGCAAGGGCTACTACACCATCGGTTCGTCGGGCCACGAGAGCAATGCGGCCGTCGCCATGGCGTTGCGGCCCACCGACCCGGCATTGCTGCACTACCGCAGTGGTGGCTTCTACCTCGCGCGCGCCGGGCTCGACGGGGTGCGCGACATCCTGGCCGGCGTGGTCGCCGCCAGCGACGAACCCATCAGCGGTGGCCGCCACAAGGTGTTCGGCCGCCACGACCTGGCGGTCATCCCGCAGACGTCCACCATTGCGTCGCACCTGCCGCGTGCGCTCGGCGTGGCGTTCGCGATCGGCCGGGCCGCTCGGCTGGGCATCGACTGCCCGTGGCCCGACGACGCGCTCGCCGTGTGCTCGTTCGGCGACGCGTCCAGCAACCACAGTGTCGCCACCGGCGCAGTGAACACCGCGCTGCACTGCGCCCATCAGCGCCTGCCCCTGCCGCTGTTGTTCGTGTGCGAGGACAACGGCCTGGGCATCAGTGTCCGCACACCCTCCGGCTGGGTGCAGTCGGCCTACGGCAGCCGCCCCCACCTCCGCTACCAGTACGTCGAGGGCACCGACCCCGACGAGGTGCTGCGGGTGACGCGCGAGCTGGGTGACTGGGTGCGCGCCACCCGGCGCCCTGCGTTCCTGCACCTGCACACCGTCCGCTTCGGTGGGCACGCCGGCACCGATGTCGAGTCGGCCTACCGCACCGCGGCCGAGCTGCGTGCCGACGCCGCGCTCGACCCCATCGTCGCCACCGCGGCTCGGCTGGTCGCTGCCGGTCGCTGCACCCCGGGCGACCTGGTGGCCCGGCACGACGAACTGCGGCACATGGTCTACGACGTGGCGGCGGCCGCGGCCGAGCGCCCACAGCTGACCACGGCCACCGAGGTGATGGCACCCATCGCCCCGCGCCGGCCCGACGAGGTGGCCCGTGCCGTGCTGGCCCGCCGCCCGGACCCTGCGGCCGCGCCGGCGCGCAAGCTCACGCTGGCGCAGGCCATCAACGCGACTCTGGCCGACCTGCTGCGCGAACGCGACGACCTGCTGCTGTTCGGCGAGGACGTGGCCGCGAAGGGCGGCGTGTACGGCGTGACGAAGGGGCTGCTGGCCCAGGCCGGCGCAGCCCGCGTGTTCGACACGCTGCTCGACGAGACGTCCATCCTGGGGCTGGCGCTCGGCGCGGCCATCAGCGGGTTCGTGCCCGTCGCCGAGATCGAATACCTCGCCTACCTCCACAACGCCGAGGACCAGCTGCGTGGCGAAGCATCGACGCTGTCGTTCTTCTCCAATGGCCAGTACCGCAACGGACTGGTGGTCCGCGTGGCCGGCCTGGGCTACCAGGAGGGCTTCGGCGGTCACTTCCACAACGACGATTCGCTCACCGTCCTGCGCGACCTGCCCGGCGTGGTGGTGGCCGTGCCGGCCCGCGCCGACGATGCTGCCGCCATCCTGCGGACGCTCGTCGCGGCGGCGCACGTCGACGGCACGGTGAGCGTGTTCGTGGAGCCCATCGCCCGCTACCACACCGCGGACCTGCTGGAACCGGGTGACGGGCTGTGGCTGGCCGAGCCCGACCCGCACACGCACGTGCCCATCGGCCGTGCCCGCACCTACGGCGACGGTGGCGACCTGACCATCCTCACGTTCGGCAACGGCGTGCACCTGTCGCTGCGTGCCGCCCGCCGCCTGGAACAGCAGGGGGTGCACTGCCGAGTGGTGGACCTGCGCTGGATCAGCCCGCTGCCGGTCGACGACCTCTTACGTGAGGCCCGGGCCACCGGCAAGGTGCTCGTGGTCGACGAGACCCGCCGCTCGGGTGGGGTGGCCGAAGGGGTGCTCGCGGCGCTGGTCGACGACGGGTTCCTGGGCCGGATGAGCCGTGTGACCAGCAAGGACAGCTTCGTGCCGCTGGGCGACGCGGCAAAGCTCGTACTGGTCTCGGAGGACGAGATCGTCGCCGCAGCCGAGCGTCTGGCGCTCTAACGCAACTCTCACCTTCGCGCGACGTGGGTCCAAAGGACGGCCGCCATCATCTCCTCCATGAGTTCTTGGTCGTGGTACCTCACCCGGTCGACGGGCATCGTCGCCGCCGTGCTGTCGGTGGCCGCGCTCGTCTGGGGTCTGTTCTTCTCCGCCCGCAACACGGGCACCCGCCTGAAGCCGAACTGGTGGCTCGCTCTCCACAACTGGCTCGGCGGCCTCACCCTCACGTTCATCGGCATGCACATGCTGTTCTCGCTGATGGACTCGCAGACCGGTCTCGGCCTGAAGGACCTGTTCATCCCCAGCGGCTCGGTCGGCTGGGCCATCGGCTGGGGCGTCGTCGCCTTCTGGCTGTTCGCCCTGGTCGTGCTGCCGTCGGTGGCCCGAGTGCGTCGCCGCCTGCCCCGCAAGGCATGGCACGCCGTCCACCTGCTGGCCATCCCCGCCACCGTGCTGGGCATGGTGCACGCCTTCCAGATCGGCTCCGACTCGGCCGCCTCGTACTTCACCCGAGGCCTCGCCCTGCTCGTCGGCGTTGCTGTCTACCCCATCTCCATCCGCATCATCGGCCTCGTCGAGGGCCGCCGCGGTCGCACGGCGACCGCCTGATCCCCCAACCCGCGCCAACCCCTCAGGACCTGTCATGTCGAAGCCGCAGCCTCCCCGCAAGCCCGCCGCCAAGCCGGCCGCCAAGCCCTCCACCGGCAAGGTGTCCCGCCAGCCGATCGATCCGCTGCTGCTGCAGCGGCTGGAAGAGCTCGGCCAGCGCCGCCCCGCCGGCGCACCGCTGCCGCCGCCGAGCCCCGCTTCGGCGAACCGTCCCGCAGCTCGCCCGGCCGCCGGCACCGCCTCGGGTGCTCGCCCGGCGCCCGGCTCGCAGGAGGCCAAGCTGGCCGCCGCCGCCGAGCGCGCCGCCGCCGCTCGTGCCGCCAAGGCGGGTGGCCCCGGTGTGAAGACCGCCGCCAAGCCCGGTCGCAAGGTGAAGCCGGCTCGCGCCAGCAAGATCGCCTCGGTCGCCGTCAGCGCCGCCACCACGCTGGCGCTCGCCGGCCTGTTCGCCCGCCAGGACAACGGCACCACCGACTCGGTGGTCCTCACCGCCGGCACCGACCCCACCGCGGCCACCACCGCAACCACGGCGCCCACCGCCGACACCTCGGCCACCACCGCCGCCGGCACCGGCGCCCCGGCCGCCTCCACCACCGTGGCCACCACGGCCACCACTGCCGCCCCGGCCGCGAACACCATCGCCGACGGCACCTACGTGGGCGCCGCCTCGCAGAACCGCTTCGGGACCGTGCAGGTGCAGGCCGTCTACAGCGGTGGTCAGCTCACCGACGTACAGATCCTGTCGTACCCCGACGGCGACCGCCGCAGCCTGCGCATCAGCCAGGTGGCCATCCCGTCGCTCATCGACCAGTCCATCCAGGCGGGCGGTGCCAGCATCAGTGGCGTGTCCGGTGCCACCTACACCTCGCGCAGCTACGTCGCCTCGCTGCAGTCCGCCATCGACGCCGCCAAGCAGGCGTCGGGCGTCACCGGCTGACCCGCATGGCACTGCACCACGTCGAGTCGGTGATGGGCACCACCATCAGCATCGACGTGGTCGACTCGCACGACCGCTCGCTCATCGACGAGCTCGTCGCCTGGTTCCACGAGGTCGACGAGGTGTTCAGCCCCTACAAGGAGCTCAGCACCATCAGCCGCATCGGGCGCGGCGAGGTCGGCCCCGGCGACCCGGCCCTCACGACCGACGTCATCGAGGTGCTCGACCGCTGCGCGTCGCTCATCACCGACACCGACGGCGTGTTCGACGTGTGGAACCTGCCCTCGCCGAACGGCACCCGGTTCGACCCGTGCGGGTACGTGAAGGGATGGTCCGTCGAACGTGCCACCGACCTGCTGCGCGCGAACGGCGTGCAGGACTACTGCATCAACGCGGGCGGCGACATCGCGTTCGCAGGCCACGACCACGACGGCCATCAGTGGCACATCGGTGTGCGGCACCCCGAACGCGCCGACGCGCTCGCGCTGGTGCTGCACGGCGACGGGCCGTTGGGCATCGCCACCTCCGGCAGCTACGAACGAGGGGCGCACATCTTCGACCCGCGCGACGGCCTGCCCGTCACCGAGCTCGCCGCGGTCACCATCGTCGGCCCGTCGTTGGCCGCAGCCGATGCGTACGCGACCACGGTGTACGTGATGGGGTTGTACGGGTTGGAGTGGCTGGAACGGCACCCCGACTACGCCGGCTGTGCGATGACCCACGACGGTCAGATGTTCCTCACCGAGGGGTTCGGCGCCTACCTCGTGGCAGGATGACCCGTGCATGCCGCTGCAACTCCAGTTCGTCACGTCCGCGAAGCGTCACGTCGACCTGCCTGACGCACCCTGCGAGGTCGCGTTCGTCGGTCGCAGCAACGTGGGCAAGTCGTCGCTCATCAACGCGCTCGCGAACCGCAAGCAGCTGGCGAAGGTGTCGAACACGCCCGGCCGCACGCAGCTGCTGAACATGTTCCGCCTGCCGAACGAGGGCTCGGTGGTGGACCTGCCCGGCTACGGCTACGCGAAGGTGCCGGGCCGCGAGAAGGCCGGTTGGCAGCGGATGATCGAGGACTACCTCATCGAACGCGAACCGCTGGTGCTGGTCTTCGTGTTGGTCGACGGCGAGATCGGCCCCACCAAGCTCGACGTGCAGATGCTCGAATGGCTGCGGCAGAGCGACGTGCCCCACACGGTGGTGGCGACGAAGCTCGACAAGGTGAAGTCCAGCAAGCTGGCGACGCGCAAGAAGGAGCTCGCCAAGGGCGCCGATCTGGACCCGGGCGACGTCATGTGGGTGAGCGCCTCGAAGGGCACCGGCATCGAAGAGCTGGCCAAGCACGTCACCATGATGCTCACGCCCTGACGGCGAGTCGTCGCGGCGTCAGCCGTGCGCCGGCCGAGCGCGGCGTCAGGGCTTGTGGAACCAGCCGCGCGTCTTGGCCGCCACGTCGCGCGGGTCGGGCAGCACCATGCCCTTGCGCAACAGCTTCTCCTTCTTCTCCGTGTACGGCGGGTACATGAGCGCCGGGTCGAGCTTCGTCGATCGCGTGTGCACGGCGCGCTGGTGGCTGAACGTGTCGAAGCCGAACTTGCCGTGGTACGCACCCATGCCGCTCTCGCCGACACCGCCGAACGGGAGGTTCGGGTTGCTGATGTGCAGCAGCGTGCCGTTCACGCAGGCGCCGCCACTGGTGCAGCGTTCGAGCACCTTGTCGTTCTCGTCGTCGTTCTCGCTGAACGTGTACAGCGCCAGCGGCTTGTCGCCCTGGGCCGAGCCCTCGTTCACGAACGAGATGGCCTCGTCGAGCGAGTCGACGGCGATGACCGGCAGCACCGGGCCGAAGATCTCCTCGCCCATCACCGGGTCGTCGCGGGTGATGCCCGTGAGCACCGTGGGGGCGATGTAGCGGGTGTCGGCGTCGCTCTGCCCGCCGATGGCCACCGTGCCGCTGTGCAGCAGCTTCTCCAACCGGTGGAAGTGCGGTTCGTTGATGATGCGCGTGAAGTCGCTGCTGGCCTGCACGTCGCTGCCGTAGAACGACTCGATGCTCTCGCCGATGGCCGCCACCAACTGGTCGTGCACGCTGCGGTCGACGAGGACGTAGTCGGGGGCGATGCAGGTCTGGCCGGCGTTCACGAACTTGCCCCAGGCGATGCGCTTCGCGGCCACTGCGATGTTCGCGTTCTTGCTGACGATGGCCGGGCTCTTGCCGCCCAGCTCGAGCGTGACGGGCGTGAGGTGCTCGGCGGCGGCGCGCATGACGATGCGGGCCACGCGGCTGTTGCCCGTGTAGAGGATGTGGTCGCAGCGCTGCTCGAGCAGCTCGGTGGTCTCGGCCACGCCACCCTGCACGACGGCGACGGCGGCGTCGCCCAACGAGTCGATGAGGTCGACCAGCTCGGCAGCGGTGTTCGGCGCCAGCTCGCTGGGCTTGGCCACCACCGCGTTGCCGGCACCGATGGCGGCGACCATGGGCACCAGCAGCAGCTGCACCGGGTAGTTCCACGGCGCGATCACGCAAGTGACGCCGACGGGCTCGGGCACGATGTACGACTTGCCGGGCTTGAACGCCACCGGCGTGCCCACGCGGTCGGGCTTCATCCACAGCGGCAGGTGCGCCAGCGTGTGGTTGATGTCGCCGATGGTGAAGCCGATCTCGGTGGCCCACGCCTCGGCACGCGGCTTGCCGAAGTCGGCGGCCAGCGCGTCGAGCAGGCGGCCTTCGCGCTCTTCCAGCAGGCCGCGCAGGCGCTCGAGCGTGGCGACACGCCAGGCGAGGGGGCGGGTGGTGCCCTGGTCGAAGGCGGCGCGGGCGGCGGTCACCTTCGGAGCGATGGATTCGAGCGGCGTGGTGATGAACTCCATGCCAGAACGTTACGCGCTGCGTTTCCGCCGCGCCTCTCGCGGGCCCGTCAGTCCACGACGAGCTGGTGCGTCACGTCGCGCTGCTGGGTGACGAAGCCGAGCTGGCGGTACAGCCGCGCTGCGCCGGTGGGGTTCTCGCTGTCGACGCCGATGGACGCGTGCGTGCAGCCGGCGGCGGCGAAGGCGTGCAGCGAATGGGCCACCAGGGCCGACGCCACGCCGCGGCCACGCCACTGCGGCAGCGTGCCCAGGTTGTCGATCCATGCGTCGCGTCGGCCGAGGAGGTCGTCGTCGGTGTCGAACCGCTTGTTCAGGCAGTGCCCGATCACCGCACCGGTGTCGTCCAGTGCAATGAACGACAGGTCGGGCCGCGCGCCGAAGCCGCGCACCGACTGCTCCCAGTGGCCCACCGAGGTGGGGGTGGAACCCCAATGGTCGGCGAACGCGATGTTCTTGGCGACGCGGATCTCCTCGTCGCGGTCGTCGGGCCACGGCACGATGGCGACGCCCTCGGGCACGGCGAGCGGCGGCAGGTCCACCAGCGGCCGCAGCAGCTCCTCGCCGTAGCGCACGGGAGTGAGCCCGAGGCGGCGAAACAGGGCGATGGCATCGACGATGTAGTCGTACGTGTGGGTGCGCAGATAGCGGGGGAGTGTGCGCCCGGTGGACCGCAGTTGCACCGCGCCGCGCTCGAGCCCCCACTGCATGAGCGCCGTGCCCACGCCGCGGCGCCGGTACTGGGGGTCGACCGTGCCGAACACGTAGCACCGCTCCTCGCGCAGCTCGCTGGGCAGGTGGTAGGTGTACGCGTAGCCGGCCGGCCGGCCGTCCACGAGAGCCACCCGCGTGTCGGTGGCGAGCACCACGTGCTCGTCGTCGAGCTCCTCCTCCAACTCCTCCAACTGGATGCGTTGGGGCACGCCGTCGTGGGTGAGCGATCGCTGATGCAACGCGCAGACATCGGTCAGATCGGCGTTCGTCAACGGCCGGAGTTCCGGGTTGCTCATGGCGAGAACTGTAGCGATGGGCCATATGGCCCCTTTCGCCGTTTTCGATGGCTTCGTCAGGAAACTTGGTCAATACTTCCTCCAGTGCGACGGCGGGAGACGGCGCACTGACGGGAGAGAATTCGATGTTCAAGACGCGCATCACCAGTCGGGTGGCGGGAATCGTGGCGGCGACGGTGCTCATCACGGGCACCGCCGCAGCTGCGGCCGGAGGGGTCCTCCCCTCACCGTTCGACGATTCGTCGGACAGCACCTCAAAGATCTCGGTCGAGTCGTCGGGGGCGGGATCCGCCGACTCGACCGATCCTTCGGCCGGCGACGACGCCGGCAGCACGAGCAGCCTCGACGTCACCCTCGTCACGCTCGACGTTGCCACCGATCCCTCGGTGCTCGCAGCGCAGGCGGATGCCTGCGAGCACCGTGGTGACGACTCGTCGTCGAGCACTGTTGCGGTCAGTGCCGACGATCTGGTCGTCGACCTCGACGGCGCCGCAGCGGCTGCCGGTGTCAGCGTCGACGACTACTGCGGCCTCGTTGCCGCGGCGGTCGACGACGACTCGGCCACGTCCTCCAGCGTCGACGACGAGGGTTCCTCGTCCACCGTCGACGACAAGGGCAGCGGCGGGCACGGCTCCGACGACGGGGCCACGTCCTCCACCGCCGACGACCACGGCGACGATTCGGCCACCGCGTCGACGTCCGCCGGGTCCACCAAGCCCTCGGGGTCGGTCACCACGGTCGACGACTCCAGTGGCAGTGGCAGTGGCAAGGGCAAGGGCGGCAGCGACGACACGAAGCCCTGAGGTCACCATGGCACGCCATCTGGAACACGACCTCCGGCTTCGCCGGCACTGGCACCGATCCTCGAATCGGGACGAATCTTGGGTGATCGCGCCTTCACTGCTCGAACGCGTCCGCCGATACTTGATGGATGGCCGCTTCGCCCACGCACCTCGACGACTCGTCGTTCCCATGCGTGCTCACTGGAGCGAAGAAGGGTGAAGGCTGGGCCGTCGAGGCCCTGTTCACCGACCTGCAGCCGCGTGTCCTGAGGTTCCTGCGGTCCACCGAACCACGTGCCGCCGACGACCTCGCGGGCGACGTGTGGTTGGCCATGGCGAAGGGGCTGAACCGGTTCGAGGGCGACCTGGCGAGCTTTCGCGCGTGGGTGTTCTCCATCGCCCGGCGGCGTCTCGCCGACCACCGGCGCACCGCCGCCCGACGCGCCACCCACGCGGTCGATCCGCAGGACGACGCATTGCAGACACCGGACGCCGGGGGCGCCGCGGCCGAGCTCGACGTGGCCGATGTGGTGGCCGGTCAGCTCTCGGCCCAGGCGGCGGTGGACCTCATCCACGCCGTGCTGCCGCCCGACCAGGCCGAGGTGCTGCTGCTGCGCATCATCGGCGACCTCGACGTGCCACACGTGGCCGACGTCATGCAGCGCACGCCCAACTGGGTCCGTGTGAACCAGTTCCGGGCCCTGCGCCGCCTCGCCGAACATTTCCCACCCGATTCCGTCGGCGCTGTAATGCACGCCGACCACGAGACGATCTGACTCACGTGACCGATCCCATCATCCCGGACCGCATCGCCGACGAGTTGCTCGCCGGCACCGCCGATCCCGACACCATCGCGGCTTCGCTGCGTGGCGTGGCGGGGTTGACGGCAGCGGCCCACCAGGCGCCCACCGAGGGCGAACTGGCCGGGATGTCGGCGGCAGTAGCCGCCTTCCAAGGGGTCGTCGCGTCGCCGGATTCCGCCGCCGGCCCCACGACGAGGAGCGTCTCCCACATGTTCAGCACCCGCATTCCCAAGCGTGCCGCCATCATCACCGCCGTCACGGTGCTCGCTGCCGGCACTGCCGCCGCAGCAGCGGCCGGCGCCGTCCCGTCGTTCGGGAACGGCTCCGTCGCCGAGGACGGCCCGGTCACCACGATCGAGGGCGAGACCACCACGGCCGACCCGACGACCACAGTCGACGGGTCCACCACGACCACCGACGGCTCGACCACCACCACCGAGGCCAGCACCACCTCCACCGAGGCCACCACCGAGACCTCGGTGGCCCTGTACCCGGGCCGCGACTTCGGCCTGTGCACGGCCTGGACCCACGGTGCGCCGAAGAAGATCACCAACCCCGCGTTCTCGTACCTCGTCGACCAAGCCATGGCCGACGCCGGTGACGCCGCGCCGGCGTCCGACGCCCCCGAGGCCGACGTGCGTGCCGCCGTCGATGGCTACTGCGACAAGGTCATCGCCGACAAGAAGGGCGACGACGCCACCGACACCACCGATGGCGACACCAGCACCACCGAGTCCTCCGACACCACCGTCGCGGGTGCTGCGCACTCGAACAACGGCCAGGGTCACGCCAACGACGCGGCCGGCCACGGTGCGGGCAACGGCGGCGGCAAGGGCCACGGCAAGCCCTGAGCGAGGCCCACGACCTACCGTGGGAGGGTGGACCAACTGCCCGAACTCGGTTTCTACGGATTGGCCGGCGCACCCAAGTCGCCCGCCGACCTGCTCGACGAATGCCGCACCGGTGAAGCCATCGGCTTCGGCTCGGTGTTCCTGAGCGAACGATTCAACATCAAGGAAGCGGCCCCCCGCTAGGGCGAGGGCGCAGCCAGTTACAACACACCCCGCATCACCACCGCCGTCACCAACAACCACACTCCCCAACCCGGGGGCAC
>CBHWEI010000113.1:0-11581 GCA_966112835.1 uncultured Acidimicrobiaceae bacterium
TGCCGCTGATGTCCTTGCCGCCCTTGTCGACGATGAGCACGTCGATCTGCGGGAAGGGCAGCGCCGGCACCAGCGCACGCGAGTACTCGGTGAGCTCGCGCTCGAGTGCGCCGCCGACGTCGTCGCTGCGCAGCGCCTGCACCTTCACCACCTCACCGCTGGCCGACTCGATGGAGCCGACACCGCCGAGGATGCGGCCCGAGCCGCGCAACGCCTCGATGCCGTCGAGGATGCGATTGCGCATCTCGACGGGGCCGCAGGCGTGGATCTGCGCCGCACCCGGCTGCTTGCCGAAGCCGACGACGGCCATCTTCGTGCAGCCGCTCTCGATGGGGCCCTTGAAGCAGGTGTGCGGCTTGATGCGGTTCACCGGGAAGATGCGGTCGGCACCGGCGGCGTGCTCGTCGAGGTACAGCGGCATGCCACTGGGGGTGCGCGCCACTTCGATCGTCTTCATGGAGGCGCGGATCTCGGCGCCGACGGCGTCTTCGGTCATGCCGAGCGATTCGAGCATGGCCCGCTGGCCCTCGGCCGTCGCGCCGCCGTGGCTGCCCATCGCGGGCACCAGGAACGGCTCGGCGCCCAGCGCGCGCAGGCCGCTGATGACGCCGCGCAGCAGCGGCACGCGGTCGGTGAGGCCACGGCTGCCACCGCCGACGGCCACGGTCATGCCGGGCGTGACGTCGCCCGCCAGACGGGCCACGACGTCGGCGTGGGCGGCTGCCTGCACGTCGCCCACCGGTTCGGGCTGCGGCACGGGCAGCAGCACTTCGGTGAGCGCCGGCACCTTCAGATCCGGGTGGAACGGCAGCTCCACCCCTTGCACCAGTTGGTCCCAGTTCACCCCGCCACCGTACCGCGACGGGCCCCGGCGGTACGCTGCGCCGATGCGCATCGGGAAGCTGCTCCTCGTTGCCGCGGTCCTGATGGGGCTCGCGGCGGCCTGTTCGTCCGACGGCGGTTCTGCCGCCGACACCACTGGTCCGTCGGTCACCACCGTCGACACCACGGGGGGCGAGTCCAGTACCAGCGCGCCCGAGACCACCGTGCCCGAGTCCACCGCGGTGACCGCGCCGCCCACCCAACCCGAGTGGGAGACCGTCACCGCACCGGCCGACTGCATGTGCTTCGACGGCAGCGGCTTCACCTACTTCCTGCGCAAGGCCGACCCGTCGAAGGTGCTGTTCTTCTTCGAGGGTGGCGGCGCCTGCTTCGACGCCGGCACCTGCGGCCCCGACAGCAACAGCTTCAAGCGCAACGTGGGCGACGGACCCGCCTCGCGCCAGGACGGCATCTTCGACTTCACCAACCCGCTGAACCCGTTCAAGGACTTCAGCGTGGTGTACGTGCCGTACTGCACGGGCGACGTCCACATCGGCAACACCACGCACGACTACGGCAACGGCGTCGTCATCCAGCACAAGGGCTTCGTGAACGGTTCGGCCGCGTTGGCGAAGCTGGCCGAGACCTTCCCCGACGCGAAGGAGTTGGTGGTGTCGGGCGAGAGCGCGGGCTCGGTGCCCGACCCGCTGTACGCCGGCATGGCGCACGACCTGCTGCCCGACGCGCGCATCACCGTCATCGCCGACGGCTCGGGCGCCTACCCCGACATCCCCGGCATCAACGCCGTCATCGGTGGTGCATGGGGCACCATGAACGCCGTCCCCGACTGGCCCGAGAACGCCGGCATGACGGTCGAGAAGTGGAGCTTCCCCGGCCTGTTCATCCAGGCGAACAAGCACGCGCCGGGCATCGTCTTCGCCCGCCACGACTATGCGTACGACCAGACGCAGGCCTTCTTCAGCAGCCTGGCCGGCATCTCGGCCGACAACCTGGTGGAACTGATCGACAAGAACGAGACGCAGATCGAGGCCGGCGGGGTGGACCTGTTCAGCTACATCAGCCCCAGCGACCACCACACGGTCATCGGGTCTCCCGGCTTCTACACCGAGACCCAGAACGGCGTGTCGTTGCTGGACTGGGTGACGGCGTTGGTGAACGGTGAACCGGTGCAGGACAACCACTGCACCGTCGCCAACGACGGGTGCCGTGGCTGACATGGAGCACGTCGTCGTCGTCGGCGCGTCGCTCGCGGGCCTGCGCGCCTGCGAAGCACTGCGCCAGGAGGAGTACACCGGCCGCATCACCCTGGTGGGCGCCGAGGGCGAGCTGCCCTACGACCGCCCGCCGCTGTCGAAGAAGGTGCTCGCGGGCGAGTGGGAGCCCGAGCGCATCCGCCTGCGCAAGGCCGACGAGTTCGACTCGCTCGACCTGACGCTGCGGTTGGGTATCCGCGCGACGGCCCTGCACGCCGACCGCGGTGCCATCTCGCTGAGCGGCGGCGAGGAACTGGAGTACGACGGGCTGATCATCGCCACGGGTTCGGCGCCGCGTCGCCTTCCCGGCCAGCCCGACCTGGACGGCATCATGACCCTGCGCACCATGGCCGATTCGATCGCCCTGCGCGACCGCATCGCCGACGGCACGGCCCACGTGGTCATCATCGGTGCCGGCTTCATCGGCCTCGAGGTCGCGGCCACAGCCCGCCAGAAGGGCTGCACGGTCACCGTGCTGGAGGGCGCCCCGGCCCCGCTGATCCGCGGCCTCGGTGTGGACATGGGCGTGGCCGTCGCCGCGGTCCACGGCCGTCACGACGTGAGCGTGCGCTGCGGCGTGCAGGTGTCGGGCCTCGAAGGCGACGGCCGACAGGTCACGGGTGTGCGCCTTGCCGACGGTGAACTGGTGCCGGCCGACGTGGTGATCGTGGGCGTCGGCGTGTCGCCCGCCACCGACTGGTTGGACGACTCGCCCATCGCACTGCGCGACGGCATCGTCTGCGACGCCACGCTGTACACGGGTGTGCCGGGTGTCTACGCCGCGGGCGACTGCGTGCGCTGGCCGAACCTGGTGTTCGAGGGGCACGACGACTGCGAGATGCGCGTCGAGCACTGGACGAACGCCGCCGAGCAGGGCGCCGCCGCGGCACGCAACCTGCTGGCCGTGAGCCGCGGCCAGGAGGCCCAGCCCTACCTGTCGGTGCCGTTCTTCTGGAGCGACCAGTTCGAGAGCCGCATCCAGTTCGTGGGTCGCGCCCACGGTGGCGACGACGTGCACGTGTTCGCCGGATCCACCGACGGTGCGTTCGCCGCGCTGTACGGCTGGGAGGGCCGTCTGCGCGGCGTGCTGGGCGTGAGCATGCCGAAGATGGTCATGCCGTTCCGCGCCCTGCTGTCGGCCCGGGCGAGTTGGGACGAAGCGCTCGCGAAGGCGGCCGAGCTCAGCTCGTGACCGAACGGCTGGCGTTGCGCCGGCGCAGCACCAGCAACAGGGCACCCATGCCCACCAGCACACCGGCCAGCACGAGCAGGGTGTCGTCGTTGCCGGCGTGCGGCAGCCTGCCGCCGCCGCTGCCCACCAGCGCCGTGGTGGGTGCCTGCGTGGCGGGCGGCGCCGTGGTCTCGACGACAGGTGCCGTGGTGTCGACCACGCAGTCGCCGAACAGCAGCACCGTGCCCACCGCGGTGATGGTGCCCTGGTTGACGGTGCGGAAGAACGTGAGCGACACGGACACCGAACCGACCGCGTCGGCCGACGCGATGGTCTCGCCCACGGCCGAGGCCTGATCGGCCAGGCCGGCGGCGGGCTGCATGCCGACCACCGTGGACACCAGCGTGCCGGGCGACAGCGTGGGGGTGGCCGTGCCGCCGTCGAAGTCGAGGATCTCGCCCGAGGTGTTCTGGTAGGTCCAGGTGATGAGTTGCTCGCCCGTGCCGGGGTCGCAGGCCACCTGGCCGAGCACCTGGGGCAGCGTGCCGGCGTGCGCCGCCGGGGCAGCGCCGAGCGCGAGGGCGGCGGTGGCCAGCATCGTTCCGGCCAGACCGGCCGCACGACGACGTGTGGACGTGGTGGTTCGCATGGATGCCTCCCGTGGCGTGTCGGGCGCCGTGCAGCGAACGTACCAGCGCGCTCACCCGCACGAGTGTGATCAGAAAACTTGAGTCGGTTGCGATCAGCTTTTCTGCCGATAGGTTCCGTCACATGTCCGACACCACTCCCCTCACGGACCGCACCGTCACCCTCCCGGTGCTGCCCCTCCCCGCCGTCGTCCTTCCTGGCACCGTGGTCACCATCACGATGTCCGACGACGCCGTCCGCCTCGCCGTGCAGGCCGCAGCCGCCACCGACGGCCGTGTCCTGCTCACCGGGCCTGCCGGCGACGACTCGTTCTCCACCGGGGCACCCGTGCTCGGCGTGGTCGCCCGGGTCCCCAACACCGCCATGCTCCCCACGGGCGAGCAGGCCGCCATCCTGCAGGCCGAGCAGCGGGCCCGCGTCACGGCCACCCACGCCGGCGAGCGTGGCGCCGCCCGCGCCGACATCGAGGTCATCGTCGACCCTCGCCCCACCCCCCGGGTCGAGGCCGCCACCCGCGAGTTGCGGGTGGTGCTGGAAGAGGTGGCCAAACTGCGCGGCAGCCGCCGCCTGCCCGAAATCCTGCGCACGGTTGCCGAGCCCGGTGCCATGGCCGACGCGGTCACGGCGTGGCGCGATGCGCCCGATGCCGAGCGCCGCGACGTGCTCGAGGCCGTCGACGTGCACGACCGCGTCGAGCTGGTCACCCTGTGGGCCAAGGACCACCTCGCCGAGCTGCAGGTCACCTCGAAGATCCGTGCCGACGTCACCGAGGGCGTCGACAAGCAGCAGCGCGAGTACCTGCTGCGCCAGCAAATGGCCGCCATCCGCAAGGAGCTGGGCGAGGGCGACGACGACGTGGTCGGCGAGTACCGCGCCAAGGTGGCCGGTCTCACCCTGCCCGACAAGACGCGGGCGTTCGTCGACAAGGAGATCGACCGCCTCGAGCGCATGAGCAGCCAGTCGCCCGAGCACTCGTGGGTGCGCACCTGGCTCGACCGTGTGCTCGAGCTGCCGTGGAGCACTCGCACCGACGACGTGCTCGACCTCGAGGCCGCACGCGCCCAGCTCGACGCAGACCACTACGGGCTCGACGACGTGAAGGACCGCATCGTCGAGTTCCTCGCCGTGAAGAAGCTCCGCGCCGACCGCGACATCCCCGACGGCGAGGGCCGCGGTGCCGGCTCGGTGATGACCCTCGTGGGCCCTCCCGGCGTGGGCAAGACCAGCCTGGGCGAGAGCATCGCCAAGGCGATGGGCCGCAACTTCGTGCGCGTCGCGCTGGGCGGCGTGCGCGACGAGGCCGAGATCCGCGGCCACCGTCGCACGTACGTCGGCAGCCAGCCGGGTCGCATCGTGCGGGCACTCATCGAGGCCGGGTCCATGAACCCGGTGGTGTTGCTCGACGAGGTCGACAAGCTGAGCGCCGGCGGCTGGAGCGGCGACCCCACAGCGGCGCTGCTGGAGGTGCTCGACCCGGCGCAGAACCACACGTTCCGCGACCACTACCTGGAGGTCGAGCTCGACCTCAGCCAGGTGGTGTTCATCGCCACCGCGAACGTGGCCGACACCATTCCCGCGCCGCTGCTCGACCGCATGGAGTTCATCCGCCTCGACGGGTACACCGAGGACGAGAAGGTGTTCATCGCCCAGCGCTACCTGCTGCCGCGGCAGCTGCAGCGTGCCGGCCTCACCACCGACGAGGTGTCGGTGCACGACCAGGCGGTGCGCGCCACCATCAGCGGCTACACCCGCGAGGCCGGCGTGCGTGGTCTGGAACGCGAGCTGGGCAAGCTGTCCCGCAAGGTCGCCGCGAAGGTGGCCACCGGTGCGCAGACGCCGCCGGTCAGCGTGGCCCAGGGCGACGTGCGCGAGTGGTTGGGCCGGCCGAAGGTCGACGACAGCGTCCCCGAGCGCACCAACGTGCCGGGCATCGCCACCGGCCTGGCCGTCACCGGCATGGGTGGCGACGTCCTGTTCATCGAGACCACCGCGTTCCCGCTCACCCAGGAGGGCGAGCCCACGCTCACCCTCACCGGTCAGCTGGGCGACGTCATGAAGGAGAGCGCGCACATCGCGCTCAGCTACGTGCGCTCGCACGCCGCCGAGCTGGGCGTCGACCCGGCCACGTTGGCCCGCCGGGTGCACGTGCACGTCCCTGCCGGTGCCGTGCCGAAGGACGGCCCCTCGGCCGGCATCACCATGACCACCGCACTCGTCAGCCTCCTCACCGGGAAGGTGGTGAAGCCCACCGTCGGCATGACCGGCGAGATCACGTTGCAGGGCAAGGTGCTGCCCATCGGCGGCGTGAAGCAGAAGGTGCTCGCCGCCCACCGCGCCGGCCTCACCGAAGTGGTGCTGCCCAAGCGCAACGGACCCGACCTCGACGACGTGCCCGAGCGCGTCCGCGAGGCCATGACCTTCCACCTGGCCGACACATACGACGACGTGTTGAAGGTCGCCTTCGACTGAGGCTCAGAGCCGCCCTGTTCGCGGGGCTTCGGCTGCGGCTATCGTCCGGCCGAAGCCCACGACGGGAGGGTCATGGCTCGCAAATTCTGGTCGGCGACACTCGGCGTTTGTTTCATCGCCCCACTGGCGTGGTCGACGGCATCAGCAGCAACGCCGACGAACGCGGTCGCCACGCCGATCGGACGCGAGGTCCGGATCACCCGTCCGACGATGATGGCCGACGGGTCCATCGACCTTGCACGCACGCGGATCGCGCGGACCGACGCCTTCGGACACGCCGACGCCGCGACCGAGCAACAGCTGCTCACGTCGGGCGCGACGCTCGTGGCGCAGCCCGAGCTGGGCCCGACGGTCGTGACCCCGCAGACCGCGGCCTTGATCCACAACGGCTACACGGGCCGCGTCCGGGTCGGCGTGATCGACTTCTTCAGCTCCACACTGCTCGCCGGCGAGATTTCTGCTGGCGAACTGAGCCCGATTCCGAGCGATCATCGCAAGTGTCTCCGAGCAGGCAAGCCCTGTTCGTTCTCCACCTCGTCGAACGTTCGACACGGCAACGCGATGGCCGAGATCATCAGTGACCAGGCGCCCGGAGCGGAGTTGTTCCTCGCTCAGGCCGAGACGATTGCCGACTATCGCGCCGTGATCGACTGGTTCGCGGCGAACGACGTGAAGATCGTCAACCACTCGCTCATCGGGAGCTACGACGGGCCCGGCGACGGAACCGGCCCGCAGGCGGCCGTCGTCGACTACGCCGTCTCCAAGGGCATGGCCTGGTTCAACACCGCCGGCGACATGGGCCAGGACACGGCATACCCCAAATATGCCGGTGCGTACTGGCGCGGCACGTGGAACGACCCGGACCGCGACGGCTGGTTGAACTTCAGTGGCACCGACGAGACCTTGGGGACCTATTGCGGCGCGCTCCTGGGCCTGCGCTGGTCCGACTGGGGCACCGGTCGAACCGACTACGAGCTGTGGGTGAACGACGTGTTCATCAGCACCGGACTCAATGCCGCCCCTGTGGTGCTGAGCAACCGCAACCAGGCTGGCACTCCGAGCGCGACACCGATCGAGGGCAATGACCTCCGCTGGCTGTGCAACACGAACCCAGCCCTTGGCCCGGTGTACGACAAGAACAAGGACGGCTTCGTCGCGCTGAAGGTGAAGCGATCAGCACGGTCCACTGCGGCGAGCAGCACCGGCGACCGGCTCGAGATCCAGGTCAACAACGGCTACCTCGAGTACTCCGTCGACGGCAGCTCCGTCGGCGTGGGATTCGCCGACTCCAAGAACCCCGGTGCCGCCACCATCGGTCACGAGCGAGCGGGTTCGTCGCACGGGCCGACCAACGACGGGCGGATCAAGCCCGACCTTCTCGAAGCGCCCTGCTCGCCCACCAATGCGACCTACGCATACGGCCCGTGCAGCGGGGCCAACCAGTACCTCGCCGGTGACAGTGCCGCAGCGAAGGCGAGCGGGGTCGCGGCCGCGGTGCTCGACGCGTTGGGCCCCATGCGGCCGGCGCAACTGGTGCAGTACTTCCGCAACGAGGCGGCGCGGGACCACATCTACGACATCAGCCCTCCTCACCCCGTGCCGAACAACAAAGAGGGTTACGGCAGCCTGGCGGTGCGTATCGCAGGACCGCAGCCAGCCGTCGGCACCGGCGTTCGGATGCAAGTGACCGCGCCGAGGCACATCCTCGACACCCGTACGCCCAACAACGCGCGGTTCGGTACTGCGCCCCTCGCACGGAACTCCGCCATCGTGTTCAACGCCGAGCGAGCGAGTCGGTCCCCGAAGGACCCCTCGCGGGTGCTCATCCTCAACGTCACCACCAGCGGCACGCTGCAAGCCGGCAACGTGCAGATCGGCCCGGCCGGCTGGACGATCCCCGGGGCCACCACCACCATGGTCGTACAGGCAGCCGGTCAGACCGTGTCGACCACGGCCTTCGTGCCAGTGGGGCCCACCGAGGAGGTGACGATCTACACCACCGCCGGAGGCCACTTCCACGTCGACCTGCTCGGCATCTACACGCAGCTCACCGCGTCGGACAGTGGTCTGGGCTTCCACGGCGTTGATCCGTATCGGGCATACGACACGCGAACGCTGAATCAACCCCTGGCCGCGGGCGTGGCGCGGGACGTCACCATCGTCGGATCAGCGACCGACGACCCGCGCCTCGTCGCCCCACCGGGCGCCGAGGCGGTGATGGTCTCGCTCACCGCCGATTCGCCAGCGGCCAGTGGGTACGTGAGTGCAGTCCCGGTCGGGACCGGCGGCAAGCCCGACCTGCAGACCCTGCAGGTGGTGGGTGGGAGAGCGAGCACGACCACCACGATCGTTCTCCTCGACGCGCTCGGCCGAATGCGGCTCTGGGCTTCGATGAACACCCACATCCAGGTCGAAGTCCTCGGATGGTTCAGCAGCACGATGGCCGGCGGCGCATTCCACCCGATGCCGGCCGTTCGAATGGCCGACACCCGACGCAGTGGTGACATCCCGCCGGCCGGCACCATCACCGACATCCCGGCCGCCGACTACGCCGTGCCGGCGACGGCCGACGCCATGGTCGGCCAACTCATCTCGATCGGCTCGACGTCGACAGGCGCGATGAAGATCGGCCGGAGCGACGCCGCCGTCTCGACCCTCCATCGGGAGCTCTCCGCCACGACCCCGAACAGAACGTTTGCGGTCGCCACGGTCACGGGCCTGGACAACGCCCACGCTCGCGTCGTCGCCGCCAACGCCACACACCGCGTGTTCGACGCCGTTGGTTGGTTCGACGAGGTCGGGTTCGGAGTGCCCGGCACGGTCCTGACCGCCCCCATCGACCCGGACCGTCCCAACGCGCTTCGGGACGCGTTCGCGTTCTCTCCCGATCTCAACACCATCGCGTATGCGACATGGGAGGGATCGACCTACGGCGCCACGGTGTGGCGCCGCGACACCGGCGCATTCACCTATCACGACCTCGATGTCGGCAGTGGCACACCGGACGCCATCGTGCTGCCGGAGGCGGTGAGCGACGACGGCACCCGGATCGTCTTCCGATCGGCCGCGAACAACCTGACACCCGATTCGAACGACGGAGGGCTGGAGGACTGGTTCGTGTTCGACACCGTGACCACGTCCGTCCGCCGTATCAACGAGGCGTCCGACGGGACGCGGATCGCGAGCGTCATCGCGGTCGACACCGCAGCGACCACGCTGCTCCTGCAGCCCGATCCCATCGGTGCGCCGCACCAGTTGCTGTCCGTCGACATCGCCACCGGCGCGACATCGACGCTCGGACCTCGTCCGAGGAGCGGCTACAACGAGGCGTTGACCGCCGCGGCCGACGACACCACGTTCTGGACCAGTCGCGGCGAGGGAAGCACCATCGCTCTCACCACCGTGTCGCCGGGCCTCCTCATCCGGACATCCGTCAGTCCTGAGGGAAGGTATCTGTACATCGAAACCCGGGAGTTCATCGGGGGCCTGGACTACGACGTCGCCCGCCTCTACGACAACGACACCGCCACGACCACGCTGCTGTGCGCGGCGCGAAGCCGCATCAACGGCTTCTCCGCCGGCGGCGTCGACTGGAGTGAAGGGCCGCCCAGCTCGGGAACATGGTGCACGGCGCCGTTCCAATCGTTCAGCATCGTCACCGCGCACGGGCTCGATCTCGGGCCCTTGACGTACGACGGACGCCTGCCACGCGGACCCGGATTCTTGAACCCACCGTCGACCAACGTGAGGCGCAGCACCTCGGGGCTCGTGGCCTTCACGACGTCCGCGGTCAACATGGTCCCCGGCACGAACGATCACGCCTTCCTGTACGACCGGCCCTGACCGGCGCGACCACGCTGAAGCCCGGTTCCCGGCACCGACACAGCGTCGTAAGCTGTGTCGCATGACAGCGTCGTCGACTTCCTCACATCTCTCCAACGTCTGGTTCTCGGTCACGCCTCTCGAGGTGTCGCACGGCAAGGGGTGCTGGGTCACCACCACGTCGGGTGAGGAGTACCTGGACTTCGCGGCCGGCATCGCCGTGAACAGCACTGGCCACGCGCACCCGAAGGTGGCCGAGGCCATCGCCACCCAGGCCAACCGGTTCATCCACGCGCAGGTGAACGTGTTCAAGCACGACCTGCTCGAGCCGCTCGCGGCCAAGCTGGCCGACCTGACGCCCGGCGCCATCGACACGTTCTTCTTCGCCAACTCCGGCGCCGAGATCACCGAGGGCGCGGTGAAGCTGGCCAAGCAGGCCACCAAGCGCCCGCACACCATCGTGTTCAGCGGCAGCTTCCACGGGCGTACCCACATGGCCATGGCGATGACCACGTCGAAGACCGGCTACCGCGCCGGCCATGCGCCGCTGCCCAGCGGCGTGTTCGTGGCCCCCTACCCGGACCCGCTGGCCGACGACCTCGACGCCGCAGTGGCCGACGCGCTGTGGGGCTTCGACCATCTGTTGAAGAGCATGACCGCACCCGACGAGACCGCGTGCGTCATCCTCGAGCCCGTGCTCGGCGAGGGCGGTTACATCCCCGCGCCGCCGGCGTTCATCCACGGCATCGTCGAGCGCTGCCGTCAGCACGGCATCCTCTTCATCGCCGACGAGGTGCAGAGCGGCTTCGGCCGCACCGGCAAGATGTTCGCCGTCGAGCACTACGGCATCGAGCCCGACATCATCTGCATGGCCAAGGGCATCGCCAGCGGCTTCCCGTTCGCAGCACTCGGCACCCGCCGCGAGCTCGACGACAAGTGGCCCACCGGCAGCCATGGCGGCACCTACGGCGGCAACGCCATGGGTTGCGCGGCGGCGCTCGCCACCATCGACATCATGGAGGACCCCGCGTTTCTCGAGAACGTGAACGCCCGCGGCGCACAGCTGCAGGCCGGCATCCGCGAACTGCAGGCCGAGCACCCGGTCATCACCCAGGTGCGTGGGCTGGGCCTCATGGTGGGCACCGAATTCAGCGACGCCACCCGCGTCAGTGCCATCACCAAGCACTGCCTGGAGGAAGGGCACCTCATCCTCATGAACGCCGGCACCTACGGCAAGGTGCTGCGGTGGATGCCGCCGTTGGTGGTGAACGAGCGCGAGATCGATCTGGCGCTCGCCGCCTTCGCGGCAGCGCTCAAAGCCACCGCCTGACATGCCCCGCCTCGACGCCGAGCGCATCGGGCTGTGGCGTCAGCT
>CBHWEI010000114.1:0-11514 GCA_966112835.1 uncultured Acidimicrobiaceae bacterium
TCGGCGACATCCCGGTCGATCCCTCCGAGGATCAGACCATGATCATCAACATGGGGCCCCAGCACCCCAGCACGCACGGCGTGCTGCGCCTCATGCTCGAGCTGCAGGGCGAGACCGTGCTGCGCTGCAAGCCCATCATCGGGTACCTGCACACCGGCATGGAGAAGACCGGCGAGCAGCTCACCTACATGCAGGGCGGCACCAACGTCACCCGCATGGACTACCTCAGCCCGCTCAACAACGAGCTCGTGTTCAGCATGGCCGTCGAGCAGTTGCTCGGCATCGAGGGCGACATCCCCCAGCGCGCCGTGTGGATGCGCATGCTGCTCAGCGAGCTGAACCGCATGAGCTCGCACCTGCTGTTCCTCGCCACCAACGGCATGGACATCGGCGCCGTCAGCATGATGATCTACGGCTGGCGCGAGCGCGAAGAGGTGCTGCGGTTCTTCCAGAAGGTCACCGGCCTGCGCATGAACCACAACTTCATCCGCCCCGGTGGCGTGGCCGCCGACCTGCCCGCCGGCTGGCGCGACGACGTGCTGCACCTGCTCGACCTCATCCCGCCGCGGCTGGAGGAGTACGACATCCTCATGACCGGTCAGCCAATCTGGCGCGACCGTCTGCAGGGTGTGGGCGTCATCACGGCCGACGAGGCCATGGCGCTCGGCGCCACCGGCCCCATCCTGCGCAGCACCGGCGTGCCGTGGGACCTGCGTCGCGACATGCCGTACCTGCACTACGACGAGATGGACTTCGACGTGGTCGTCGGCAGCTACGGCGATGCGTTCGACCGCTACGCCATCCGCCTCAACGAGATCCGCGAGAGCATGCGCATCGTCCGCCAGATCCTGGACCGCATGCCCGGTGGCGACTACCGCATCCAGAACAAGAAGGTCACGCCGCCGCCGCGTGCGCGCATCGACGAGAGCATGGAAGCGCTCATCCACCACTTCAAGATCTTCACCGAGGGCTTCAAGGTGCCCGAGGGTGAGGTGTACGCGGCCATCGAGAGCCCGCGTGGCGAGGTCGGTTGCTACATCGCCAGCGACGGTTCGGCCACGCCGTACCGCATGCACGTGCGAGCCCCATCGTTCGTCAACATCCAGTGCCTGCCGCACATGATGCGCGGCGGCCTCGTGGCCGACGCCGTCGCCGTCATCTCGTCGGTCGACCCCGTGCTCGGCGAAGTGGACCGATAACCGTGAGCCGTCTGAACGAAGCCAACACCATCCTCGCCAAGGAGATCATCGGCCGGTACCCGAAGGCCCGCTCCGCCACCATTCCACTGCTGCACCTGTCGCAGCAGCAGAACGGCTACGTCACCGAGGCCGCCATCGCCCACGTGGCCGAACTGGTCGGTGCGACGCCCGCCGAGGTGCTGGGCACCGCCACGTTCTACGAGATGTTCAAGTTCGAGCCGGTGGGCAAGTACCTGGTGAACATCTGCGGCACCATGAGCTGCCAGTTGCTGGGCGCCGACGAGCTCATGCACCACGCCGAGCACACGCTGGGCGTGAAGGCCGGCGGCACCACCGCCGACGGGCTCATCACGCTCGAGCACGCCGAGTGCCAGGCCGCCTGCACCGAGGCGCCGAACATGCAGGTGAACTACCGGCACTGCCACCGCATGACCACCGAGAAGTTCGATCAGCTCATCGACGACCTGCGCGCCGGGCGCCTCGACGGCGACATCCCGCCGCACGGCACCCTGGCCCGCGTGCGCCAGACCATTCCGGCCGACAAGGCCGCAGGTGTGGCCTCGCCCGATGCGCCGGTGCACCCGGCCTGGATGCCGGAGGCAGCCCAATGAGCGCGTGTGCCGGAGGCAGCCCAATGAGCACGTTGCCGGAGGCAGACCGATGAGTTCGTATCCGTGGGCCGCCGGGTACATCGACGACGGTGACCGCCCGAAGATCGTCACGTCGCGCTTCGCGCACGACGACTCGTACACCATCGATCGCTACCACGCCACGGGCGGGTACGAGGGCCTGAAGGCCGTCCTGCGGCGCACGCCCACCGAGGTGCACGACGAGGTGAAGACCGCCACCGTCCTCGGACGTGGTGGCGCCGGCTTCCCCGCCGGCACCAAGTGGGGTCTCATGCCTGCGGGCAAGTACCCGCGCTACCTCGTGGTGAACGGCGACGAGTCCGAGCCCGGCACCTACAAGGACCGCCTCCTCATGGAGCGCGATCCGCACCAGTTGGTCGAGGGCTGCCTCATCGCCGCCTACGCCGCCGGCCTGTCGCAGGTGTTCCTGTACATCCGAGGCGAGATGCCGCTGGCGCACGAGCGCGTGGCCAACGCGCTGAACGAGGCCTACGCCGCCGGCTACATCGGCAAGAACATCCTCGGGTCGAACTTCAGCGTCGACATCGTCCTGCACTGGGGTGCGGGTGCGTACGTCGTGGGTGAAGAGACTGCGCTCATCGAGAGCCTCGAGGGCAAGCGCGGCGAGCCGCGTCTGAAGCCGCCGTACTTCCCGGCGGCCATCGGTCTGTACGGCCAGCCGACCATCGTCAACAACGTCGAGACGCTGTCGAACCTGCCGTGGATCGCCACCAATGGCGCCGCCGCGTACACGGCCATCGGCACGGCCACGTCGCCGGGCACCCGCATGGTCGCCGTCAGCGGCCACGTGAACCGGCCCGGCGTCTACGAGATCATCAACGGCACCACCACGTTCCGCGACCTGTTCTACGGCGACGAGTTCTGCCAGGGCATCCGCAACGGCAACGAACTGAAGGCGTTCGTCCCCGGCGGCGGTTCCGCCCCGTGGTTCACGCCCGACCAGCTCGACCTGCCGTTCGAAGGCCGCCTCGTCGGCGCCGAAGGTTCCATGCTCGGCTCCGGCGCCATCATGGTCATGGACCACACCACCGACATCCCCAAGGCGGCGCTCACGCTGACGCACTTCTACGCCGCCGAGAGCTGCGGCCAGTGCACGCCCTGCCGCGAGGGTGGCACCTGGCTCGAGCGAGTGCTGCAGCGAGTGGTCGACGGTCGCGGCAGCCGCGCCGACCTGGACCAGTTGCTCGAGATCGGCGAGTCCATCTGCCCGGGCAACTTCCCGCACGCGTCCAGCGAGCGCCTGGGCCTGAAGGCCACGCCCTTTCCGTACAAGATGACCACCATCTGCTTCGTCGGCCCGTCGGCCTACGCGCCGGTGCACTCGGCACTCACGCTGTTCCGCGACGAGTTCGAGGCCAGGATCGTCGAACGCAAGCACATCCCCGTCACGGTGGGAGCCCCCGATGACCACCACTGAATCGAACACGCCCGACGCGGGCGTCGAGGCGCCCCCGCCCGACCCCAACGCCGTGCAGGTCACCATCAACGGTGTGCCGCACACGGCGCGCAAGGGGCAGCTCATCATCGAGGCTGCCGCCGACGCCGGCGAGTACATCCCGCGCTTCTGCTACCACGAGCGCATGAACCCGGTCGGCAAGTGCCGCATGTGCCTGGTCGAGGCCGACTCGGGTCGTGGCCCGGCGGTCACCGTCAGTTGCATGGTGCCCGTGGCGCCGGACATGAAGATCGACACCCACTCGCCCACCACGAAGCGCATGCAGGAAGGCATCCTCGAGCTGCTGCTCGCGAACCATCCGCTCGACTGCCCGGTGTGCGACAAGGGCGGCGAGTGCCCGCTGCAGGACCAGGCGTTCAGCCACGGTCCCGGCGAGAGCCGCTACGTGGAGGAGAAGCGTCACTACGAGAAGCCCATCGCCATCAGCGATCTCGTGTTCCTCGACCGTGAGCGCTGCATCCTGTGCGACCGCTGCACCCGCTTCGCCGACGAAGTGGCGGGCGACGCGCTCATCCACTTCAACAGCCGCGGCAACAACACGCACATCACCACGTTCCCCGACGCGCCGTTCGCCAGCTACTTCAGTGGCAACACCGTGCAGATCTGCCCGGTCGGCGCGCTCACCGCGAAGCCGTACCGCTTCAAGGCCCGCCCGTGGGACCTGTCGCAGCAGGAGAGCACCTGCACCACCTGCGCCATCGGTTGCCGCACCCTGGTGCAGAGCAGCCGCGACGAGCTGCTCCGCCAGCTCGGTGTCGACAGTGACCCCGTGAACCACGGCTGGCTGTGCGACCGCGGCCGCTTCAACTTCGAGCAGGTGAAGAGCGACGAGCGCATCGTCCAGCCGCTGGTCCGCCGCGGTGACGACCTGCAGCCCGTCACGTGGAACGCCGCACTGGCCGAGGCCGCGGCGCTCATCACCGAGGCCATCGCGGCCGGCGGCGCCGGCAGCGTCGCCGTCATCGGTGGCGCCCGCGGCACCAACGAGGACGCGTACGCGTGGGCCCGCCTGGCGCACGACGTCATCGGCACGCCGCACGTCTACGCCCAGCTCGGCGACGGGCTGCCCAACGGGCTGCTCGCGCTCGACCAGGCCACCATCGACGAGGCCGCCAACGCCAGCACCATCGTGCTGCTCGGGCCGGATCTGAAGGAAGAGCTGCCGGTGCTGTACCTGCGCCTACGCGACGCCGCCGCGAAGCGCCGCAGCCGCATCGTCGAGCTCGCCCCGCGCCAGTCGGGCCTCACGCCCTACGCGTGGAAGCACGTCGGCTACGAACCGGGCACGCAGGTCGCCGCGATGCAGCAGACGCTGGCCGACCCCGAGGTCGCCGCTCAGCTGGGCAAGGGCAACGTGGTCGTGGTGCTCGGCCGGGCCAACCTGGCCGAGTCGTCGGCCGCCACCATCGCCGCCTTCAACGCACTGCGCGACGCGGTGCCCGGGGTGAAGGTGCTCAGCGCCTTCCGCCGCGGCAACGTGGTCGGTGCCCTCCGCGTGGGCATGCGTCCCGCAGCCGGTGGCCTCGACACCCGCGGCATCCTGCAGGCGGCCACCGAGGGCAAGATCGAATGCCTCGTGCTCGTCGGTGCCGACCCCATGGCCGACTTCCCCGACAGCGACCTGGTGCGCCGGGCCTTCGCCCGGGTGCCGCGCATCGTGTCGGTCGACGCGTTCAGCAACTCGTCGTCCGAGAAGGCGCACGTGGTCCTGGCCGCCAGCCTGTTCGGCGAGAAGGACGGCACCACCACCAACCTCGAGGGCCGCGTCACCGCGGTCGCCCGTGAGGTCACCCCGGCCGGCGGCAGCCGCGCCGACTGGATGATCGCCGCCGAGCTCGCCCTGGAACTGGGTGGCGACCTCGGTGCGGGCACCACTGCCGACCTCACCGCGGCCATCGCCTCCAACGTGTCCGGCTTCGGCGGCGCCGTGGGCGACGCACTCCTCGGCGACGGCGTGCTCACCAAGGCGCCCGACGACCTCGAGCCAGTGAACATCCCGCTGCCGGCCGTGCCGGATCGCAACTCGTACGACTTCCGTCTGGTGGTCAGCCGCGAGCTCTACGACCAGGCCATCGGCACCGTCAACTCGCCGTCACTGGCGCCGCTCGCCGAGACCGCGCAGGTGCACCTGCACCCGCTCGACCTCGAGCGCGTCGGCACCACCGAGGGCCGCGACGTGAAGCTGTCGAGCACTCGCACCAGCGTCATCTTCCAGGCGGTCGCCGATCCGTCGGTGCTGCGTGGCACGGCCTGGGTGCCGTTCAACCAGCCCGGCCCGAACGTGGGCGAACTCATCGACTGCTTCGCAGCGGTCAACGACGTGCGAATCGAGACCATCTGATGCTCGCGCTCGACTCCCTCCTCGACAACATCAAGCTCTGGAGCACCGAGTTCCTCATCGTGCTCATCAAGGTGCTCGTGGTGTTCGTCGTCGGCCTCGTCGGCACCATGCTCATGGTGTGGTTCGAGCGCAAGGTCGTCTCGTACATGCAGAACCGCATCGGCCCCGACAAGGCCGGTCCGAAGGGTCTGCTGCAGACGCTCGCCGACGGCATCAAGCTGTTCTTCAAGGAAGACCTGATCCCCGAGAAGAGCGACCGGTTCGTGTTCAAGCTGGCGCCGTACCTGGCGTTCGTGCCGGCGTTCCTGGTGTGGAGCGTCATCCCGCTCGGCGGCGACTTCAGCGGCGGCAAGGACGGCACCGTCACCATCCTCGGCCACGCCACCAAGTTGCAGCTGGCCGACCCGCCCATCGGCGTGCTCCTGCTGCTCGCGCTCAGCAGCATCGCCGTGTACGGCATCATGCTCGCCGGTTGGAGCTCGGGCTCGAAGTACCCCCTGCTCGGTTCGGTGCGTGCGTCGGCGCAGATGGTCAGCTACGAGGCGGCTCTCGGCCTCAGCCTCGCCACGGTCATCCTCATCGCCGGCACGCTCAGCACCAACGGCATCGTCACCGCCCAGAGCAGCTTCAGCAAGTGGCATCTGGTCGCCACGGGCGTCGTGCCCTTCGTGGTGTTCCTCATTGCCGCGACGGCCGAGCTGAACCGTCCGCCGTTCGACCTCGTCGAGGCCGAACAGGAGCTCGTCGGTGGCTTCAACACCGAGTACTCCAGCATCCGCTTCGCGCTGTTCTTCCTGGCCGAGTTCATGAACACCATCACCATGAGCGGCGTCATCGTGACGCTGTTCTTCGGTGGCCCGCAGCCGCTGCCCATCGCCGGCAACGAGAACATCCTCTCGTTCCTCGGACCGCTCTCGGGCACCGTGTGGTTCCTGTTGAAGGTGCTCGTGTTCCTGTACGTGTACGTGTGGTTCCGGGCCACCCTGCCCCGTCTGCGCTACGACCAGCTCATGAACCTGGGTTGGAAGCTCATGATCCCGCTCGCGCTGGGCTGGTTCATGCTGCTCGCCGCCTTCCGCATCGGTCGCGACAACGACTGGAACATCGCCCTCGTCGGCGTGGTCTGCCTGGTCGTCATCGCCGCCGGGGCATGGCTGCTGTCGATCGCCTCGAAGGTCAGTGCCCGCAACCGTGAACGAGAGGGGGCGATGTTCTGATGGGGTACCTCGACGGATTCCTCGTCACGATCAAGCAGCACCGCATCTTCGGCGGCGAGCGCGTCACCACCCCGTACTCGGGTGGTCGCGTCGCCAAGAAGGGCAAGAAGGTCGAAGGCCGGGACGAGAAGATCCCCAAGCCCGAGCGTCTGCACGGTCGTCACGTCCTCAACCGCTACGAGGACGGCATGGAGAAGTGCATCGGCTGCGAGCTCTGCGCCGGTGTGTGCCCCGCCAAGTGCATCTACGTGCGCGGCGCCGACAACGACCCGCAGGACCCCACCTCGCCCGGTGAGCGGTTCGGCTTCGTCTACGAGATCAACTACCTCCGCTGCATCCACTGCGACATGTGCGTCGAGGCCTGCCCCACCGAAGCCATCACCGAGAGCAAGCTCTTCGAGTTCAGCTTCACCAACCGCAAGGACGCCGTCTACACCAAGGCCGAGCTGCTCGTCGGCGACGATGGCAAGCCCAAGCAGCTGCCGTGGGAGGACTGGCGCGCCGGCGAGGACCTGAACACCAGCGGCTGGATGCGTGCCACCGCGGCCAGCGGCGACGCCAACTTCGTCGGCGAGGTCGGCTGGAGCGGCGAGCTGGGCTACGGCGTGCGCGCCCCCGAGGCATCGCAGGCCGAGGCCGACGCGCCGAAGGCCAAGACCGTGAAGTCGGTGCCGCGATGATGGAGCTCTTCGTGTTCGTCGTCGCCGGGATCATGGTGCTCGGTGGCGCCGTCGGCGTCATCATCGCCAAGCACCCGGTGCACGCGGCGCTCAGCCTCATCCTCACGCTGTTCGGCGTGGCGGTGAACTTCGTCGCGCTCGAGGCCAACTTCCTGGCCGCCGTGCAGGTCATCGTCTACGCCGGCGCCATCGTCGTGCTGTTCCTGTTCGTCATCATGCTGCTCGGCGTCGACAACGCCGAGAACCTCAGCATCGAGCCCTTCAAGATCCAGCGGCCCGTCGCCGCGATCGTCGGTGTCGGTGTGTTCGCGCTGGTGGTCACCGCCGTACTCGTGTCGCGCGACTCCACGTCGGCCGTGGCAGGCAACGGCCTCGAGGTCACCGGCCCCGACGGCGCCGTCCTCCACGACGGCAACATCAAGGCGCTGGCCCGTGACCTGTTCAGCGATCACGTGCTCGCGTTCGAGCTCACCTCGGTGCTGCTCGTCATCGCCGTCGTCGGCACCGTGCTGCTCGCACGCAAGCCGCGCAAGGGCGAACTGCAGGGGAGTGGCAACTGATGCTCGCCTCCATCGTGAAGACCGAGTGGTACCTGGTGCTCGCGGCTGTGCTGTTCAGCATCGGCGTCGTCGGCGTCATGGTGCGCCGCAACCCGCTGGTCATGTTCATGTGCATCGAGCTCATGCTCAACGCGGTGAACCTGTCGTTCGTGGCGCTCGCCAAGCGCAACAACGACATCGGTGGCCAGACCACCGTGTTCTTCGTCATGGTCGTGGCCGCCGCCGAAGTCGTGGTGGGCCTCGGCATCATCGTGGCCATCCTTCGTCGCCGCCCCCACGCCACCACCGACGATCTCGCCGAGTTGAAGGGTTGATGTGATGCTCGACGTCGTCTGGTTGATCCCTGCCCTGCCGCTCGCCGGCTTCCTGGTCATCCTGTTGCTCGGCCGCAAGCTGGGCGACCCCGTCGCCGGCTACTTCGCCACGGCAATGGTGGGCCTGTCGTTCATCGTCACGGCCGGTGTGTTCGCCGACCTGATGTCGCTCGACGCCGAGGCCCGCAAGGAGCAGGTGCACACGCTGTTCTCGTGGGTGGCCGTCGGCAACCTGCACATCGATCTGGCCTTCCTGGCCGACCCGCTGGCCATCACCATGTGTCTGTTCGTCACCGGCATCGGTGCGCTCATCCACCTCTACGCGGTGGGCTACATGCACGGCGACCCGCGGTTCAGCAAGTTCTTCCTGTACCTGAACCTGTTCGCGTTCAGCATGCTCATGCTCATCCTGGGCTCGAACATGCTCGTCACGTTCCTGGGCTGGGAGGGGGTGGGCACCTGCTCGTACTTCCTCATCAGCTTCTGGCACGAGAAGGACAGTGCGGCCACCGCCGGCAAGAAGGCGTTCGTCACCAACCGCGTCGGCGACTGGGGCTTCATGATGGCGATGTTCTTCGCCTTCTGGGCCGTCGGCTCGCTCGACTACCTGCACATCAACGAGGCGGCTGGCTCGCTGTCCACCACCACCGCCACGGCAATCGGTCTGTTCGCGTTCGTCGGTGCGTGCGGCAAGAGCGCCCAGCTGCCGCTGTACATCTGGCTGCCCGATGCCATGGAGGGCCCCACCCCGGTGTCGGCCCTCATCCACGCGGCCACCATGGTCACCGCCGGCGTGTACCTGATGTGCCGCCTCAACCCGGTGCTCGGTGCCTCGGCGTCGTACGCACCCACGGTCATCGCCGTCGTCGGTGCGGTCACCGCGCTGTTCGCCGCCACCATCGCGGTGTCGCAGAACGACATCAAGAAGGTGCTCGCGTACTCCACGGTCAGCCAGTTGGGGTACATGTTCCTCGCGGTCGGCTCGGGCGCCTACACCGCCGCCATCTTCCACATGGTCACCCACGCCTTCTTCAAGGCGCTGCTGTTCCTGGGCAGTGGTTCGGTCATCCACGGCATGCACCACGAACAGGACATGCGCCGCATGGGCGCGCTGCGCAAGTTCATGCCCATCACGTTCGGCACGTTCATCGTCGGCTGGCTGGCCATCGCCGGCGTGCCGCCGTTCTCGGGCTTCTGGAGCAAGGACGACATCCTGCTCGCCGCGTACGACAAGAGCGTCGTGCTGTGGATCGTCGGTCTGCTGACGGCGTTGCTCACCGCGTTCTACATGACCCGTCAGGTCATCATGGTCTTCTACGGCGAGGCCCGCTGGCACGACGCCCACGAGGAGCACGGTGCCCACGGCGACTACACGGCCGACGACCACCACCACGAGGTCGGCGAGCCCCACGAGAGCCCGTGGATGATGGTCCTGCCGCTGGTGGTGCTCGCTGTGCTGTCGTTCGCCGGTGGCTTCATCAACATGCCGTTCTCGGTCAGCACCGAGCGCCTCACGACCTGGCTCGAGCCCGTGCTCGGCGTGCACGAGACCGACACCGCCAAGCTGCCGCTCGCGCTCATCGCCGTGGCCGTCGGCCTGGTGGGCATCGGCATCGGCTTCCTCGTCTACTACTTCAAGCGCCTCAAGGCGGTCGAGCCGAAGATCCTGCTCGACGGCTGGGGCTACGACCGGGCCATCTCGAAGTTCATGGGCGGCCCCGGCCGGCGCATCTTCGAGGGCATCGCGTGGGCCGACGCCAAGATCATCGACGGCGCCGTCAACGGCACCGGTCGGGCAGTACGTGCCTCGGCGGGCGAGGCCCGCAAGGTGCAGAGCGGCAACCTGCGCAACTACGCCGCGGCCGTGGGTGTGGGCGTCGTGCTCCTGCTCGCGTGGTTCGTCATCGTGCGAGGGATCCTGTGACCGACTTCCCCATCCTCACGCTGCTGGTCCTCATGCCGGCCATCGGCGCCCTGCTGGTGGCCATCGTGTCGAACCGTCAGCCCGACCTGGTGAAGATCACCGCGCTGCTCAGTTCGGTGCTCACCGGCGGCCTCGCACTGTGGACGCTGTTCGCGTTCGACAAGGCCGAGTCCGGGTTCCAGTTCGTCAGCGAGCACTCGTGGATCTCGTCGTGGGGCATCTCGTGGCACCTCGGTGTCGACGGCATCTCCATCTTCCTGGTCGTGCTCACGGGCATCCTCTTCCCGCTCGTCATCGCCGGCGTCGACCCGCACCACGACCACAAGCGCTACCTCGCCTGGATGCTGCTGCTCGAGGCCGGTGTCATGGGCAGCTTCGTCAGCCTCGACCTATTCCTCTTCTTCGTCTTCTTCGAGATCGTCCTCGTGCCGATGTACTTCCTCATCGGCGGCTGGGGCTACGACGACCGCATCTACGCGGCGACGAAGTTCTTCCTGTTCACCATGGTCGGCTCGGCGTTCATGCTGGTCGGCATCATCGCCACCGCCGTCATCGCTAAGGCCGACGCCGGCAAGGTCACCTTCGACCTGGTGAAGATCGCCGAGAACGGCTCGTTCGCCGCGGGCACCGGTCGATGGTTGTTCTTCGCGTTCGCCATCGCGTTCGCCGTGAAGGTGCCGCTGTTCCCGCTGCACACGTGGCTGCCCGACGCGCACACGCAGGCGCCCACCGGCGGCTCGGTCATCCTGGCCGGCGTGCTGCTGAAGCTGGGCACCTACGGTCTGCTGCGCTTCGGTGTCTACCTGTTCCCCGAGGCCGCGGTGTGGGCCCGACCACTGTTCCTCACGCTGGCCACCATCGGCATCCTGTGGGGCGCCATCGCAGCCACCATGCAGACCGACCTGAAGCGGCTGGTCGCGTACTCGTCGGTCGCGCACCTCGGCTTCATCGTGCTCGGCACGTTCGCGCTCACGTCGCAGGCCATCACCGGCGGCGTCATGCAGAATGTCAACCACGGCATCAGCACCGGTGCGTTGTTCCTCCTCGTCGGCATGATCTACGAGCGTCGCCACACCCGTGAGATCGCCAAGCTGAAGGGTCTGCAGAAGGTGGCGCCGGTGTTCGCCGCGGCGTTCATGATCGTCATGCTCTCCAGCATCGGCGTGCCCGGCC
>CBHWEI010000115.1:0-11412 GCA_966112835.1 uncultured Acidimicrobiaceae bacterium
GAGGAACTCGACGGTGTTGAAGTTGTTCTCGGGCACCGGGCTGCCGGGCACGTTCTCGGGGAAGATGTACTCGCCCACCGGAGCGTGGTACTGGCCGGCGTAGATGCCGTTGGCGTACGTCACCGCGTTCGGCGTGCCGGGGACCTGGCTGGCCGGGTTCGGCGTGCCATCGGCGTTGAACTGCTGCAGGCCCTCGATGACGGCGCGCACCTCACGGGGCGGCGACAGGTAGGTGCCGGCCGGGGGAGGGGTGCAGTTCTTCTGCGTGGGCACGTTCACCGTGCAGGGCGGGCGCAGGCGCCAGCGGCCGCGGACGGCGCCGAGCGGCGGACCCGGGTCGGGGACGATGGTGCCGTAGTCGCGGTCGGTGGTGTTGCCGGTGGCCGGATCCATGTCCACGCCGTAGACGTGGATGGTGCGGGTCTCGTCGGTGGACATGCCCTCGAAGCGAGTGCGCACCACAGCCTCGCCGGCGCCGAACACGGTGAGGCCACCGGTGCCGAGCAAGCTGACGTCGACCGTCACGTACGCCGGGTCGATGCCGGGCTGGGTGTAGATGCCCAGGCTGGCGACGATGGTGTGCGCCGAGATGTAGCCGCCGTCGCGACCGCCGTCGGCGATGAGCGTGCCAGAGAAGTTGACGAAGTCACCGATCTCGAACGGCGCCTGGATGGTGGGGTCGAGGCTGGGGCTGGCCGGCACGTTCATGCGGAACAGCGTGTCGAACTGACCGGCCGGCGGGTGAGCGCCGAGCGTGTCGTTGACGCCCGTGGAGATGGGTCGGTTGGTCCGCGGGCACAGCGGGTCGTCGGCGTTGCCCGGCAGGTTGGGATCGGCGGTGACGCGCGGGATGCACATCGGGAAGCCGGTCTCGGCGAGGATGGTCGGGTTGTCCTGGTCCACCTGGAAGCGGACGTCGGGCGACGCGGCGCGGCCGTAGCGGCCGGTCTCGCCGGGGTCCTGCACGCCGTTGTCGTTGCTGTCGACGTACGGGTCGTTGATGCGGACGCGAGCGCCGGTGTTCGGCACGCCGATCTGGCCGCCGACTTCGATCTCGCCGGTCGAGTAGTCGATGAAGTTGATGTAGCCGACGCCACCGTTCAGGTCCTGCTGCGACACGTGGACGAGACCGGCGATCATGCGGTCCTGGCCGCCCTGGATGACGCGGTTGCCGACCACCTGCACCTCATACGTGGTGAGGGGCTTGGGGTTGTCGTTCAGGGCCATGCCCGTGGCGACGCCGGTGTACGGCGCCGGGGCGCGATCGAACAGCTCCTGCCACGTGAGCGCGGCTGCGGGCAGGATGACGATCGTCTCGTTGGGGATCACGATCTGGTGACCGTTGATGGTGGCGGTGCCACCGCAGTGAGCCACCTGCGGGTTGCCCTGCGCGTCGAGCGCGGCGCCGGCGGCGGTGACGCACGCCGGGTCGAGCGTGGCGTTCTCGAGGAAGCCGGTGATGTCGAACTGCGTGCTCGACGACAACGTCGGCGGGACGGCCTGCTGCAACACGGCGGTGGCCGAGTTGTCGGGCAGGGCGAACCCGATGAGCGACAACGCGGCCACGCCGGCCACGAGCACCTGCGGTCGGCGACCGCGGAGGACGTGGCGGCGCATGAACGCCGAGCCGCTCGCCCGGTGGCGTGTGCCACCTGCGGTGCGCCGGGCGCCGGGTGACCCGTGCGTCGAGGTGGTGGTGTCGGCCAGGTCCTCCCGAGACCCGTTCGCCGACGTCTGATGATCGGACATGTGCGTTGCTCCCTTCCGCGCTCGGGGCCTACGACTCCGAGTACCTCTGACCATCGTCTGCGGACCTTCGCGAAACCTTCAGAAGCGGGCTTACGACAGGGGTGAAGAAGTGAACAATTTCTGTCCAGCCAGTTCAGGGGTCAGATTTTCTGGCAGGACGGGGTCGTGGGACCGGCGGCGGCTCACTCAGCGCAGGGTCGGGTCGGTGCCGGCCCGAAATCGCTACGACCTCCGCGGACCTGAGGATTACGACCTTCGGGGAGGTTTTCGGTGGGGCGGCCCGACGCGGCGTGTCGTGGTCGTGGGTCGCTGCCACGTCAGGAGCCGCGCGGCACCCACAGGTCGACGCCGTCGACGGTGCTGTCGTAGCGGTACCCGGCACGCAACCAGTCGCCCAGCGGTGACTCGGCCATGGTGATGCGATCGCCGTGGCCGATCACCTGCGAGGCGTCGGCGACCACCGCGGGCGGGTGGGCCTGCAGGTCGTCGAGCAGCATCTGGTACTCGGGCGACCACGTCGCCTGACGCACCGGGTCGACCGGGTTGCCGGGGTACAGGCCGGTGACGAACGCGGTGGTGGGGAAGCGGGCCGCCGGCACCATCCCGGTCTGCGCGTACAGGGTGGACAGCTGGCCCCACATGAACAGCTCGTCGCCGGGCTGCGGCGCCAGGCGGCGGATCTCGGCGGTGACCGCGGGATACGTGTTGCCGGCGGGGACCGCCGACGCCGACAGGCTGGTGAGGGCTCCCATCACCACCGCGGCCCCGGTTGCCGCGAGCGCTGCGGTGCGCAGACGACGCGCCCGTGGCGCGAGGTCGGCTGCCGGCTCGACCAGCACGGTGGCGGCCACGGCAGCGACCGGGACGAGCAGCACCACGAAGTAGTGGGGCAGGAAGCGGAAACCGGGGATGGTGCTCAGCACGCCGCCGACGAACAGGGCCAGCACGTCGCGGGGCATGCCGCGGCGGCGCACGGCGAACACCGCAGCCACGACAGCGGGCACGAAGGCCAGTACGACGAGCAGCAGGTTGTGTGCGCCGCGGTCGACGAACGAGGACCACATCGACGCCAGCGTCAGGTAGCCGCTGTCGTCGCGGAACACCCATTGCACGAACGGGCCGAACCCGAAGCGCAGCCCGGCCAACAACAGTGGGGCTGCTGCACCGGCGGCCGCCCAGGCGACGTTCACGATGGCGCGGCGCTGCGACCACGCGACCCACAGCAGCAGCGGCGCGACCATCACCAGGTTGGTCTGCTTGGCGAGCACGGCGAACGAGCACGCCAGGCCGAGCAACAGCCATCGTTCGCGACGCACCGCCCACAGCGCCGCTGCCAGGAACGGCAGGGACAGCACTTCGAACGTCAGTGACAGGCCGTCCTCGGTGGGCAGCAGTACCAGCGTGCCCCCGATGACCACGACGTGCGCCCACCACGCGGAGGGCACGCCGAGGGCCCGGCAGGCCCGGTGCGTGCCCCATGCCGCGGCGGCCACCGCGGCCACCGCGATGACGCGCATGAGCCGAAGGTGCTCGTAGCCGAACAGGCGGACCGTCTCGAACATGAGCGGCGGCTTGCGGTCGATGATGCCCGTGTACAGCACGCGGCCATGGTCCATGGCGCGGGCCACGGTGGCGATGGTGGCTTCGTCGCGGTTCAGCAGTTCGTGCCGGAACACGGCGACGAGCACGATCGCCACGATCGATGCAAAGGCCACGTGCCGGCCGAGCAGTGCGCGGTCGACGGGGGTGCTCCGTGGAGGATCGGCGGTGTGGGTCGTCTCAGGCAACGGCGACCAGGTCCTGCTGCGCGGCCGTGGCACGGCGACGCAGCAGCACAGCGACGAAGCGCTGGGCCGTCCACCAGGCCACCGCCACCACCGGCACGGCGAGCAGGCAGTCGGTGACGTAGTGCTCGCCGCTGGCGACCAGGGTGGTCATCATCGCCAACGGGTAGAGGAAGAACAGGTTGCTCCAACGGCGGTCGCTGGTGCCCTTCACGTGGCGGGCCAGCACGTAGGCGACGAGCAGCGAGTAGCCGGTGTGCAGCGACGGGATGGCGGCGAACGGGTTCGCCGAGTGCGTGCCCTTGGCCATGTTCGCGGCGATGAAGTCGATGCCCATGGAGCGGAAGCCCTGGCCGATGGTGCGGCTCGCGTTGAGCAGCCCCTGCTGTGCGGCGTACCACGGCGGCGCGGTGGGTTGGATGGTGAACACGACGACGGCCATGAGCATCATCAGGCACGTGGCCACGGCGTAGGTGGCGTAGAGGCGACGGTCGCGCACCCACAGCACCCCGGCCAGACCGAGCGGCACGAAGAAGTGGCTGATCCACACGAGGTCGAACGGGATGGTGACGAGCGGCGTGCGCACGTGGCCGAGCGTGCCGAAGAACCAGTTGGTGGGCAGATGGCCGAGGAAGAGGAAGCGTTCGATGCGGATGGGACCGTGCACCGCCACGGCGCGGCCGATCTCGTCGGCGTGGCGGCGGGCCATGTCGTACGCCCACAGCGCGACGAACAGCGGCGACCACTCCAGCGCCATGCGCGCCGTGTGACGCCACGGCCGACCGATGCCGGCACCGATGAGCGCCGCGACGACCACCCGCAACACGGTGCCGCTGTTGATGGGGCTCCAGCCGCGCGAGATGAGCACCAGGTAGGCGAGCGAGGCGCCCGCCGCCGCCCCGAGGATCTGCCGCTTGGCGGCGCTGGCCGGGTGGGTGGCGACTGGTGCCGTGTACAGGGGCGTGACAGTTTCCATTTGGGGGATTCCTCCGAGCCGCCCGGGGGTTGTTGCGGTGGTCAGAAACCTCCATTCTGCCGAAGATTCAGCGAAATGTGGCCGCGGTTTCACCGATCGGCCATGTGACACACGCATCAAGGGGTGGCCCGGAACGGCTCGTGTCCGACGGTCCGGTGCCGGACCCCGGCGTCACGGTGCCGGCAGCAGGTACAGCTGGTAGCGGTCGTCCTGGTAGTCGGGGTCCTGGCTGAACGTGACCGTGCGTCCGCTGAGGGGTGACTGCTGGGCGTCGGCGGGTGCGCCGGCCACCCGGTCGTACAGCACGGCGCAGAAGCCCATGCCGTGCAGCGCGCCCAGGTCGGCATCGGTGATGTCACCCGGCAGTTGGGCCAGGGCGTCGGGCCGGGCCCGGCTGAACGAGCCCGCGGTCCAGTGGTACTCGGGTGCGATGACGTACGGGATCATGCCGCGGTACACGTTCGGCGAGATGATGCTGTCGGCCTCGATGACCCCGTTCGGGATGGCCTCGTCGGGGAACTGCGCCACCGGGCACGGGTCGGTGTGCGCCTGGAGGAAGCGGATGGCGGGCAGATCGGGCTGCGGCGCGGAGGCCACGGTGTAGGACAGGGCGCGGGCGTCCATGGCCATCAGGTCCGCGATCGACAACAGCATCAGCAGCGCCGCGGCGATGCCGCTCGACCGGCGGACCCTGCGGCTGCCGTCACGGCCTTCCAGCGAAGCTCCGGTCCACGCCGCACCCACGATGGCGAGGGGCACGATCATCCGGTACCAGATGCGGGCCGGCGAGACGCCGCCCAGCGCAACGGCGAGCCCCGCCTGGAGGTTCGACAGGCCTCCTCCCAGCCAGTAGAGGACGAACGTGATGCTCATCGAGGCGAGCAGCGTGGTGTCGTGCCCGGCGCGGGTGCGTCGCGGTGCGAGCGCGAGCAGGACCACCACGACGATGCCGGCGCCGAGGAGCAGGGGCACGCCGTAATACAGGTCGAGCGATGCGCCGGGCCGCAGTCGCCCGGTGAGATCGGGCAGCACGCGGCGAACGAGCGGTGAGCCGGTGAACAGGTCCACGAAGTGACCGGTCCACATGTTCGACTCCCACGCGCCGCGGGACACGTCGTCGCCCGGTCCGCCGCGCTTGGCCAACAGGAACACCAGGGTCTGCATCGCGAAGCCGACGCACAGCGCGACCCACACCGAACCCACGCGCACGGTGTCGCGCCAGCGTCGGCGCACCGCGTAGGGGACGACGAAGAACGGCACCGCGAGGAACAGCACGACCACCCACCACATGGGTGTGGCGAATCCCATGAGCACCACCAGCCCGAGCGTCCACGGCGAGCGCCAGTGGTCGGCGCGCAGTGCCTTCGCAGCGGCGCCGAACACGAACGGCAGCGCACAGAAGAGCGAGAGGTTGATCTGGTGGGTGACGACGAACACGCACGACGACAGCGACACCGCAACGGCCACCGTGAGCGCACCGAAGCGGCCCCCGCCGAACTGGCGGAGCATGAACACCATGCCCACCGCGTTCAGGCCTGCGGCGAACACCAAGCACCACAGCGTGGCTGCCGCGGTGCCCATGCCCAGCAGCCCGACGGTGACCCACGCGAACGTGGCCACGAGCATGCCGATCTGCGGGTAGCGCCAGGCGTTCGCGCCGACGGGCCAGGCCAGGTGGTCGGTGGCGCCCCAGGGGCCGCCGTCGGCGTGCATCTGGAACGTGCCCTGCTGCCACAACCAGTCGGTGCCGGTGCTGAAGATGTAGTCGTGCCCGTACGTCCATGGACGGAACACCAGGGCGACCACCACGCTGGCGGCGATGAACGCGGTGCCGTACTGCACTCGTGACGAGCTGAGCAGGGTGTGCAGATCGGGCCGGGCCCGTCCGGCCGGCGGTCCGTCGCCGGGCGTCGGCGTGTCCGCGGTCGGAGGCGGGTCGGTTCCCTCGGCCTCGTCACCGCCCTGTTCCGGCATGGTCGGCATTCTGTCACCCGCCGGCGCGGTGGAACCGGGTTCACCGACCCGCGAAATCGGCGCCTTCGTGGGAACAGGTCGGCCGGTTCGGTGGTTGCATGGTCGGCATGGATCCCGCCGCTGAGCTCACCACCGATTCGACGCCCGCGATCATCACCGGCAGCGGCCCCGACCACGACCGGCGGGTGCGCGACCTGGGTGACCTCATCGAGGTGGTGCGTCCGGCCGTCGAGGCCGATGGCGGCACATTGCGGTTGGTCAGCGCCGACACCGATTCGGGTGTGGTGGTGGTCGAGCTCGCCGGCGCGTGCGGCAGCTGCGAAGTGGCCGGCATGACGTTGGAGGGCGGCATCTCGCGCATCCTCCGCCAGCGGCTCGACTGGGTCACCGACGTGAGCGGCACCGTGCAGGAAGACCCCCTGGCCACCGGCTGGGGCGGCTGGACCCCGAAGCTCTGACGCTGCCGCCACCGCGGCCGTCCCGCCTGCGACACTCTCGTCCGTGCCTGCCCCTCGTCGTCGTCGATCGTTCGCGTTGGGCGGGTTGATGGTGGCGGCCACCGCAGTGGCCGGCTGCTCGAGCAGTGCCGCGGTGAACACCACCACCACGGTGCCGGTGACCACGCTGCCGTCCACCACGGCAGCGCCCACCACCACCGAGGCGCCGACCACGTCGACCAGCACTACGGTCGCACCCGTCGACCCGACGTTCGACGACACGCCCGAGAGCGCGTGCGACACGTTGGTGCCCGGCTCCATCGGCTTCCGCAACACCACCGGCAACGTGGCCGACCAGTACCGCCGCATCGGCACCAGCAGCGAGGGCCGGCCCATCTGGTCCGAGCACTGGGGCTCGACCACCGGCCCACAGGTGTTGGTGCTCGGTCAGGTGCACGGCGACGAGTGCACGCCGGCGTTCATGGTGCGGGCCATCCGCGAGCAGCCGCCCACCGACTTCGGCATCTGGCTGGTGCCCACCGTGAACCCCGATGGCCTGGCCGACCACACGCGGCGCACGTCGCTGGACATCGACCCGAACCGCGACGGGTTCGACCTGAAGACTCCCGAGGCGCGGGCGGTGATGGCCATCACCGCCGACGTGAAGCCGGCGCTCACCATCCATCTGCACTCGCCGTACAAGTGGGTGGGGGCGCACAACGGTCCGCTCGCGACGCAGGTCGCGGCGGCACTCACTGCGGCCGCGGGGTGGGTGGGCCCGTACAACGCGGGCCGAGTGCAGTCGGGCACGTTGGCGTTCCTGTGGGAGGGCCAGGAGCGGGTGCTGCCCGGCGCGCAGTCGGTGCTCATCGAGTTCCCGGCCATTTCGCCGCTCGAGGCGCCCGACGCACCGGACCCGACGCAACGCCAGGAGGGCACCGTCGCCGAGGTGGAGCTTGCCGCCACCCAGATGCGCGACGCGCTCTACGCCGTCATGTCCACCGTCCCCGGCTGACGCATCCCGTCCTCCCGAACTCGAGTTCTGCGTGACGGGCGCGCCGCCGTCCCGAACGAACTGTTCAAACGGCGGCAACGTCGGGCTTCGTACCGTGACCCGATGGTGACCGCACTGATCGTCGTCGATGTCCAGAACGACTTCTGCGAGGGCGGCGCGCTGGCGGTGGAGGGTGGTTCGGCTGTGGCGCTCGCGGTCGCTGAACTCATCGCCACGTCGCCGTACGCGGTGACGGTGGCGACGGCGGACCATCACATCGAGCCGCACGGTCACTTCGCCGCCGAGCCCGACTACGTCGACACGTGGCCGGTGCACTGCGTCGCGCACACAACCGGGGCGGCGCTGCACGCAGCGCTCGCGTCGGTGGCATTCGATTCCGTCTTCCTGAAGGGTCGGTACGAGCCCGCGTACTCGGGGTTCGAGGGGCTCGCCCGCGGGGTGGACCTGGACGACTGGCTGCGCAGCCGCGAAGTGGACGCGGTCGAGATCGTCGGCCTGGCCACCGATCACTGTGTGCTGGCCACGGCGCTCGATGCCGTCCGCCTGGGGTACGCCACCACCGTTCACGTGGATCTGGTGGCGGGCGTCGCGCCCGACACGACGGCTGCGGCGCTGGAGCGGATGCAAAACGCCGGCGTCGCCCTCACCACATCCTCCCGAACGTGAGTTCTGCGTGACGGGTCAGGCGGCGGAGGTCTCGAGCGGGCGCAGGTAGGGCACGTCGCTGGCCGGGTCGGTGCGCGACACGGTGAACACCACGAGCACCAGTCCGGCGATGAGGAGCAGGTCGCCGATGCTGAACACGTTGGCGAGGGGCAACCACTTCGGCGTGTTCATCACGTCGCCCAGGAACGACAGGCGTGGGTTCTGGACGATGGTGGAGTTGTTGAAGCCTTCCTTCAACTCGCGCCCCGACGCGGCGAGCGCGCGGCGCGACGCCGGCATGACGCCACCGTTGGCGGTGATGACCACGAAGTTGGCGAGGGCACCCAGGCCGATGAGCCACATCCACGGGATGTGGCGGTTGGCGATGATGAAGATGCCGAGCGCCACGTAGGTGGACAGGTGAATGGTGCGCGACAGCCATTCGGGCGCGCCGTCGATGACCGAGATGATGATGATCTGCACCACCAGCGCCGCGGCCACCAGCCATGCGCCTCGCAGGCGCACGCGGGTGAGGTTTCCGAAGTGTCCGCCGGCCAGCGGTACCAACAGCGCCACCAGGACGGCGGCGACGACGATCAGCAACCGGCACCGCCGGGGCTGAACGTCAGGTTCGACAGTGCACGGGCCACCGGCCCGCTGTCGTCGACGCCGACCGGTCCGTGGCCGTTGCGTTCGTCGAGCCAGCGGGTGAACGCGTCGGTGGTCATCGGGCGGGCGACGTGGTAGCCCTGGGCCTGGTCGCAGCCGGTGCGGCGCAGCCAGTTCAGCGTGTCCTCGGTCTCGACGCCTTCGGCGGTGGAGGTGAGGCCCAGGTTCTTGGCGAGCTCGATGGTGGAACGGACGATGGCCTGATCGGCCGGGTTGTCGACCAGGTTCATGACGAACGAGCGGTCGATCTTGATCTCGCTGACCGGCAGGTTCTGCAGGTATGCGAGCGACGAGTAGCCCGTACCGAAGTCGTCGATGGACAGGCTGACGCCCATGTCGTGCAGCATCTGCAGCGACTTCTTGGCGCGCACCGGGTCGGCCATGATGGAGCTCTCGGTGATCTCCAGACGCAGCAGCCGCGGCGGCAGGTCGTGCCGCTTCAGGTTCACCGGCACCTCGGTGATGATGCCGCCGTCGTGCAGGTTGCGGGCGGAGAGGTTGATGGCGACGGCGATCTCGCGGCCGCTGTCGCGCCACACCGCTGCCTGCCGTACCGCGCTGGCGAGCACGTGGCTGGTGAGCGGACGGATGAGGCCGGTGTGCTCGGCGACGGGCACGAAGTCGGCGGGCGGCACCAGACCCAGGCGCGGGTGCATCCAGCGCACCAGCGCCTCGGCCGACCTCACCTCGCCGGTGGCCAGGTCGAGCTTGGGTTGGTAGTAGAGGACGATCTCGCCGTCGGCGATGGCCTTGCGCAGTTCGCTGACCAGTTCCAGACGGCGGGTGCTGTGGTGGTCCTGTTCGGGGTCGTAGATCTCGGTGCCGGTCTGCAGCCGTTTGGCGACGTACATGGCGATGTCGGCGCGCTTGATGAGCTCGTCGCTGAGGGTGCCGTGGTCGGGGTGCAGGGCGACGCCGATGCTGGCCTGCACCTCCAGGTTGAAGCCGTCGACGCGGAACGGTTCCTCGATGGCGTGGGCGATGCGGATTCCGATGGCCTGTGCGTCGACCTCGTCGACGATGTCGGGCAGCAGCACGGCGAACTCGTCGCCGCCGAAGCGCGACACGGTGGCGTCGTGGGGGAGCACCCCGTGCAGGCGTGGGCCGATCTGGCGGAGCAACTCGTCGCCGGCGTGGTGGCCGAGCGTGTCGTTGACCTCCTTGAACCGGTCGAGGTCGATGAGCAGCACGGCGGCGCGGTGGCCGCTGCGGTCGGGGTGGTGCATGCGCCGCTGCAGGGCGTCGTCGAAGCTGGAACGGTTCGGCAGGTCGGTGAGCGGGTCGTGCAGCGCCTGGTGCTCCTTCTCGGCCGAGACGCGGGCGGTGCGGTACACGGTGTACACGGGCAGCAGCAGGAGCGGCAGGAAGAGCAGGCCGCGGTCGGCGACGATGACCACGATGGGGGCGAACGCCAGGAGGACGCAGTCGGACACGGCCTCACGGGTGAGGCTGGCCCACTGCACCTTGCGGATGCGGCTGCGGGTGGCGAGCGCGATGGCCGTGCCGACGAGCAGGTTGTTCACCACGAAGTAGGTGGCGGCGGTGGCGACCACGGCGGCGCTCCACCGCCAGTTGTCGTCGCCGACGAGACCGAAGCTGTCGGTGCCGGCGATGGCGACGAACGTGGCGGCGGCCACACCCCAGGCCACCCAGTACTGCGAGAAGTTGAAGACGGTCTTGATGAAGGTCTTGCGGGCGAAGACGTCGCCGTAGAGCGAGGCCACCGCCTGGGCGAGCATGGCGAGCACCGGACCGAACACCAGGAACAGGGCGAAGGTGAACGCGGTGGAGGCGACGATCTCCTGCACCCCGCTGGAGCGGGCGAACATGATGGGCCGCGACTCGCACACGACGATGAGCGCGATGAACAGGACGAGCTCGGGCCAGCGGTCGCCGACGGGCTTCGAGCCCACCACGAACACCGACCACGCGAAGGCCGCCGCCGCTGCTGCCGCCACTGCCGTCACGTACAGCGGCAACGCGAGATGCCGTCGCGTCTTCGGTGCGGGTTCGATGACGGGCAAGCCTGCGCCTTCCTCTGCGTTCGTGTTCCCCATCATTGTCGGAACGTGTGGGCCGAGGGTGGCTATTCGGACGCGGACAGAACATTTTTTCGGCGGAAAAAGGCGGCGGGGGGGGGCCGGCGCGGGGGCGGCCCCGCGC
>CBHWEI010000116.1:0-11408 GCA_966112835.1 uncultured Acidimicrobiaceae bacterium
GAGGCCGCGGCGGGGGAGCCGCTGCTCGGCCTCGACGCCGGACTGCGTCGATTCGATTTCCACTCGGGGTGTTCCTTTCGAGACGTTCATCCCTAGCTTTCCCGGCCAGGGGTGAGCAGAGCAATTCTAGAAGTCCAGAGCCGACAGGTCGGGTATCCAACCGCGACTGCGTTCGACGGCCCGCGACCACTGGCCGCGATCCAGCTGCCCGGACGGTTCGACCACCGTACGCGGTGACCAGGCGTCGGCGATGTCGTCGAACCCGCCCCACACGCCCACGGCCAGGCCGGCCAGGTAGGCGGCACCGACGGTGGTGGCCTCGGTGTGGCGCGACACCTCCACCGGCTTGCCGGTGGCATTGGCCAGGGCCTGCACGAACGTGGGGTTCTCGCTCATCCCTCCGTCGATGCGCAGGCTGGGCACGGTGTGGCCGGTGTGGGCCTCGGCCGCCGCCACCAGGTCGGCCCCACGGTGGGCGACACCCTCCAGCACGGCGCGCACCACCTGCGGACGGCCGCTGCCGCGGGTGAGCCCCAGCAGGGTGCCGCGGGCGCCGTAGTCCCAGTGCGGGGTGCCCAGGCCCATGAGGGCGGGCACGTACACGACGCCGTCGGTGGTGTCGCACTGGGCCGCCACGTCGTGGCTCTCGGCGGGCGTGGACAGGATGCCCAGGTCGGTGACCAGCCACTCGACGTTGGTGCCGGCCGACAGCATGATGGCCTCGGTGCCCCAGGTCAGCCGGCCGTCGCGGCTCCAGGCCACGATGGGGAACGTGCCGTCGGCGGTGCGGTTGCCCGTGGTGGGGCCCTGCTCGCCGGTGACCAGGTCGAGCATGCCGCCCGTGCCGAACGTGATCTTCGCCTGACCCGGCCGCACACAGCTCTGGCCCACCAGGCTGCCCTGCTGGTCACCCACCAGGCACGCGAGCGGCGGCGCACCCGGTAGCGCCGACGCCTGGCCGAACACACCCGAGGTGTCGACCACCGAGGGCAACATGCCGGCGGGGATGCGCAGCGCGTCGAGCGCGTGCTGCGACCAGCCGCTGCAGTCGGGCAGCAACATGCCGGTGACCGCGGCGTTCGAGTGGTCGGTGACGTGCACCTGGCCGTTGCTCAGCACCCAGGCCACCCACGTGTCGACCGTGCCGAAGCACAGGTCGCGCTCGCGGCCGGGGTCGTACGTGTTCAGCAGCCAGGCAACCTTGGTGGCCGACTGGTTCGGCGCCAGGGCCAGGCCGTGCTCGGCCTTGGCGGTGATGCAGTCGAGCACGGTGCGCAGGTCCTGCCAGCCGAGGCCGGGGCCGACCGGCTCGCCGGTGGCGCGGTCCCACACCACCGTGCTGGCGCGCTGGGCGGTGATACCCACGGCCTGCACCGGACCGGCGGCGGCCAACGCCGCGTGGGCGACCTCGAGCACGGCCGCGGCCATCACGGTGGCATCGAACTCGACCAGGCCGGGGAACGGCGACGAGGGCGGGAACGGGCGGTAGTGCAGCCCCTGCACCTCGCCGTCGGCACGCAACACCGCGGCGCGCAGCCCCGACGTGCCGACATCGACCACGAGCACGCTCACGGCTGTTCCCCCTCGTCCCTGCTGGTGCGTTCGCTGCTCGGCAGGATGCCGCGCTTGCGCATGAGGCTGCCGAGCATGCCGCCCACCAGCCCGCCGAACAGTACTGCGGTGAACGTGAAGAAGACGCCCAGCCAGCTGACCGAACCGCCGCGCAACAGCTTGATGACCACGAACACGGCCTGCGCCGCCAGGTATGTGCCGCCGGCGCACACCATGCCGTGCAGCAGCGGCAGGCCCTTGGTCTGCACCCAGGCCGCGATGCCGGCGCCGAGCGTGAAACCGGCGAGTGCCGCCACCGACAGCAGCAGGGCCCACGGGCTGGTGGTGCCGTCGTCGTTGGCGCGGTCGGCCAGGAACCGGGCGGCGATGGAGAACGGCACGGCGAACACCAGCGCAACCGAGGCGCCCTGGCGCAGCGCGGCCTTGTCGAGCGCGCTCACGCGGCACCGCCGTTCGGCCAGGCGACGTCGCCCCATGGCGATCGCAACCCGAGCTTGCCGGGGTTGAGGATGCCCTTCGGGTCGAGCGCGTCCTTCACGGCTTGCAGCACCGGCAACGCGGTGCCCAGGGCCTCGGGCACGAAGCGCGCCCGGTTCAGGCCCACGCCGTGGTGGTGCGACAGGTTGCCGCCCGCGGCCAACACGGCCCGCGTGCCGGCATCCCACAGGGCCACGTACGTCGACTCGACCTCGTCGGCGGGTGGGGTGGCGGCGAACGTGAAGTACAGGCAGGCACCGTCGAGGTAGCTGTGCGACAGGTGGCAGGTGGCGGCCCGGGCGTGCGGCACGGCCATCATGGCGGCACGCACGTCGTCGAACACGGTGGGCAGTGCGGCCCACGGCGCAGCGATCTCGAGCGTGTCGACCACGAACCCCTTGCGGGTGAGGCCCTGCAGGGCGGTGGTGTCGTTGCGGTGGTGCATCCACTTCTCGACCAGTTCGTCGCCCAGGTCGCGGGCGGCCGCACACTCGTCGGCCACCACCGCCATGGCGGCGTCGACGACGGCCGGGTCGCCCTCGTCGAGCACCAGCAGCACGCAGTACGAGCCGTCGGCACCCTGGCCGCGCTGGCTCTCGGGTGCGTCGTACAGCCGCAGCACCGCCGGCGTGGCGCCGCGGCGCAGGATGCGTCGGCAGGCCTCGAGCCCGGCCTCGAACGTGTCGAACGCGTAGGCCGCACGGCGTTCGTGCGCGGGAACCGGGTGGGCCCGCAGCAGCACTCGGGTGATGACCCCGAGCGTGCCTTCGCTGCCCACGAACATCTGGGTGAGGTCGGGCCCCTGCGCGCCGGCCGGGAAGCCGCCGGTGAGCACGACGCTGCCGTCGGCCAGCACCACCTCCAGCCCGGCCACCATGTCCTCGATCTTGCCGTAGCGGGTGCTGTACTGCCCGGCGCCGCGGTGGCCCACCCAGCCGCCCACGGTGGCCAGGTCGAAGCTCTGCGGGAAGTGGCCGATGGTGAGGCCGTGGTCGTTGCGCAGCTCGTGCTCGAGCTCGGGGCCGAACGTGCCCGCGTACACGTCGACCAGGCCCGACGTGGCGTCGACCGACACGACCCCGGCCAGTGCCGTGAGGTCCAGCAGCACACCGCCGAACACGGGGATGGTGCCGCCCACCACGCTGCTGCGCCCGCCGGCGGGTGTGACCGGCACACCGGCGTCGTTGCACACGCGCAGCACGGCCGACACCTGCTCGGTGGTGGCCGGGCGGGCGACCACCGCGGCGCGCTGCAGCACCTGGCCCTGCAGGGCCCAGTGCAGCGCCAACGGCCACCAGTCGCGGCTAGCCTGGGCGACGGGCTCGACGTCGGTGACGGTGGGGCAGATGCCCGACAGCTCGGCCAGCAGCCCGTCGGGCAGCGGCGCCGGGGCGGGCAGGCGATGGTCGGTGCCGAGCAGTTCGATGGGCTCGGTGGGCTGGGTGACGGGACGTGTCATGAGGTGGCGGCGATCTCGCTGAGGTGGGCGGCGGAGTCCTCCTGCGCGCACGAGGCGAGGAAGTCGTTCAGTTGGCGGGCGGTCTCGGCGTCGTCCCAACCCAGCTCGCGGGCGAGCAGTTCGGCGACGGCGGGCGCGGCGGCCACGGTGGCCTCGCGGTCGAACAGGCGGGCGCGGGTGCGGCGGGTGAGCACGTCGTCGAGCGCGGTGGCCATCTCGTGCCGCGCCGCGTACACGGCCTCGGCGCGCAGGTGCGGCTGGCCGGGCACGAGCGGTTCGCCCAGCGACGGGTCGGCCGCCACCAGGGCGCGCACCTCGGCGGCCAGCGAGCCGTGCCGCGACTGCAGGTGCGACTCGAGTGTGCCGTCGGGTTCGGGACGCCGCCCGGCGCCCAGCAGGCGCAGGCGGCGGGTGCGGCACCGCGCCCGTCGGTCGAGCTGCTCGAGCACCGCATCGACGGTGTCCTCGGCCATGTCGCGGTACGTCGTCAGCTTGCCGCCCGTGATGGTGAGCACGCCGTTGGGTGAGCGGTGCAGCGCGTGGTTGCGCGAGAGATCGGCCGTGCGGCCGTCGTCGGCGGCCTTCACCAACGGCCGCAGCCCTGCCCACACGCCGGTGATGTCGTCGGCCGTCACCCCGGTGGTGAGCGAGGCGTTCACCGCGCGCAGCACGTAGTCGATGTCGTCCTTCGTGCACTGCGGGTCGACCAGCGGCCCCGAGTAGTCGGTGTCGGTGGTGCCGATGTAGGCGTGCTGGAACGTGCCGTCGGGACGGCGGCCCCACGGCACCAGGAACAGGCTGCGCCGGTCCCTGGGCACGGGGATGACCACCGCGATGTCGCAGCGCACCTTCTCCCACGGGACGGTGACATGCACGCCCTTCGCCGGACGGATGCCGTCGGGGTTGGTGCCCTCGTCGAGTGCGCGCACGTCGTCGGACCACACGCCCGCGGCGTTCACCACCACCCGTGCGTCCACCGTGAACTCGCGGTCGCCGGCGTCGACGACGGCGCCCGTCGCGCGGCCGGTGTCGTCGTGCACCAGGCGCACCACGCCGCACCGGTTGGCCACCACCGCACCGTGCGCTGCCGCAGTACGGCACACGGTGAGCACCAGGCGGGCGTCGTCGACCGCGGCGTCGTAGTACAGGTAGGCCGAAGCGAGGCGCTCGCGGTGCATGGTCGGCAGATGGGCGAACGCCTTGTCCTTCTTCAAGCGACGGTGCAGCCTGCCGATGCGCCAGCCGCCGGTGACGTCGTACATCCACATGGCAGAGCCGAGTGCCCGGGCCACCTTGCGCGACACCACACCGTCCTTGGTGAGGATGGGGATCATGAACGGCAGCACCGACACCAGGTGCGAGGCGTTCTTGAACAGCCGCTGGCGCTCGCGCAACGCTTGGTACACCAGCTTCACCTCGCCCTGCTGCAGGTAGCGCAGGCCGCCGTGCACCATCTTCGAGCTCTTCGACGACGTGCCCGAGGCGAAGTCGTCGCGCTCGACCAGCGCCACCTTCAGGCCGCGGCTGGCGGCGTCGAGCGCCACGCCCGCACCGGTGATGCCGGCGCCCACCACCAGCACGTCGAAGTGCTCGTGCTCGAGCCGGCGCAGCATGGCCGCACGGTCGAACGCAGGGGAGTGGGTTGCCTGGCGCGACGACACGGGCGTCATCCTAGGGACGGCGCCCGAGGTGGACCTCACGCTGGCCTGACCCGGCCACGGCGCAGTCCATGCGAATCTGCACGACTTGCAGATTGGGTCGACGCGGTCGTACGTTCGGGATCGTGCGCACACCCGCCGAGCTCACCGACGCGTTCCGGCAGCAGGGGCTGAAGGTCACGCCCCAGCGGCAACTGCTGTTCCGCCTGCTGCACGGCAACGACGAGCACCCGTCGGCCGAGGCGCTGCACGCCGTGGCCGCCGAGCGCATGCCCGGCATCTCGCTGCGCACCGTGTACCAGACGCTCACCGACCTGGCCGCCATGGGCGAGCTGCAGGTGCTGTCGTTCAGCGCCGGGCCACAGCGGTTCGACCCGAACGTGGCCGACCACCACCACGCCGAATGCGACGTCTGCGGCAGCCTGCGCGACGTGTACCTGGACCACCTGCCCGAACTGCCGGTGCGCGGCCTCGACGGCTTCGCCACCCGGGCCACCACCATCGTCTTCCGCGGTCGCTGCGACAGCTGCGCGACCGCCCACCCGAACTCCCCGTCACACCGACCCAACCATTCCAGTTACCAAGGAGCACACCAATGAGCCTGTCCGGCACCAAGACCCACGAGAACCTGAAGGAAGCCTTCGCCGGCGAGAGCCAGGCCAACCGCCGCTACCTGTGGTTCGCCCAGAAGGCCGACGTCGAGGGCTACCCCGACGCCGCGGCGCTGTTCCGCTCGGTCGCCGAGGGCGAGACCGGCCACGCGCACGGTCACCTCGAGTTTCTCGCGCAGGTCGGCGACCCGGCCACCGGCGAGCCCATCGGCGAGACCGAGCAGAACTACAAGTCGGCCATCGCCGGCGAGACCTACGAGTACACGCAGATGTACCCGGGCTTCGCGGCCACCGCCCGCGAAGAGGGCCTCACCGAGATCGCCGAGTGGTTCGAGACCCTCGCCCGCGCCGAGAAGAGCCACGCCGGCCGCTTCGCCCAGGGCCTCGAAGCCCTCTGATCCCAGCCGTTCCCTCCCGAACTTCGGTTCTCGCGGTCCCGCGGTCACACGACCGCGCCCGCAGAACTTAAGTTCGGGAGGAACCGCGAGCGAGCGCCCCTCCGAGGAGTCACCCCCATGACCACCGTCTACGACCCGAAGCATCCGCTCTACACCGACGAGGCCGACGTCCGGAGCGAGCTGACGCGGGTGTTCGACCTGTGCCACGGTTGCCGTCTGTGCTTCAAGTTCTGCACGTCGTTCCCCACGCTGTTCGAGATGATCGACCGGCACGACGACCAGGACGCCGGCCGGCTGACGCCAGCCCAGCAGGACCAGGTGGTCAGTGAGTGCTTCCAGTGCAAGCTCTGCTACATCAACTGCCCGTACATCCCCGACCTGCACGAGTGGGCGCTGGACTTCCCGCGGCTGATGCTGCGCGCCGACGCGATGCGCTACGCCAACGGCCACGTGTCGGCCCGCGAGAAGGCCACCACCGCGGCCATGGGCCGCACCGATCTGCTCGGCAAGGTCGCCACCACCACGGCCCCGGTTGCCAACGCCGTCATCGGTGCACCGGCGGGCTCGCTGGTCCGCAAGGTGGTCGAGAAGGCGTCGGGCGTATCCGCCGTGCGCCTGCTACCGCCCTACGCCCGCCAGCGGTTCAGCACCTGGTTCAAGAAGCGACCGAAGGTGCGCATCGCCAAGCGCCAGGGCCGCGTCGCCGTGTTCCCCACCTGCCTGGTCGAGTACCAGCAACCGGCCATCGGGCACGACCTGGTGAAGGTCTACGAGCGGAACGGCATCGAATGCTCGCTCGCCGACGGCGCCGGCTGCTGCGGCGCGCCGTGGCTGCACAGCGGCGACGTGAAGGAGTTCACCAAGGTCGCCGAGAAGAACGTGAAGGCGCTGGCCGCGCACGTGCGCAAGGGTCGCGACATCGTCGTGCCGCAACCGACGTGCGGTTACGTGCTGAAGAAGGACTACATCGACTACGTGGGCGGTGACGACGCCACCCTCGTGGCCGAGCACACCTACGACGCCACCGAGTACCTCATGAAGGTGCACAAGGGCGAGGGCACCAGCCTGGACACCGACTTCAACGGCTTCGTGCCCGAGACCGTCACGTACCACACGCCCTGCCACCTGAAGGCCCAGAACATCGGCCTGAAGAGCCGCGACCTCATCAAGCTCACCGGTGCGAAGGTGAAGTTGGTGCAGCAGTGCAGCGGCATCGACGGCATGTGGGGCCTGCGCGCCGAGAACACCGAGATCAGCATCCCCATCGCCGGCAAGCTGGCCGCCGAGATCCGCAAGGCCAACGGCGACGTGGTGGCCGGCGACTGCCACCTGGCCAACACGGCCATCACCGAGCAGACCGGCGAGACGCCCATGCACCCGCTGCAGCTGGTCGCGCGTGCCTACGGCATCCCCGAGGAAGGGGAGCGCACGTGAGCACCACCCAGTCGGCGCGCAAGCTCACCCTGGCCGACATCGCCGACGCCCGCGCCTACGAACGCGAGCGCGAGGCGTTCCGCGCCCACGTCATCGAACTGAAGCGGCGACGCCGCGTGCACCTGGGCACGGTGGTGACCGTGCTCTTCGAGAACCGCGACACGATGCGGTTCCAGGTGCAGGAGATGGCCCGGGTGGAGCGGATCTTCACCGACGAGGGCATTCAGGAAGAGCTCGACGTCTACAACCCGCTCATCCCCGAACCCGGACAGTTGTGCGCCACACTTTTCCTGGAACTCACCACCGAGGAACAGATGCGCGAGTACCTGCCGAAGCTGGTCGGCATCGAGCGCAGCCTGGTGTTCCGCCTTCCCGACGGCAGCGAGGTGCGATCGCAGCCCGAGGCCGCCCACGCGAGCCAGCTGACCAGGGAGAACGTCACCGCGGCGGTGCACTTCGTGGAGTTCCGGTTCACCCCCGAACAGGTGGCCGTGTTCGGCGACGGCGCGGTGCTGGCGGTGGACCACCCGGACTATCTCGAGGCCGTCGAGTTGGGCCCTGCCACCATTGCAGAGCTGTCCAGCGACCTGCGCGACGACCACTGACCGTCGTTCGGAAGCGCGCGAAAAAGAAACAAAAAGGGTCTGGCGGACCGCATACGGGCGCACCTAGATTCTCGGTCGCTGCCGGGGGATCGGCAGCGATCCGATCGGGGGACATCAGTCGTGTCGGCCAAAGAAATCCAGTGGCGGCAACTCGGGGCGTGTCGGGGCTTGGAGCCCAGCATCTTCTATCCCGACGACGAAGACGAAGCGCTCGAGGCCAAGAGCGTGTGCGACGAGTGCGGTGTACGCGTCGCCTGCCTCGAGTACGCGTTGTCGGTTCGCGAGAAGTCGGGCGTCTGGGGTGGCGCCACCGAACGCGAAAGGCGGCGGATGATCCGCCAGCGCCGTCGTACCGCCTGAATCCACTTCGCGAGTTGGTGGTCGCCGTGCCTAGCCTGTCGCGCTCATGAGTGGAATCGACGAACTCGGCGGATGGCCGGCGCTCCTCACCGAGCTGCTCGAACGCCGCGACCTGCCCGCAGCCAGCGCACGGGCGGCCATGGCCACCATCCTCTCCGGTGAGGCAACCGCCGCGCAGCTGATCGGCTTCGTCGTGGCGCTGCGCGCCAAGGGCGAGACGCCGGAGGAGATCTCCGGCCTGCTCGACGCCGTGCTCGAGGTGGGCACCCAGGTGCCGCTGGGCGACGACCTGCGCGATCGTGCGGTCGACATCGTCGGCACCGGTGGCGACCGCAGCCACAGCATCAACGTCAGCACCATGGCGGCCATCGTCACCGCCGGCGCGGGCGTGCCCGTGTGCAAGCACGGTGCCCGTGCCGCCAGCTCGAAGTGCGGCACCGCCGACGTGCTCGAGGCGCTCGGCGTCGCCGTCGAGCTGTCGCCCGAGGGTGTGAAGCGCTGCGTCGAGACCGCCGGCATCGGCTTCTGCCTGGCGCCCCGCTACCACCCGGCGTTCCGGTTCGCCGCGCCCAGCCGCCGCGAGATCGGCATCCCCACGGTCTTCAACCTGCTCGGCCCCATGGCCAACCCGGGCCGCGTGCGCCGTCAGCTCATCGGCGTGGCCAACCCCGCCGTGGCCGAGCGCATGCTCGCCTCGCTGCGCCTGCACGGCTCGCACACCGCCTGGGTGGTGCACGGCAACGGCCTCGACGAGCTCACCACCACCGGCCCGTCCACTGTGCTCGCACTCGAGGACGACACGGTGCGCAGCTTCACGGTCGACCCGGTGGACCTGGGCCTGGCCCCGGCCATCCCCGACGAGCTCACCGGCGACACGCCCGAGGTGAACGCTGCGCACGTGCGCCGCGTGATGGACGGCGCCCACGGCGCGCACCGCAACATCGTCGTGCTCAACGCCGGCGCCGCGCTGGTGGTGGCCGGTGTGGCCGACTCGCTGGAAGCGGGTGTGGCCCAGGCCTGCGACAGCGTCGACTCGGGTCGGGCCGCGGCGACGCTGGCCCGGTTCATCGAGGTGTCGCAACAGGCCGCCGAGGAGCTCGGTCACTGATGATCGTCCGAGTGCCGGCGTCGTCGGCGAACCTGGGGCCCGGATTCGACACGCTCGGCATGGCGCTGTCGCTGCACGCCGAGGTCGGCGCCGGCGACGCACCGGAGGGCGGCCAACCCGTCGACGAGCACCATCCGGCCGCCGTCGCCTTCCGCCGTAACGGCGGCGAAGGGCCGCTGTGGGTGAAGTCGCCCATCCCCGTGGGCCGTGGCATGGGCTTCAGTGGCGCCGTCCGCGTGGGCGGCCTGGTGGCCGCGCACGCACAACACCACGGTGACGACCCCGACGAGTTGGCGGCGGCGCTGCCGTCGCTGCTGGCCCTGGCCGCCGAACTGGAGGGTCATGCCGACAACGTGGCCGCCTCGCTGTACGGCGGGGTGGTGGCCACGGCAGGCGGGCACGCCGTGCGCGTGCCGATGAACTTCGACCCGGCCATGGTGATGTGGGTGCCCAGCTTCGTCACCAAGACCGACGAGTCGCGCACCGCGCTGCCCGCCACGGTGCCGATGGCCGACGTGGTGTTCAACGTGGGGCACACAGCGCTGCTCGTCGCCGCGCTCGCCGCCGGTGAAGTGGCCGTGCTGCGCGATGCCACCTGCGATCGCCTGCACCAGGACATCCGCCTTGCCGCGGCGGAACCGTCCCGCGCTGCGTTGCAGGCCGCGCTCGACGCGGGCGCGTGGGCGTCGTGGCTCAGCGGCTCGGGCCCCACCGTCGCGGCGATGTGTGCGGTCGACGAGGCCGAGGACCTGGCCGCCGCGCTGCCCGACGACGGCCACACCAAGATCCTGCGCATCGACCACGCCGGCGCCGTGATCGAACCCTCCTGACCGGTGAAAGGAACTTCGTACGTCGTCGCCTTCATGAGGTGTGGGCACGGACGAGGCACTCGTGACCGATCGGTCGGCTGAGTTCGACCGCTTCGCCGCCGAACACGGTGAGCACCTCCGGCGCGCGTTGGTCGCGCGTCACGGCGTCGAGACCGGCAACGACGTCTGCGCCGACGCGCTGGCGTATGCATGGGAGCATTGGGAACGAGTCGGTTCGATGGACAACCCCGCTGGCTACCTGTACCGGGTGGCCGGGTCTGCCTCCCGTCGGCACCGTCGGTGGGACCAGCCGGTCGAACTTCCTGTCGAGCGAGCGCGTCCAGACGAGCCGACCGATCCAGGTTTGCACGTCGTTCTGGCCCGGTTGACCGAACCACAGCGCATCTGCGTTCTGCTGGTGAAGGTCCACGACTGGACATACGAGCAGACAGCGTCGGTCACCGGGATGTCTGTGGCCGCGGTGACCAATCACGTGCATCGCGGCCTCGGTCGTCTGCGCAAGGAACTGGAGGTGGAGTGATGCCGCTCGAGCTGGATGACCGCCTTCGGCGCTACGCCGTGGACCTCGATGCCGCCGTCAAGGCCGACCGGACGGTCGGGGATCGGCCGCTGACAAGCGTGACGCTTCAGCCCCCGACCCAACGTCGACGCCTGGTGCTTGCCGCAGCAGGTCTGCTCGTGGCGGCGGCCGTGGTGGCGGTGGTCCTCGTCGGTGGCCCCGATGAACCCTCGACCGTCCCCGACTCGGGGCCAACACCCACCACCGGAGCAGTCGCCACCGACGTTCCATCGCCGACAGTCGGCGGCGATGCCGGCGTCGTGCAGACGCAGGACTGCGGGCCCGACGGCGACGCGCCAGCCGTACCGGATGGCGGGCAGGTGGTGGACTTCCGCGA
>CBHWEI010000117.1:0-11343 GCA_966112835.1 uncultured Acidimicrobiaceae bacterium
TCGTCGGGCGAACCGAACGTGTCGTACTCGAGTTCCATACCGGTCTGAACGAGGGCGCGAGGCATCCGGGCAGACTACCTTCAACCCCATGACGGTCTTCGGTGTCCACGTCGGTCTCCAACACACCACGGCGGACGAGCTCCGCACGGTGTGGCAGCGCATCGAGTCGCTCGGCTTCGGGTGGATCAGTGTGTGGGACCACTTCTACGGCGCCACCGGCAAGCCCGACGACGCCGCCTGCCTCGAGGCCGTCGCCATGCACGCCGCCCTTGCCTGCAGCACCACGAAGGTCCGCTGCGGCTCGCTGGTCTACAGCGTCGGCTACCGGCACCCGGCCGTGCTCGCCAAGGCCATCACCGCCATCGACCAGTTGTCGGGCGGCCGCGCCGACATGGGCATCGGCGCCGGTTGGGCCAAGGTCGAGTACGACGCCTACGGCATTCCCTTCCCCGCCATCGGCACCCGAATGGATCAGCTGGAGGAAGGCATCCAGTGCCTGCGCGGGCTGCTGCACGACGACGTCACCACGTTCGAGGGCCAGCACTTCACCCTGAAACAGGCGCGCAACGAGCCGCGACCGGTGCAGGCCAAGCTGCCCATCTGGATCGGTGGCGGCGGCGAGAAGCGCACGCTGAAGATCGCCGCCCGTTACGCCGACGGGTGGAACGTGCCGTTCATCGCACCCGACGCGTTCGCCCACAAGTGCGAGGTGCTCGATCAGCACTGCGCGAACGTCGGCCGCGACCCGGGCGAGATCAAGCGGGCCGTGAACCTGGGCCTCGCCTACACCGACGAGAGCCTGCACCAGCAGTTCGGCGCACTGGCCGAGATGGTGCGGCCCGGTGTGCTCGGTGGCAGCGACGACGAGATCGTCGACCGCATCGGCCAGTACGTCGAGGCCGGCGCCGACCAGGTGAACATCGCCCTGCGCGCCCCGTTCCAGCTGGATCCGCTCGAGCGCTTCGCTCAGGCGCTCCGCCTGTCGTGAGCGACGCAGTGACCTCGGTCCACGTGTTCGCCCCCGGCCGAGTGAACCTCATCGGCGATCACACCGACTACACGGGCGGGCTGGTCATGCCCATGGCCGTCGACCGCTACACCGAGATCGTCGGCGTGCGCGGTGGCGACCGGGTGCGCCTGCGCTCGTTCGACGAGCCCGAGCCGGTGGACCTGCCGCTGCGCATCGACGACCCGCAGAACGCCACCCCATCGTGGGCGCGGTACGTGGCCGGTGTGATCGCCGAACTGGCGCCCGACGGTGGCTTCGAGGGCACCGTCAGCACCGACATCCCCATCGGGGCCGGCATGTCCAGCAGCCACGCGCTGCAGGTGGCCGTGGCCCTGGCGTTGGGCTTCGACGGCGCCACCACCGACCTCGCCCTGCTCACCCAGCGGGCCGAGAACCGATCGTCGGGCGTACCCACGGGCATCATGGACCAGCTGTCCATCGTCTCGGGCGTGCGCGGCCATGCGCTGATGATGGACTGCGGCGCGCTCACCGTGCAGCCCGTGCCGCTGCCGCCCGAGGCAGAGGTGGTGGTGCAGTTCATCGCCCATCGCACGCTGGTGGGCAGCGCCTACGCCGACCGCGTGGCCGAGTGCGCCGCGGTCGAGCAGCGCATCGGACCGCTGCGCACGGCCACCCCCGAACAAGCCCAGGGCATCGACGACCCGTTGCTGCGCATGCGTGCCCTGCACGTCACCACCGAGAACCAGCGCGTGCGCGACTTCGCGGTGGCGCTGCAGGCGGTCGACCTGGCCGAAGCGGGGCGCCTCATGCGCGACAGCCACGAGAGCCTGCGCCTGCTGTACGAGACGTCGACGCCCGTCATGGACGCCGCCGTCGAGCAGCTGTGCGCCACGCCCGGCGTGTACGGCGCCCGCATGACCGGTGGCGGCTTCGGCGGCTGCGTGGTGGCGCTCACCGAGCCGGGGGCCCTGTCGCAGGGCTGGGTGGTGCAGGCGGTCGACGGCGCCAGGGTGGTCGCCGGCTGAGCGCTGTGGGCCGATGACGGCGCACGCACTAACGTGCGCCACGGACACCAAGGAGCTCCACATGACGGTCAAGGTCCTTGCCGACGGGTTGCACTTCGCAGAAGGACCGCGCTGGCACCAGGGAAAGCTGTGGTTCAGCGACTTCTACGACCACGCCGTGAAGACCGTCGACATGGACGGCCACGTCGAGACGAAGGTGGTCATCGACGATCAACCGAGCGGCCTCGGCTGGATGCCCGACGGGCGGATGCTCATCGTGGCCATGCACCAGCGAGCGGTGCTGCGCATGGAGTACGACGCGCTGGTGGTGCATGCCGACCTGTCCGAGATCGCCACGTTCCACTGCAACGACATGACCGTCGACGCCATCGGCCGTGCGTACGTGGGCAACTTCGGGTTCGACCTCGACGCGGCCGTCGAGAGCGGCGACTTCCGGGGTGCGCTCGCCCGCTACGAGGGCGCCGCACTGGCCAGGGTCGACCCGCGCGGCGCGGTGCACAGCGTCGCCACCGGGCTGATGTTCCCGAACGGCATGGTCCTCACTCCCGACGGCGGCACCCTGGTGGTGGCCGAGTCGCTGGGCCGCCGCCTCACCGCGTTCGACGTGGGCATCGACGGCAGCCTCACCAACCAGCGCGTGTGGGCCGAGCTCGACGCCACCCCCGACGGCATCTGCCTCGACGCCGAGGGCGCCATCTGGGTGGCCGACGCGGCCGCACCCCGTGCGGTGCGCGTGGCCGAGGGCGGCGCCGTGCTCGACGAAGCCGTCAGCAGCCGCAACTGCTACGCGGTGATGCTCGGCGGGCCCGAGGGCCGCACGCTGTTCATGGCGACGGCGAACTCGTCGCGCTCGGCACTCGCCTCGGCGGTGCGTGAGGGCTGCATCGAGGTGACCGACGTGTCGGTCGCCCACGCCGGCCGCCCCTGAGCGGCGGCGTCAGTCCAGCAGTCTGCGCTTCTGCGACTCGAACTCCTCGGGCGTGATGCTGCCCCGCTCGAGCAGGCCCTCCAGCCGTTCGAGCTGCTCGGGCACCGACATCGACGCCGCGGCGGCGCCACCGCTGGCGCGGCGACCGCGCACCTTCTCCACCTCGCGGTGCAGAAGGTTCTGCACGCCGGCGGGGTCCTTGATGTCGGTGAACCGCTGCTGGCCGTCCTCGCCGCCCGACTCGATGAGCAGGTCGCCGGCACCGAGCATGCGCTCGAAGATGCTCTGGCTGAAGTTCACGTTGTTCACCCGGTCGAGGGGGATCTCCATGCCGCGCTTGGCGACGAGGCCCTGGCGGAAGATGACCCGTTGCGAGGTGATGACGAAGTTGGTGGTCTGCCAGGTGGCGGCACGGAACGCGAGCCACAGGCCGGTGCCGACGAGGAGGGCCAGCACGACCGGCGAGAGGATGTTCTTCGGCGTGGTGTCGTCCTTCAGGGTGATCACCCAGATGCCCACCACGATGGTGGCCGCCAGCGACAGTGCTGGCTCGGCGAAGTACCACCAGTGCGGGTGCATGTCGAGCGCGATGGTCTCACCGTCGTTCAGGTGCTTCTTCGGGAACGTCATGATCGGGACTGTAGCCGTCGCCGCGCGAACGGCGAGAGAACCACGTCACACCCACCCTCTAGGGTTGACGGCATGCAGGGCGACCACCTCCTCGCGGGCCTCGACTCGGCCCAGTACGAGGCCGTCACCACCGCTGCTGCGCCCTTGGCCGTCATCGCCGCCGCAGGGTCCGGCAAGACCACCGTGCTCACCCGGCGCATCGCCTACCGGGTGGCGCAGGGCACCGCGGTGCCCCGCCACGTGCTGGCGCTCACGTTCACCCGCGATGCCGCCAGCGAACTGAAGCGCCGCCTGCGCCGGCTCGACATCCGCGAGCCCATCGAGGCCGGCACGTTCCACAGCGTGGCCCTGCGCCTGCTGCGCGACCGGGCGCTGGCCCGCAACGTGCCGCCGCCGCAGGTGGCCAACGACCGTCTGCGCCTGGTGCGCGACACACTCACCGAGCTGAAGCTGCGCGCCGAGCCGTACCAGGCCATGGCCGACATGGACTGGGCCCGGGCCCGCATGATCGCCCCCAACCGCTACGACGCCGCGTGCCGGGCCGAGCGCCGGCGCACCGGGGTGTCCGCGTCGCGCTACGCCGACCTGGTCGAGGCGTACGAGCAGCTGAAGCGACGCCGCGGCGTGGTCGACTTCGACGACCTGCTGGTCCACACGCTCGAGGCGCTCCGCGACGACACCGGCTGGGCCGAGGCCGTGCGCTGGCGCTACCGGCACCTGTTCGTCGACGAGGCGCAGGACCTGAACCCGCTGCAACACGCCGTGCTCGAGGCGCTGCGCGACGGCCGCGCCGACGTGTGCCTGGTGGGCGACCCACGCCAGGCCATCTACGGCTGGAACGGCGCCGACCACACCACCCTCGCCAACGTCGAGCAGCGCTACCCCGGCATCACCGTGGTGCCGCTCACCTCCAACTACCGCTGCAGCCCTCAGGTGGTGCGCGCCGCGGCCGCTGCGCTGTCCGCCGCCGGCCAGGACGACGACACGCAGAGCCGCCAGCCCACCGGCCACTCGGTGGTGGTGCAGCAGTACGCCGACGAGGTCGCCGAGGCCGAGGGCGTCGCCCGGCAGGTGCGCGACCTGTTGCACCAGCGGTCGGGGCGGCAGTTGGCCGTGCTCGCCCGCACCAACGACCAGATCACCGCGGTGCAGAGGGTGTTCGCCGCGCACGGCATCGCCACCGAGCGCACGGCGGGCCGTTCACCGCTCGAGATCGCCATCGCCGACGCGGCGCGCTGCACCAACCGCGAGCAGTTGGCCTCGTGGGTCGACGGCGTGTTCGCCGACGCCGGCGACCCCATCCGGCTGCGCGTGGCGGAAGAGGCCGACCGCTTCCTCACCTCGGGCGAGACGGGCAGCTTCCGCGCCTGGGTCGACCTGCGCAGCCCGTTCGACGACCTCGACGACGGCCCGAACGACGACGCCGTGTCGCTGCTCACGTTCCACGCCGCGAAGGGCCGCGAATGGTGGGGTGTGTTCGTGGTGGGCGCCGAGGACCACCTGGTGCCGCTTTCGTCGGCCAGCAGTGCGGCGCAACTGGCCGAGGAGGCCCGGCTGTTCTACGTGGCGCTCACCCGCGCCGAGCACCACCTGGTCATCTCGCACGCGGCCAGCCGCGGCCAGCGAGCCGTGACGCCCAGCCGGTGGCTGGCGGCGGTGCTCGACACGGTGGGCGACGACGCACCGGTCCCTCCCCCGGTCGACCGCACGTGGCGTCACGCCCCGGCCGATCCGTTGGCGCCGTACCGCGAATGGCGCGCCGCGGTGGCCCGCGTATCGGGTCAGCCAGAGCGGTCGGTGTGCACCGATCGCGTGTTGCGCACGCTGCGCGAGTCGCCACCCGCCGATGCTCGCGATCTGGCGCAGCGCCTGGGCATCACCGAATCGGCGGCGGCACGGCTGCGGCCCCTCCCGACGGGCTGACCACCCGCGGCCAGCTACCCGCGGCCGCCCATCAGGCGGTCGAACACCTCGGGCGGCATCGACAGGAACAGCCCGGTGGCCTCGGCGCACAGGCGGTCGTCGGCCGCCACGCGCAGCTCACCGGTGACGAAGATCTTGCGGCCCTCCACCCGGTCGATGTCGCCCACCAGGCGCAGCGGCTGGCGCAGGGGCGTGGGCGACCGGTAGTTCACCGACAGGTTGGCGGTCATGCCGGGGTTGCCCGACAGGCCCTGGGCGAAGCCGAGCACCTCGTCGAACGCGGCGGCGATGAACCCACCGTGCACGCATCCGGGCGGCCCCTCGTAGGCGCTGCCGAACGTCACCTCGCCGGTGACCCGCGTGCCGTGGGCGGTCATGCGGATGGGTGGGGCGAGCGGGTTCAGCGGCCCGACGAGCGGGCTGTGGTCGATGAACAGCGACTCCTGGTAGTTGGCCAGCGAGGCCTCGCCACCCTCGTACGGGCGGCCGTGCGGGGCGGCGGCCAGCAGGTCGACCGCCTGGCGCACCAGGTCGCTGGCCGCGGCGAACGAGTCGGAGTCGGCGGTCGACGAGGCGAGCTCCTCGATGATGGCCCGGCAGGCCGCGGCCACGTGCTGACGGGTGTCGTCGGCGAGCCGGTCGCCCTGGTCCAGGTGGCCACGCAGGCCGGCGCTGTTCTGCGGGTCGCGGCTCACGCCAGATCCACGATGACCGGCGCGTGGTCGCTGGGCGATTGGCCCTTGCGTGCGTTGCGGTCCACCACGCTGAAGGTGCAGCGGTCGGCCACCGAACGGGTGCCGAGCACCAGGTCGATGCGCAGACCGCGACCCTGGTGGAAGTCGCCGGCGCGGTAATCCCACCAGCTGTACAGCTTGGCGTCGGCGTGGTGCATGCGGAACAGGTCGACCATGCCCCAGTCGCACAGCGCCTGCAGTTCGTCGCGCTCGGGCTGGCTGACGTGGGTGGCGCCGACGAACTTCTTCGGGTCGTACACGTCGATGTCGGTGGGGGCGATGTTGAAGTCGCCGGTCACCACGACCTGCTCGTCGGGCGTGCTCAGCGCGGCCACGTGACGGCGCAGCTGGGCCAGCCAGCGCAGCTTGTACTGGTAGTGGTCGTTGTCGAGCGAGCGACCGTTCGGCACGTACACGCTCACCACCTTCACGCCGCCACAGGTGGCGGTGATGATGCGGGCGTCGGGGTCGGGGTCGCCCCCGTCGGCGAAGTTGGGCACCACGTCGGTGAGCCCCACCTTCGACAGGATGGCGACGCCGTTCCACTGGCCCTGCCCGTGGTGCGCCGTCTCGTAGCCCATGCCGGCGAAAGTGAGGGCCGGGAAGGCGTCGTCGCTGAGCTTGGTCTCCTGCAGGCACAGCACGTCGGGCTGCACGTCGGCGATCCACTCCTCGACGCGCGGCAGGCGGGCCTTCAGCGAGTTCACGTTCCAGGTGGCGATGCGCATGGTGCCGTCAGGCCTCCTGGGGCGAAGCGGCCGCCTTCGATGCAGCCTTCGTCGATGTCTTCTTGGCGGGGGCCTTCTTCGCCGGTGCGGCGGCCGTCTTCTTGGCCGGCGCTGCCTTGGCAGGTGCGGCGGCCTTCTTGGCGGGCGCCTTCTTCGCCGGTGCGGCGGCCTTCGCAGGCGCCTTCGCGGCGGCCTTCCTGGCGGGCTTGGCCGGCGCAGCCTCGACCGCGGGTGCAGGGGTCTCGGCGGCCTTCTTCGATGCCCGCTTCGCCTTCGCCGGTGCGGCGGGTTGCGCGGCGGCCTCGGCGACCACCGGGGTGTCCGCGGCAACCGGAGCTTCCGGCGCCGCCCCGGGCTCGACCGCCTTCTTGGCGGCCTTGCGCGGCTTGGCCGCCGCCTTCGCGGGCTTGGCCTCGAGCACGGGCGCACCCATGCCGGGCACCGACAGATCGACGCTGCGCTTCTCGGGCACGAACTTCTCGACCACCAGGGTGATGGCCTCGCCGAGCTTCATGAACTCGCGGGCACTGCGCGGTGCGGGGTCGGCCATGAGCCGCAGGGGCACGTAGCCCATGACGTCGCCCACCTTCACGTAGGCGCCGTGCGACGAGTAGTGGTCGACGATGGCGTTCACGCTGGTGCCCACCGGGTGGTGCTCGACGAACGAGAGGAACGGGAGGACGTCGTTCACGTTGCCGCCCTTCGGCGCGGCCACCTTGGCGATGTCGGCCAACGGCGCCGCGGCGGGCGCTGCTGTCTGCTCGGTGGCGGCAGCGTCGGTGACCGCGGCGGCGGCCTTCGAACCACCACGGCCGCGGCGGCCCGAGGCCTTCGCGGCCGGCGCGGCGGGCGCTGCGGAAGCGGCGGCGCCGGGCAGCACGGCACCGGGCGGCGGGGCCGTGGGCACCGGCATGGGCATGCTGGCGTCGGCGCTGCCGATGCGCACGGTGCCGGCCGGGTCGGCCTTGGCGCCACGGCCGCGGCGCTTGGCCTCGGCGGTCACCTTGCGGCTCAGCGGGCCGCGTACGGGCAGACGGGGCACGAACACCCAGCCGATGTGCGGCACGGGCTTGCCACCGATGAGGCGACCTTCGTCGAACAGCCAGTCGTACTGGCCGTGGAACTCCTGATAGCTGTCGTTGGTGAGGATGATGGCGTTCACCTTGTTGGCGATGCTCAACACGAACGCGTCACCGCGGCCGATGGCACCGGCGGGCGGGGCCACCAGTTCGTTGTTGTTCACCGCCTCGTCGAACTCGGCGACTTCCTTCGAGTCGATGCGGTGACCGAAGGTGGCGTCGACCACCACGGTGATGAGCGCCTCGGGGTGCTCCTGCATGAATGCCAACACCGCCTCGTTCAACTGCTTGAGGCTGGGTTGCGAACGACCCTCGGTGGCGATGTTGGAACCGTCGACGACGACATGATGCGGCATAACCCGGCCAGCCTACGATGCCCCGGTGTCCAATACTTCCTCGCAGTTCACGGCGGTCCTCTGGGACTTCGGTGGCGTCATCCTCAGCAGTCCGTTCGAAGCGTTCAACCGTTACGAGCGCGAACAGGGGCTGCCACTCGACTTCATCCGCACGGTGAATGCCACCAACCCGTACGACAACGCGTGGGCCAAGCTCGAGCGCAGCGAGGTGAACGGCCGCCAGTTCGACGAGCTCTTCGCGGCCGAGTCCGAGGCGCTCGGGCACCGCATCCCCGGCGCCGACGTGCTGGCGCTGCTGTCGGGCGACGTGCGCCCCGAGATGGTGGCGTTGCTCGACCGCGTGAAGGACGCCGGCTACGCCACGGCGTGCCTCACGAACAACGTCCTCGGCGACCATCCCGACGACGAGCGCGCCGCCAGCATCGGGGCCATCATGATGCGCTTCGACGCGGTGGTCGAGAGCAGCAAGGTGGGCGTGCGCAAGCCCGAGCCGCGCTTCTACGAGATCGCCTGCGAACTGCTCGGGGTGCAGCCCGCGCAGTGCGTCTTCCTCGACGACCTGGGCATCAATCTGAAGCCCGCGGCGGCCATGGGCATGTCCACCATCAAGGTGCTGAACGCCGAGCAGGCCATCCACGACCTCACGACGCTGCTCGGGCTCTGACCCCTCAGAGGTCCTGGAACGTCTCGTCCATCATGTCGGCCAGCTCCTGCTGGTGGACGGCGCCGCTGCCAGTGGCAGGGCTGCCGCTGCCGATGCGGCTGACCAGGCGGAGGTCGTAACCGTCCTCCTTGATCCGCCAGAAGCGGGCCTCGACGAAGTGCCAGGGGCCCATGTTGTCGGGCTCCTCCTGCAACCACACCACCTGCTTGGCGTTCGGGTAGCGCTGCAGGATGGCACGCATCTGCTCACCCGGGAACGGGTACAGCTGCTCGACCCGGACGATGGCCACCGGGGCATTGCGCTTGTCGCGTTCGGCCATGGCGTCCCAGGCCACCTTGCCGCTGCAGAACACCACGCGGGTGACGGCACCGGGGTTCATGCCGGCGATGGGGTCGTCGAGCACTTCCTGGAACGAGCCGGTGGTGAGGTCGTCCACCCGCGACCGGCTCTCCTTCATGCGCAGCGGCGCCTTCGGCGTGAACAGCACCAGCGGGCGCCGCACGTCGCTGCGGGCCTGGCGGCGCAGCAGGTGGAAGTACTGGGCGGCGGTGGTGGCGTTGCACACCTGGATGTTGTCGTCGGCGCAGAGGGTGAGGAACCGCTCGATGCGGGCCGAGCTGTGCTCGGGGCCCTGGCCCTCGAAGCCGTGCGGCAGCAGCAGCACGAGGCCGTTCATCTGGCCCCACTTGTCCTCGGCGGCCACCAGGTACTGGTCGATGATGATCTGCGCGCCGTTGACGAAGTCGCCGAACTGCGCCTCCCACATGACGAGCGCCTCGGGGTTCTCGTGGGCGTAGCCGTACTCGAAGCCGAGCGCGGCGTACTCGCTGAGGAGGCTGTCGTAGATCCACACGCCGGCCTTGCGCTCGGCCAGGGTGGTGAGCGGGATCCACACGTTCTCGTTCTCGAAGTCGACGAGTGCCGCGTGGCGCTGGCTGAACGTGCCGCGGCGGCTGTCCTCGCCGGCCAGGCGCACGGGCGTGCCCTCGGTGACCAGCGAGCCCAGCGCGAGCAGTTCGGCGGTGGCCCACTCGACCTCGCCGCCCTCCTGGTACAGCTTCGAGCGCGTCTCGAACTGGCGGACCAGCTTCGGGTGCGGCGTGAAGTCGGACGGGTAGTCGGTGAAGTGCCGGAAGATGCCGTCGAGCACCGGGCGCGGCACGCCGGTCTCCACGTGCGGGCGCACACCGACGGGCTTGGGCGGCTTGGCCACCTTCACCTTCTCGGGCGCGTGCGCACGGGTCTCGTCGAGGGCCACCTGCAGCTTGCCCTGGAAGTCGGCCAACGCACTCTCGGCCTCTTCCACGGTGAGCTCGCCGCGCTTCACCAACGCCTCGACATACAGCTTGCGGACGCTGCGGCGCTCGGCGATGGCCTTGTACATGAGCGGCTGGGTGTAGCTGGGGTCGTCGCCCTCGTTGTGACCGTGGCGGCGGTAGCACACCATGTCGATGACGACGTCCTTGTGGAACTTCTGGCGGTACTCGAACGCCAGCTCGGCCACCCGCACGCACGCCTCGGGGTCGTCACCGTTCACGTGGAAGATGGGCGCCTGCACCGTCTTGGCGACGTCGCTGCAGTAGATGGAGCTGCGCGAGTGCTGCGGGCTGGTGGTGAAGCCGATCTGGTTGTTGATGATGAGGTGGATGGTGCCGCCCACGCGGTAGCCGGCGATGTCGGACATGGCCAGGCACTCGGCCACGATGCCCTGCCCGGCGAACGCCGCGTCGCCGTGGATGAGGATGGGCAGCGACGGGAACGACCCGGCCGGCTCGATGCCGTCCTGGATGGCGCGAACGATGCCGAGCACGATGGGGTCGACGGTCTCGAGGTGGCTGGGGTTGGCCGCCAGCTCCAGACGGATGCTCTCGCCGCTGGGGCCCTCGTACTTGCCACTGGCGCCGAGGTGGTACTTCACGTCGCCCGAGCCCTGCACGGTGCTGGGGTCGACGTGGCCCTCGAACTCCTTGAAGATCTGGTCGTAGCTCTTGCCCATGATGTTGGCGAGCACGTTCAGACGGCCGCGGTGGGCCATGCCGAGCACCGACGAGTCGAGGCCGGCGTCGGCCGCCATCGACAGGATCTGGTCGAGCACCGGGATGGCGCTCTCGGCGCCTTCCAGGCCGAAGCGCTTGGTGCCGACGTACTTGGTGGCGAGGAACTTCTCGAACGCCTCGGCGGCGTTCAGCCGCTCGACGATGCGGCGCTTGCGCTCCTTGCCCAGGTCGTACTTGGCGCCCTCGAGCTTGCCCTGGATCCAGCGCTGCTCGGCGAAGTCCTGGATGTGCATGTACTCGACGCCGATG
>CBHWEI010000118.1:0-11337 GCA_966112835.1 uncultured Acidimicrobiaceae bacterium
AGCCCGGCATCATCACCCAGGGCGACGACCTCGTCCCCCTCTAGGAAGCTCTAGGCCCTTCCGCCCGAACTCGAGTTGTGCGTGACGGTGTCACCCGGGAGCGGGGGCGGTGACGACGTGGGGGATGATGGTGTCCGTGGACCTCGAGGCCGAATACCGCGCCCACGTGGCCGACCTGGTTCGCTACGCCACCGTCCTGGTCGGTCCGCACGATGCGAACGACGTCGTCAACGACGCGGTGATGGCCACCATCGCCCGCGACTCGCTGCGCGCCGTCGACGACGTTCGGGCCTACTGGTTCCGGGCGGTGACGAACACGGCCACCGACTGGCACCGGTCGCGCTTCCGGCGCACCGCCCGCGAGACCCGCGCCGCGGAGAGGCCATCCGCCGGCGAGCCGACCACGCCCGACGACGCCCGCCGTGTGCTCGCCGGACTCAGTCCGCAGCAGCGCGCGGTGGTGTACCTCGCCTACTGGCTCGACTGGCCGATCGACCGGATCGCCGCAGCGCTGCAGGTGAGCGACGGCACGGTGCGAAAGCAACTGGCCCGGGCGCGTGAACAACTGAGGGAGGTGCTGGGCGATGGCCGAGCATGACGACGAACTGGACCGGCGCATCACCGCGATGCTGGGACTCGCCCAGCAGGACGCACCGGCGCCCGAGCTGGCGCCGCTGCCGGCACCGCGCCACCTCGGCCGCTGGGTGGCCATCGCCGCAGCCATCGCGCTCATCGGCGCCGCCGGCGTGGCGCTGGCCCTGCGCGACAGCAACACCGGCAGGGCGACCGTCGACAGCGTGATCCCGTCGGTGACCTCCGCCGTCGGCTCCACGTCGACGCCCACCGAGTCGTCGGTCGCACCCTCCACCACCATCGGCACGCCGAGCGACTGCGGCGCACCAGCCGTCGACAGCTATGACACCATCGGCTCCATGCACACCATCGTGCCGAGCAACCAGGCGTTGGACATCCAACTCGTGGCCCTCGACACGCCGTGGTGCCCGGGCGGCACCGGTCTCGTGCGGGTGTCGGCCACCAACATCGGTGCCGGCCAGGAGCAGCTCGACCCCATCGAGCTCATCCTCAACGGCGGGATGAACAAGTACCCGCTCGACCATGTGCCGACGGGCAGCGAGCCCGACATCTTGTCGATCGCTCCCGGCTCGGGCATCACGGTCGACTACCACGTCAGGATCCCGGGCGTGCCGCCGGGCTCGTACACCCTGCAGGTCTATGGCTTCGGCTCCGGCACCGGCGTCCGGGTCGACGGGCCGACCGCATGTGCGACCGCGGACCTCCAAGCCGTCGTCGGCGACCACGACGGTGCCGGCGGCCGCGAGATGACGCCCATCACCGTGACGAACACCGGACATGAAGCGTGCTTCCTGGGGAGGCCCTTGGCTGTCGAAGGCACCGCACCGGATGGAAGCACGAGCGCGACGCCGATCCCGTTCGAAACCGGCGGCTTCTTCCCTGTCGACGACTCCCGGCCGTCGCGCGTGCTGGCGCCCGGCGAGTCGACCCTGGTGGCGCTGACCACCGACAACCACTGCCTGCAGCCGACCACGCAGACGGTTCTCTGGTCGCAGATCAGACTCCTCATGGACCCCCTGGGCGACTCGACGGTGATTGCCGACATCTCGAAGGCGGAGAACCGTCCTCAGACGGTGTGCGGCCTGTGGGTCACCGGCTGGGCGACGCCCACCGAGTAGCCCGCTGGCGCGTCACGCAGAACTTGAGTTCGGGAGAACGAGCCGTCAGTCGAGGTCGGTAGAGGTGTTGCCGCGGAGGAGGCGACTGGCCTTCTCGATGGCGCGGCGCGCCTGGGTGAGGCGCTTGTCATCGGCGGGGCGACCGGCCTTCTCGGCCGACGCTTCACGCAACTGTTCGAACATGATCTCGTCGAGGTCCTCGGCGATCGCGTCGAGGCGGTCGGCCAGGCCGTCGTAGTCGCCGCTCACAGCGCCTCGGCCAACAGGTCCATGGGGTGGCGCACCACCAGACCCGCAGCGGCCAGGTGCATCGCGCAGCCGGGGTTGGCGCTGGCCACCACACCGGAACCGGCCCGGGCGATGGCCTCGAGCTTGCGGTCGCGGATCTGGCCGGCCAGCTCGGGCTGCAGCGCGCTGTACGCGCCACCCGCACCGCAGCACACGCCGTCGTCGTCGAGCTCGACCAGGTCGGCCACCGGGGCCAGCACCGTGCGCACGCCCAGGTGCGCCTTCTGCACGTGGCGCAGGTGGCACGGGTCCTGCACGATCACCCGGCCGAGGTGGCGCGTGGGCTGCAGGCGGTCGGCGTGCTCGGCGATGTACTCGTGCACGTCCTTCACGCGAGCACTGAAGGCCGAAGCCTCGGGCGTGCCGAGCAGGTGCCCGTACTCCTTCAGTGCCGCGCCACAGCCGGCCGAGTTCACCACGATGGGTGCGTCGCCGGGCATCGAGGCCATCACCTTCGTCGCCAGCGAGCGTGATGTGTCGGTGAGGCCCGCATGCGTGTGCAGCGCACCGCAGCAACCGCCACCGCTGCCCGGCGTGCGATAGGTGACGCCCAGGTGGTCGAGCACCTTCGTGGTGCTGCGGTGCGTGTCGCGCAGCCAGGCGTCCATGACACAACCGGTGAACATCCACACGTCGTCGCCGGTGCTGGGAACCGCGGGGCCGCGGCGCACGGGCAGACGGGACAGCCCGGCCCGCTTGGGGACCAGGTGCAGACGCTGGGCGACCGCGAGCATCGACGAGCCGGCGAGCAGCAGACGGTGGCGCGGCAGCACGGCGAAGCCCAGGCGCTGCCAGCGCGGGGTGATGCGGTGCTGTTGGGCCAACGTCTCGCGCACGCCCTCCTGCAGTTCGCCGTAGTGCACGCCCGACGGGCAGGCCGGCTCGCAGCCGCGGCACTGCACGCATGTCTCCATGAACTGCACGAACTCGGGCGTGACGGGCGCATCGTCGTGGTGCACCGCCCTGATGGCGGCGATGCGTCCGCGCGGTGACAGCGCCTCTTCGCCGGTGACGCGAAACGTCGGGCAGTGCGGCAGGCACAGCCCGCAGCTGACGCAGGTGGCCAGCGCTTCGTCGTCGAGATGCAGCTTCACGCCGACCCACCGTAGCGGCACGACCACGGTGCCGGACGTACCGCCACGTGGCGTCAGGAGTTCTTCAAGAACGGTGGACGGAGAGCGTTTTCGCCTGCATGATCAGCCCGGGAACATGTTCGTACTCACACGGAGGGAGTTGACGTGGACAATCGCACCATGACGGGAACGTGCGACACGGAGCGCGCCGAAGCCATCGATGTCGCGCACCTGAGCCAGATGCTCACGGCGGCGCGCACTCGATCAGGCATGCGCCTCGGGAAGCTGGCCAAGGCCAGCGATGGACGGTTCTCGAAGGAAGACCTGCAGGCTCACGAGCGTGGCGAGCGGGCCATCGACGTCGACACCATGTCGGCGTTGGCGCAGCTGTACGGGTGCGATCTGCGCGCCGCGCTGCCGTCGCGTACGCCGATCGAGATCGAGCACGACCACATGACCGCGGGCGGGCTGTCGTCGACGTACGACCCGGGCGACCACACCACCGTGCTGCCGGCATACGTGCGACTGGTGCGCATGCTGCGCAAGGCCGACCCCGAGGTCGACCTGGAGCTGCGTCGCCCCGACGTGCAGGTGGTGGGCTCGTACTGGGCCCAGTGCATGATGGAGCAGGTGCACGACAAGGTGATGGCCGGAGTTCCCGAGCACGTGTGACCCTGCGGCACGGGCAGCCGGTACCCTGCCGCCCGATGCCCGAAGGCCACACCATCCACCGGATCGCGAAGGACCACTCCCCTGTCCTCACGGGCCGATCCGTCGCTGTCACCTCACCGCAGGGCCGCTTCGCCGACGATGCCTCGCTGGTCGACGGCGTGGTGCTCGAGCGCATCGAGCCCTACGGCAAGCACCTGTTCTACTGGTGGCAGAACGGCCTCGTGGGTCACGTGCACCTTGGCCTGTTCGGCAAGTTCCGCGTCAGCAAGGGCCCGGAGTCGCCCGACCCGGTGGGCATGGTCCGCATGCGCATGGCCACCGACCTGGGCACCATCGACCTGGCCGGCCCCACCGACTGCAGCATCGGCAGCGCCGACGACCGCGACGCCATCATCGCCCGGCTCGGGCCCGACCCGCTGCGTCGCAACGCATCGGCGGCGACCGCCATCCAGCGCATGCGCAAGAGCAAGCAGCCCATCGGCCAGTTGCTGCTGGACCAGAAGGTGCTCGCCGGCGTGGGCAACGTGTTCCGCGCCGAAGCACTGTTCGTGAACGGCATCGACCCGCGCCGGCCGGGCTCGTCGCTCACCAACGACGAAGCCCAGGCCATCTGGGACACCATCGTCGCCATGTTGCGCCAGGGTGTGAAGGACAACCGCATCATCACCATCGACCGACGCGAGTTCCCCGTGAAGAAGGGTCACCACCGCCGTGGCGAGACCACGTACGTGTACCACCGCGACGTGTGCCTGCGCTGCGACACGCCGGTGCAGACGGTCGAGCTGGGCGGGCGGGCGTGCTACTACTGCCCCACCTGCCAGCCCCGCTGACCAGAGGGACCGGCCGCTACTGCGGTGTCCAGCGCGGCGCATCGGCGTCGCCGCGCCAGTAGCGCAGTCGCACCTCGGCCTCCGTCGCGGCCGCCCGGTCCGCCCGCCCGGCCCGCAGGCGCATGAGCGTGGCCACCAGCAGCCGCAGCTCGGCGAACGCCTCGGCCATCCGCTCGCCACGCAGCGAACGCCCGTAGCCGTCGGCGAACGCCTCGTACAGCCCTGGCTCGCCGTCCCAGCGTTCGGTCCAGGTCATCAGCGCGGCGTGGTCCCAGCCGGGCGGCGCCAGGCAGCGCAGGTCCCAGTCCAGCAATACCGGGCCGTCGGCGGTGGGCATGACGTTGCCGGGGTGCACGTCGCCGTGGCACACCACCACGCCTTCCGCGGCGGCGACCTGCCAGCGCTCCCATCGCTGCAGACACCGGCGAAGGCCCTCCATGGCATGCGGGTCGATGAGCTGGCTCACATCGCTCAGCACTGCGTCGATCTGCCAGTGCGGGAAGTCGAGGCACGACGGCAGACCCGGCACGTTGGCAGCGTCGATGGCGTGGACGCGTCGCACCATCTCGCCCACCTCACGCCAGTCCACCGAGCCCGACGGGTGGATGCGCTCGAGCGCCCACACGCACGCACCGTCTGCCTCCACCACCTCGCGTCGCAGCTGCGGCACCCGCACGCCGTGGGCCGCCATCAGGTCGTACCAGGCGGCCTCTGCGACTGCACCGAACGGCGACGGCCCCACGCGCACGACCGTGTCGTCGCCGGCGTGGAAGAGCGAGTTCATGCCGGTGCGCACCAGCGTCGGTGCGGGCAAGCCCCAGTCGCTCGCTGCCGCCAGCGCGAGCGCGGCGTGGTCAGACATCGATGCCGGGGTTCAGCCGACCGTCGGGGTCGAACTCGGCCTTCAACGAGCGGGCCAATGCGAGCACGCGCTCGTCGCGCGGCGCTGGTGTCCACGGCTCGGCGTGGTGCACCACGCCCACACCCACCTGGGCCACGAACCGACCGGTGAGCCCGCCGATGGTGGAAGGCGGCACGGACCGCCGACTGCCGATGGGGAAGGCCGGAGGCCCGTCGGTGGCGACGAGGCCGGCGCCCGCAGCCTGCGCGGCCACGTCGTCGGGGTGGCCCTCCAGCAGCGCCCACAGCGTGGCGCCGTCCCACAGCACGCTGACGGGCCGGTGCAGCAGCGGGAAGACGTTCGACGGGTCGGCACAGGGCGTGTGGAACCACAGCGAGCACTGCGCGAGCGGGCGCGTGCGCAGGATGACGTCGCCCAGGAAACCCAGCGCACCGCGCGAGCCCACGAGCAGTCGGCACAGGTCGAACCCGCTCACGTTCTTCACCGTCGGGCCGCCTGCCTTCACCACCACGCCCGTGGCGCCGACGTAGCGGGCCTGCAGCAGCACGTCGCGCACCGGCCCGTAGCCCAGGCGACGATGGTCGCTGTGGCCAACGGCCAACGCGCCTCCCACCGTGCCCCCGGCGGGCAACGCGACCGTCTGCGAATGTGCCCGCAACGCGTCGACCAGTTCGTCGACCGGGGTACCCGCGCCGCAGCACACGGTCATCTCGTCGGGCTGCACCCAGTCGATGCCCGACGGCGCCCGCACCGCGCGCACACCGGCAACAGCTCCGCCCCGCGTCGCGGGCCCGGCGATGGTGACGGAACCGGTGTCGCCGACGGCTGCGGCGAAGTCGTCGAGCGCGATCACACCCACGCACCCTCGGGCACGTGCTGCGCATCGCCGCACGCGGCCGGGCTGGGCAGCACCTTGAACGGGTTCGCCAGACCGAGCGGGTCGAACGCGCGGCGCATGGCCGCCTGGGCGTCGAGGTCGGCCGGGGCGAACATCATGGGCATCAGGTCGCGCTTCTCCAGCCCGATGCCGTGCTCGCCCGACAGCACCCCGCCCGCCTCAACAGAGGCCCGCACGATCTCCTCGCCCGCGGCGTGCACACGATCGAGCGCTCCCGGCTCGCGCTTGTCGAACACCAACAGTGGGTGCAGGTTGCCGTCACCCGCGTGGAACACGTTCATCACCAGGATGTCGTACTTCGCCGCCACCTCGTACACCTTGCGCAGCACGTCGGGCAGCACCCGCCGCGGCACCACGGTGTCGTGCAGGTAGTAGTTCGGCTTGATGCGGGCGATGGCACCGAACGCCGTCTTGCGGCCCTTCCACAGCAGCGCACGCTCGGCCTCGTCCTTGGCGATGCGCACCGTGCGCGCCCCGTGCTCGCGCCCGATGGCGACGATGCGCTCGGTGTCGGCCTCCAGGCCGCCCGGCAACCCGGCCACCTCCACCAGCAGCACCGCAGCAGCGTCCAGCGGCAGCCCGGCGTGGATGTACTCCTCCACTGCCTGCACGCACAGCTGGTCCATCATCTCGAGCGCCGCCGGCACCATGCCCGCGGCGATGATGGCGCTGACCGTCTGTGCGCCGTCCTCCACGCTGGTGAAGTCCATGAGCATGGTCTTCACCGCCGGCGGGTTCTGCGTGAGCCGCACGAGCACCTTGGTGGCGATACCGAACATGCCCTCGCTGCCCACGAATGCGCCGCGCAGGTCCAGCCCCTCGGGCTCGGGCTCCTCGCCACCCAACTGCACCACCGAGCCGTCGCTGAGCACCACCTCGGCGCCCAGCACGTGCGACGCGGTAACGCCGTCGGCCAGGCAGTGCGGGCCACCCGAGTTGTTGGCCAGGTTGCCGCCGATGCTGCAGCTCTGCTGGCTGCTCGGGTCGGGTGCGAAGTGCAGGCCGAACTGCGCCATCTGCCGGGTGAGGTCCAGGTTCAGCACGCCGGGCTCCACCCAGGCCATGCGGTTCACCGTGTCGACCGACAGCACGCGGTTCATCTTCGTGGTGGCGACGACCAGCGCCCGGTCGAGCGGCGTGGCGCCACCGGCCAGCCCGGTGCCCGCGCCACGGGCGACGAACGGCACGCCATGCCGGCCGGCGGCGAGCACCGCGGCCCGCACCTCGCCCGTCGTGAGCGGGAAGCACACCACCGACGCGCTGCCCTCGATGTTCGACGCGTCGCGCTTGTACAGGTCCAGCTCGGTCGCGTTGGTGCGCACCTGGTCGGGCGCCAGCGCGGCGCGGAGCTCGGCGGCGAGCGCCTCGCTCATGCCCGGCGGCTGCGGCGGCCCGGCTGGTCGCGGGCGTCGCGCACCTGCTTCAGCACGATGACCTGACCCGGCTCCACCGGCACGCCGTCGACGATGACCGCGTCGCCCTCGTCGAGTGCGTCGGCCAGGTTGTGCGCCCGACCGTCCAGGCGAGCGCGCAGCTCGCGCTCCTTGGCCTTCATGGCCACGCGACCCTCGGTCCACGCATCGCGCACGCGATCGGCGGTCTTGTGGGCCACGTTCGCGGGTGCGTACTCGACCACCACGGCCTTGGCCTTCTTCTTCGCCACACCCGCGCCGGCGACGCCGGCCACCGCACCGCCGATGAACCACGTGAGTCGCTTCATCATGCGCTCTTCCTCTCCTTGCGGCGCAGGCGGCGGACCGCACGCGAGGTGCCCGTGCCGATGGCGACGGTCTTGATCATCGGCGCCGACAGCGCGGCACGGGCCACGCGGCTGCCGCCGACCATGGCGCCGCTGATGGCCTCGGCCGAGCCGAGCACGCGGTCGAACCGCTCGAGGTCGTCGCGGGCCTCTTCCACCACGGCACGCGTGTCGTTGGTGGTGACGCGCAGCTCCTGCAACAGCGGCCGGGTCTCGGCGCGCAGCGATTCGACCTCGCCGCGCAGCGCCTTCAGGCTGTCGAGCACCCGCATGAGCACCACGACGAGCGCGGCGAAGCCGATGCAGCACAGCACGGCGGCCATCAGGACTGCCAGTTCACCTGCGGTCATTGCCGGTCCCTTCTGCACTCGGTGCGGTGCTTCGTCGTTCGTCCATGCGTTGCGCCACTCTGGCCTCGTTGCCGTGCACCGTGGGGTCGTAGTAGCGCTTGTCGATCTGTTCGGTGGGCAGGTACTGCTGCTCGACCCACCCCTGGGGGTGGTCATGAGGGTAGTCGTACCCCACGCCGTGGCCCAGCACCTGTGCACCCTGGTAGTGGGCGTCGCGCAGGTGCGGCGGCACCTCGCCCACCGCACCGGCCTGCACGTCGGACCGGGCGTTCCAGATGGCCAGCGCCGCCCGGTTGCTCTTCGGAGCCGTGGCCAGGTGGATGGCCGCCTGGCTGAGGTTCAGCTGCGCCTCGGGCAGGCCGACGTGGTCGAGGGCCTGCGATGCGGCGACCGCGACCAACAGCGACTGCGGGTCGGCCATACCCACGTCCTCGCTGGCGAAGATGATCATCCGGCGGGCGATGAACCGGGCGTCTTCTCCTGCCTCGAGCATGCGGGCCAGGTAGTACACGGCGGCCTGCGGGTCGCTGCCGCGCATGCTCTTGATGAACGCACTGACCACGTCGTAGTGGTCGTCGCGGCCGTAACGCAGCGCACTGGTGCCCAGCGCGGCCTCGACGTGCTCGAGGGTGACCGCACCGGGGTGGGACAGCGCGCACGCCACCTCCAGCGCGGTGAGCACCTGGCGGCCGTCGCCACCCGCCCGGTCGGCCAGGTAGGTGATGGCCTCGGCGTCGGCCGTGCGACCCTCGGCCTGCAGACCGCGGCGGATGAGCGTCTCGATGTCGTCGTAGCGCAACGGTTCCAGCCGGAACAGCGTGCTGCGGCTGCGCAGCGGCGCGTTCACCTCGAAGAACGGGTTCTCGGTGGTGGCACCGATGAGCGTCAGCGTGCCGTCCTCCACCGCCGGCAGCAGGGCGTCCTGCTGGCTCTTGCTGAAGCGGTGGATCTCGTCGAGGAACAGGATGGTGCCGCGCCCCTGCTCACCCAGCCGGTGCCGGGCGCGTTCGATGACCTCGCGGACGTCCTTCACGCCGGCCGTCACCGCGCTGAGCTGCTCGAACGCCCGCTTCGTGCTGCCGGCGACGGCGAGGGCGAGCGTGGTCTTGCCGGTGCCCGGCGGCCCCCAGAAGATGGCGCTGGTCAGGCGGTCCTGCTCGACCAGGCGGCGCAGCGGCTTGCCCTGGCCGACCAGGTGCTCCTGTCCGACCACGTCGTCGAGCGTGCGCGGCCGCAGCCGCGCGGCCAACGGCGCCTGCTGACGCAGACGGTCCTCGGCGGCGGCGCTGAACAGGTCGGACACCCCGACGACGGTAGCCGCTCCCCCCGCCCCGCACCCCGCCACGGCTGGCCGCTGAGATCCGAGTGGCAGCCCGCGACCCGAGTGAGCCCGCCGTCATCCGAGTGGAAGGGCCTCATCCGAGTGGGTGCCACGCATCCGAGTGCTCACTCGCACCCGGGGTGCGAGTGGCCACTCGCACGTCGCTGTGGCACTCGGATCTCTAACCGACGACCGCAGCGCGCCCGTCAGAGGGTGCCGAGGACCCGGGCGTAGGCGTCGCGGCGGAACTCGGGGACGTGGTCGATGAGCCAGCCGGGGGTGACCCACTTCCACGCCACGAACTCGCTGCCGTCGGGTGACGGCTCGATGTCGTGCGAGAGGGCGTTGAACAGGAACCACTTCTGTGCCTGGCCGATGCGGTCCTTGCGGCTCGCCTTCGACTTGCGCAGTTCGTCTGGCCACTCGTAGACGACCCAGTCTGGGTACTCGGCCAGCACGTCGACGTGCGCCGGGCCCAGCCCGGTCTCTTCCAACAGCTCACGCCACGCCGCTTCGATGGGCGCTTCGCCTTCGTTCATCCCGCCTTGGGGCAACTGCCACGAACCCCGGTTGTCGACCCGCTCGAACGCCAGCACGTGCTCGAGGTCGGGGTGGCGCACCACGATGACCACCCCGGCACGGAAGAACAGGCTCGCCACGAAGGTCAGGCCTTCGGCGGCAGCACCCGGATGCCCAGCTCGTCGAGCTGCTTCTGCACCACGGGCGTGGGAGCGTTGGTCATCGGGTCCATGCCCGACTGCGTCTTCGGGAAGGCGATGACCTCGCGGATGTTCTCCTCGCCGGCGAGGATGGCCACCAGACGGTCGATGCCGAAGGCGAACCCACCGTGCGGCGGGGCGCCGTAGCGGAACGGGTTCAGGAAGAAGCCGAACTTCTTCTGCGCCTCTTCGTCGCTGATGCCGAGCAGACCGAAGATGCGCGCCTGCAGCTCGGGCTGGTGGATTCGGATGGAACCCGAGCCAAGCTCCCAGCCGTTCAGCACCAAGTCGTACGCCTGGCTGCGCACCTTCAGCGGCTCGGTCTCGAGCAGGTGCAGATCGTCGGGGTGCGGCTGGGTGAACGGGTGGTGACCCGGACGTGGGCGGCCGGACACCTCGTCGACGCCCACGAACAACGGGAAGTCGACCACCCACAGGTAGCGGTACGGGCCCTCGAACACCGGAGGACGGCCGATGTCGTTGCGCAGCGTGCCGAGCACCTCGCAGGCGGTGTCCCACTTGTCGGCGACGATGAGCAGCAGGTCGCCCGGCTGGGCCGACAGGCGCTCGCGCAGCGCGGCGGTCTCGGCCTCGGACAGGAACTTGGCGACCGGCGACTCGAACGTGCCGTCGGCGGCCACCTTCAGCCACACCAGGCCCTTGGCGCCCATCTTCTTGGCCTTGTCGGTCATCGCGTCGAGCTTGTTGCGGCCGTACTCGTCGGCCTTGCCCGAGGCGTTGATGCCCTTGATGGCCTCGGCGCCGGTGAACGCCTTGAACTCGGTGGCGGCGAACACATCGGTGAGCTCCTGCAGCTCCATGCCGAAGCGCAGGTCGGGCTTGTCGATGCCGA
>CBHWEI010000119.1:0-11268 GCA_966112835.1 uncultured Acidimicrobiaceae bacterium
CGAGCGATGTCGAGCGGGACGTCCGAGAAGAAGAGGTGGGTGAGGGTGCCATGACCATCGGCGCAGCGCGGGGTCGCCACTCGCGTGGCGATCGGCTCGACGAGCTCATCGAACTCTCTGGTGATGTCGGTGTCGTTCAGGGTGTACATGGTTCGGGGTTCCTCTCGGACGAAGGGGAAGGAAGTGGAAAAGCGAAAAGGCCGCCGGGATCCTGCGATCCCGACGGCCTCGGCGGCACTTCGACGTTGGTGTTACGTCGATGCCATCCCGAGGTGTCGGGCGGTGCGCTTGGTAGCGACGGCAGTGGTCTTCATGGAGGCGGCGAGGCCATTGATGGCCACGAAATTCCCCACATTGCCCACGTGACGCCACTGGCGACCGAAACCGGCGCACGGGCGCGCGGCGCCGGCCACATGGGCCTGCTGCGTTGCGTACATCGTGCAATCCATCACGGTTCCGATTCCTTCCGGTCGTCGACCTGACACTGGTGGTGTCAGATCGTGGACAAGGCAACCACGTTCTTCTGTGCTGTGCAACTGATTTATCGTGAAACCGTGTTCGAATTCCCGGAGGCCCCCACCGACGGCCGCCGGTTCACCGGATCGGCCACCGTCCGGCTGGGCGATTCGTCACCCGGTGGGCGGGCCCGCCTCGACGCGCTGGCCCGGCTGCTGCAGGACGTGGCCGACGACGACGCGCGCGACGCCGGCTTCGGCGACTTCACGTGGGTGGTGCGCAGAACAGCCCTGGTGGTGCACCGTTTTCCCGTGTACCTCGAGCCGCTCGAGCTCACCACGTGGTGTGCCGGTTGCGGGGCCGCGTGGGCCGAGCGGCGCATCAGCGTGCGGGGCGCGAACGGCGGGCACGTCGAGTCGTCCACGCTGTGGGTGCACATCGACGGTGCCACCATGCGGCCGGCGCGCATGCCGAAAGAATTTCTTGACGTGTTCGGACCGTCGGCCGCTGGCCGCACGGTGTCGGCCAAGCCGGTGCTGCCCTCGTGCCCGCCCGAGATGGCGGCGACCGGGGCGCCGTGGCCGCTGCGGTTCACCGACTTCGACGTGCTCGAGCACGTGAACAACGCGGTGTATCTGGCGCCCGTCGAGCAGGCGTTGGCCGACCGGCGCTCGCTGCGTGCGCCGCTCACCGTGGTGGTCGAGCACGGCGACCCCATCGAGCGCGGCGACGAGGTGACCTGGGTGGTGCGTGACCGCCCGGCCGGTTCCCAGGACGCCGCCGGTGGGTTCGACGGCTGGCTGGTGGGTGGCGGACGTCAGTTCGCGGCGGTGTCGGTGGCGTCCACCGCAGGCTGATCCGCGGCAGCGTCGGCAGCGGCCGTGGTCGCCGCCGGCGTGACCGGCACGAAGATGTGCTCGCGGTAGTGGCGCAGCTCGGCGACGCTCTCGCGGATGTCGTCGAGCGCGCGGTGCGTGCCCTGCTTCTGGCGCAGATGGTTCAGCACCGACGGGTACCAGCGGCGCACCAGTTCCTTCACGCTGCTCACGTCGACGCTGCGGTAGTGCAGGTACAGCTCGATCTCGGGCAGGTACGCGTCGAGGAACCGACGATCCATGCCGATGCTGTTGCCGCACAGCGGCACCGACCGGGGCTGCGGTACCCACTGCTTGATGAACTCGAGCGTCTGCGCGCCGGCCTCTTCGAGCGTGATGGTGGACGCCCGGATCTGGTCGAGCAGACCGCTCTTGGTGTGCATCTCGACCACCACCGGCTCCATCAGCGCGAGCTGCTCCTCGGTGGCGTGGACGACCAGATCGGGACCCTCGGCGACGATGTTCAACTCGTCGTCGGTGACGATGGTGGCGATCTCGACGATCACGTTCTTCGCCGGGTCCAGCCCGGTCATCTCCAAGTCCATCCACACGAGCACGTCCTGCAGGTTAGGCGACGGATACGGTCGTTGCGTATGGCTGACGACATCCCCATCCGTCCCGCGGCGACCGTGATGCTGCTGCGCGACACCGCCGACGGCCTGGAGGTGTTCATGCTGCGCCGCACGAACGCGGCCGTGTTCGCCGGTGGCATGTACGTGTTCCCCGGCGGCCGCGTCGACCCTGCCGACGGCGAGGGTGACGAGGCGTTCGTGGTGGCGGCCATCCGCGAGTGCTACGAGGAGTGCGGCGTGCTGCTGGCCGCCGATGCCGACGGCAACATGGTCGACGACGGCCACCCGGCGCTGGCGCACCGCACGGCGGTGTACGACGGCACGGTCGACATGCGTGCGCTCGCGGCCGGCCACGGGCTGCGACTGCTCACCGACGCGCTGCCGTGGATGAGCCACTGGATCACCCCCAAGGGCGAGACCACACGCCGGTTCGACACCCGGTTCTTCGTGGCCGCCAGCCCGGTGGGGCAGACCTCGCACCACGACGACAACGAGACCGTCGCCAGCATGTGGGTGCGGCCCGCCGACGCCCTGGCGCAGTGGGAGCGGGGCGAGCTGCAGCTCATGCCGCCCACGGTGGCGAACCTGCAGTTCCTGGCCGCGCACGCCGATGTCGAGGCAGCGATGGCCGCAGCCCAAGCGGTGGGCGTGCCGCCGTGCATCCTGCCGAAGATCAAGATGGTCGACGGTCGCATGGCCGGCATCGCGATGCCGGGCGACGACGACTACGACTCGCTGGACTGAGCCGCCGCCTCGGCGTCCTTCGCCGCCAGGGCCTCGTTCACCAGGTTGAGCATGCGTGCGCTGCAGCCCGCCATGTTGGTGGGCGGTGCGATCTCGTCGACCACGCGCGCCGCGATCTGGCGGAACACGTCGGCGGCGGCACCGGTGCCGTCGAGCGACACGGGGGTGCCGGCGTCGCCCCCCGCGGACACGGCAGGCTCGAGCGGCACCTGACCCAGCAGCGGCACGCCGATCTGGTCGGCCAGTGCCTGCCCGCCGCCCTCGCCGAACAGCGCGTACGACTGGCCGTGCTCGCACGTGAACGAGCTCATGTTCTCGATGACGCCGCTGACGCGGAGGAAGCTGCGCCGGGCCATGTCGGCCGCACGGGCGGCCACCTTCTGCGCGGCGAGCGCCGGCGTGGTGACGATGAGCAGGTCGGTGCGCGGCAGCAGCCGGGCCAGACCCATCTGCACATCGCCCGTGCCAGGGGGCATGTCGATGAACAGGTAGTCGAGGTCGCCCCAGTGCACGTCGCGCAGGAACTGCTCGACGGCCTTGGTGAGCATGAGCCCCCGCCACATGAGCGCGGTGTCCTCGCCCACGAGGAAGCCGGTGCTGACCACCTTCAGCGTGCCCTGGGTGAGGCCGCTGCCGACCGTGATCTCGTTGGGGATGATCTTCGGCTTCTCGCTGCCCTCCACCGGCAGCGCCTCGAGCGGCTCGTCGATGCCGAGCAACCTCGGCACCGAGAAGCCCCAGATGTCGGCATCGAGCACGCCCACGGTGAAGCCGCGTGCGGCGACCGCCGCAGCCAGGTTGACCGTCACCGAGCTCTTGCCCACGCCGCCCTTGCCACTGGCGATGGCCAGCACGCGACAGGTGATGGGCACCTCGGTGTCGGGTGCGTTCTCGCGGGCGTTCCAGCGGGCCTTCAGCATGACCTCGCTGCGCTCCTCGCTGGTCATCTCGCCCCACTCGATGCGCACGCCGGTGACACCGGGGTGCACGGCGACGCGGCTCTCGACGTCCTTCTTGATCTGGGCGCGCAGGGGACAGCCGCCGATGGTGAGCTTCACGGTGACCACCACCTGGCCGTCGGGCTGCACGACCACGTCGGGCACCATGCCGAGGCTGACGATGTCGGCGCCCAGCTCGGGGTCGATGACCGCCGTGAGCAGCGCGAGGACGTCGTCGCGGGTGGGAGCGGCGGCCGGAATCACGAAGTCAATGCTACGGTAATTCGCGGGTACACTGCCCGAACCGGCACCGGCAATGCGCTGCTGTCGTCGCCCACCAGTCGTCTCTCAGTCGTTCCGAGGAGGAATGCCGTGATCACCCTCACCGATACCGCCGCCCTCAAGGTGAAGGAACTGCTCGAGGCCGAAGGCGCCAGCGACCTGGCACTTCGCGTCGCCGTGCGTCCCGGCGGCTGCAGCGGCTTCTCGTACGAGATGTTCTTCGACGGCGACTTCGCCGCCGACGACGAGAAGGCCGTGTTCGGTCCCGCCGACGGTCCGGTGCAGGTGGTCGTCGACGCCGCGTCGGCGCAGCTCCTCGAGGGCGCCACGCTGGACTACAAGGACGGCCTGAACCAGGCCGGGTTCGCCATCACGAACCCCAACGCCACCCGCACCTGCGGCTGCGGCTCGTCCTTCAGCTGACCGAGTCACGCAGAACTCGAGTTCTGCGTGGCGGGCCGGTGTGCCTCCGCGCCTAGGCCTTCAGGAACAGGTCCATGCGCTCGCGCAGCTCAGTGCTGTCCCAGACGCCGTCCAGGCGGTCCACCACCACGCCGCTCGCATCGGCGAAGTAGATGATGGGCTCGTAGTCCACCTTCAGCGCCTCCACCGCGGGCGCCACCGTGGTGGCCGCGTCGTCGGCGTACACGTCGGCGTGCACCATCACCACCGCGTCACCGACGCGCTCGTGCTCGGCCACCAGGAACTCGAGGCCCGGCGCGCACGTGCCGGTCTGGCAATGCGCAGGGGTGCCGATCATGTAGATGACCGGCTTGCCGGTGGCCAGCGCGGCGGTGAGCGTCACGTCGTGCAGCGGGCACGGCTTCGGCGTGAGCGAGCAGTACGGCTCGACACCGCGATGGTCGTCGACCGTCGGCGTGTCGAACGGCGGCAACGGCGAACCGGTGAGCGGCGTGGCCACCTGCGCCGGCTCGAACACCTGGAACGATGCGCCGAACCCGTCGTCGCCCTCCAGGCGCAGCACGTACGTGCCCACCGAGGCGAGGTTGGTGCGCACCTCCCAGTACGGCACCACGATGTCGGCGTTGCGCAGGGTGGCCACCACGTCGGTGACCTCGGTGCCGTCGTCCATGAGGATCTTGCCCTTGATGCTGTCGGGCCCGGTGGTGGCCAGGTTCTGGCCGTCGCTCAGCGAGATGGGCAGCCGCACCTCGCCCGGCGTGAACAGCGGCGAGTTCGGGAAGCGCTGCACCACCGCGAAGCCGTTGGGAGCGGACCCGCTGGCGGGCGTCGATGCCGTCGTGCTGCCGGTGCCACCCGCCGTACCGGACGTGTTGCCGTCGGTTCCCTGTGTGCCATTGCCGTTGTCGTCGCTGCCGCAGGCCGCGAGGAGCACCGCGCTGCCGGCCGCGAGCAGGAAGTCGCGTCGTGTCTGAGCCATCGTGACCACCGTAGTGTTGTTGCGATGTCGAACGGCCGCGTGGGAACCAGCTGACGATGGCGAACCCGTCGAAGCCCTCCACGCCGCGCGATCACCGCTCGCGGCGCGCCGTGCTGCAGCAGGGAGCGGGTGCGTTGGCCACGCTGTTCCTCGTCGGCGCGCTGGTCATGAAGCCGCGCATCCAGTCCGACCTGGAGAGCCAGGGTCGTGCCGCGCTCGACGCCGCCGGCATCCCGGCCACGGTCGACTTCGTGTTCCAGGACGGCCGCATCCTGTGCGTCGACCAGCTCCGCGACCCCGAAGCCGCCCGCCGCCTCATCCTGGACATCCGCGGCGTGCGGTCGGCCACGCTCGACCCCATCTGCATCGACGGCCCGCCGCCCGACGGCGAGTCGCCGACCTCCACGGTGGCGCCCAGCAGCACCGAGGTGTCGCCCACCACCGCGACGACCGCCGTCCCCGAGACCACCACGGCCCCCACCGACAGCTCGACCACCACCACCGAAGCCGTGCCGGCCGAGAACGTGGTGGGTGCGGTGCTCGACGGTGGCCGCTTCACGCTGCAGGGCAAGGTCGGCAGCCAGGAGCAGGCGAACTCGCTGCGCACCGCGGCGCGCGCCGCGGTGGACCCGGCGAACGTGGTCGACCAGCTCACCGTCGACACGTCGGTCGCGCTCGACGACAGCGACGTCTCGTCGCTCGTCGCACTCATGGCCGCCATGCCGGTGCCGTTGGTACGGGGCGAGGTGGGGTGGAACGGCACCGAGGTGACGGCCACGGGTCAGTACGTGAACGACGCGTCGCGCGACGTGTTCCTGGCCGCCTGCCGGCAGGCCGGCATCACGCCCACGCTGGGCGCCCGACCGGTCGCCACCCCCGACGACGCGGCCGACGTCGAGAGCGCCATCAACTCGCTCGTGAAGACCACGCCCATCCTGTTCGGCAAGGGCGAAGTGGTCATCAGCCCGCAGTCCATCGCCACCGTGCAGCAGATCGCCGGCATCGTGAAGCGCTTCGGTGGCACCGCCATCGAGGTGCAGGGCCACACCGACAGCGAGGGCGACCCGGGCCGCAACCTCACCCTCAGCGAGAACCGCGCCAAGGCCGTCGCCGATGCCCTCGTGGCCCTCGGCGTGCCGGCCGACGAGGTCACCTCGAAGGGTTTTGGTGAAACGCAGCTGATCCGCGACGAGAATGGTGCCGAGATTCCCGACCAGAGCCGCCGAGTGGTCTTCGGCGTGACGACGACGAACTGACCGGACGAGGAGACGACGTGCTGTACACCCTGAGCACCTGGGCGCTGTGGCTGGTGGTCGCCGCGCTCATCGGCGCTGTGGTCGGGTGGCTGCTGCGTTCCATCGGCCGATCGAAGGTGTCGGGCGACGAAGCGGTCGTGGCCGCACGCGCCGAGGCCGATCAGCTGCGCCGTCGTGTGACCGACCTGGAGAGCGCGAACGCCAACCTGCAGCGCGTGGCCGACGAGATCCAGACCCAACGCCTGCTGGCCCCGCCCACCGACCCCACGCCGCTGGGCATCCCCATGCCGACGGCCGCGCCCGCCGCGCCTGCCGCGCCGGCGGCGGCCGCTGTGCCCGCCGCTGTGCCCGCCGCTGTGATGGTGCCCGACCCCACCGTGCTGGCCGAGCGCGACGAACTGTCGCGCCAGCTGGCCGAACAACGTCACTGGGTGAGCGAACTGCGCGTGCGCCTGTGGAACAGCGAGGCACGCAACCGCGACCTGCAGGCCGTGGTCGACTCGCACGTGGTGGCCGCCGCCCCACCCGACCCCGATCTGGCCGAGGCCGCCCGTGTGTTGGGCATGCCGGTGCGCCTGAACGACCTGACGGTCGTCGAGGGCATCGGCCCGGCCATCGCCCACCTGTGCATCAACCGTGGCGTCACCACGTGGTGGAGCCTGGCCAACGCCGACACGTCGCTGCTGCGGTCGATGCTCGCCGAGGCCGGCCCGAAGTACCAGATCCACGACCCGACGTCGTGGCCGCAGCAGGCGCGCCTGCTGGCCAACGGGCAGTGGGAGAAGTTCCAGCGCCTGGCCGACGCGTTGCGCGACAGCAACGACGGCGATTGATGTCGCAGCCGCAGGTCCCCGCCACCGCGGGCACGGAACCGAACGCCGTCGCGTTCACGCTCAACGGCTCGGCGGTCACCGCACCGTCCGACGGCCGCACGCTGCTCGAGGCGCTGCGCGACCTGGGCGTGCACTCGGCCAAGGACGGCTGCAGCCCACAGGGCCAGTGCGGCTGCTGCACCGTGTGGGTCGAGGGGCAACCACGCGTCGCCTGCGTCACCCCGGTGGCCCGCGTCTCGGGCAGGTCGGTCACCACGCTGGAGGGTGTGCCCGACGTGGCCGACGACTGGGCCGGCCGGCTGTACGAGTCGGGTGGCAGCCAGTGCGGGTTCTGCACGCCCGGCATCATCATGCGGCTGGCCGCCATCCCCGCCGATCAGCGCACCGACGCGTCGGTCCGCCAGGGCCTGCTCGCCCACCTGTGCCGGTGCACCGGTTGGCAGACCGTGGTCGAGGCCGCGCTCGCGCCGCCCCGGACGATGGACGGGTGGGCACGCCACCCCGACCCTGCGGCCGAGCGGGCCACCATCGAGGGCGGCGTGGCCCAGTCGGTCACCCCCGCCGTCGCAGTGGGGGCCGGTGGCTTCCCCGCCGACACGGCACCGGCCGACGCACTCATCGCCGTCCGCGGCGCCGACGGCGAATGGGTGGTGGGCGAGACGCGTGCGGCCGCGCGCATGGCCAGCGGCAAGGTGCAGGGCCGCCGCACCACCGAGCCGTTGCGCTGGCCCATCGAGCTGCCCGAGGGCCACTGGGTGCGCACGCTGCAGACCACGTGGGTCGAGCCCGCGTACCTCGAGCCCGATGCCGCGTGGTGCAACCCCGGCGGCGAACCTGTCGGCCCGGCGGGCAACGGTGGCGCGTTCGGCGGCAAGCAGCACAGCCCGGTGGCCGAGGCCGCGCGCCGGCTGTCCACCCAGCACGGCCGCACCGTGCTGGCGCTCATGGCCCGCGAAGACGTGGTGCGCCTGGCGGCCAAGCGGCCGCCCATGGCAGCCGGCGTGCGCGCCGACGGCACCGGGGTCGTGCGCGTCGCCCGTACGCCGGGCATCGCCGACGCCATCCGCGCCGTCGCCCCCGGGCTGGTGGTCGACGAGGTCGACGTGCCCGGACCACCCACGTCGGCCGAGGTTCGTGGCGCCGGCTGGGCCGAGGCCGCGGTGTTGCTGGCACCCGACGACGGCTGGATCACCGCGCCCGGCGGTGGGCGAGCGCGTGCCGACATCGACACCGATGGCACGGTGCGCGTGCATGTGGAGTGCGGGCCCGAGCTCGACCCGGTGGTGCTGCGCAGCTACTGCATCGGCGCGGCGCACATGGCCCTCGGGTGGGTGCGCAGCGAAGCCGTCGCGGTCGACGAGAGCGGCGAGCCGCTGGACCTGACCATCCGCAGCTTCGGCATCCTGCGCGCGGTGGACATGCCGCACGTGGAGGTCGCCGTGCGCAACACCGATGGTCGCCCGCGAAACGGATCCGACGCGGTGTTCGCCGCGGTCGCCCTTGCGGCCTGGCGGGCAGGCGGCTTCGCCCCTCGCTGGCCTACGATGCGCACATGAGCAAACCTCTCGGCCCGTACACCCCTGCAGTCCGCGCCGGCGACTGGATCATCGTGAGCGGTCAGCTCGGTCTGAAGGACGGCGCGCTGGTCGAGGGCGGCGTGGCCGCGCAGACCGCGCAGGCAGTCGAGAACCTGAAGGCGCAGCTGGCCTCGCTGGGCGCCACCGTCGCCGACGTCGCCAAGACCCTCTGCTTCCTCACCGACATGGACACCTTCGCCACGTTCAACGACGCGTACGTGGCCGGCTTCGGCGACAGCCGCCCGGCGCGCAGCACCATCGGCGTGGCTGCCCTGCCCGCCGGTGCCGCCGTGGAGATTGAGGCCTGGGCGTTCAAGCCACTAGGGTGACAGCTGTGCCCGGTGCCATCGCCATCATCGTCGCGTTGCTCGTCTTCCCCGTGATCGCCATCATGGGGTCGGTCACCATTGCCGGCCTGTTGGGCTGGGCGCTGCACCGCGACGCCGAAGAGCGTCACGAGGGCAGCGAGCTCATCGACGTCAACTACTGACGCCCGAGGCCCTTCCTCCCGAACTTAAGTTCTGCGTGACGCTCGTCCCGAACTTAAGTTCTGCGTGACGCGCTCACGCGGGTGGGCGCCGGAAGGCGAGCAGCAGGAACATCGGGCTGTCCAGCTCTTCCTCCCACCCGGGGTTCGCAGCCAACTCGTCGGCGTCGGGTGACCACTCGACCAAGGCGGTCAGGTGCAGTCCCGCCGCGAGGAACGCGGCGACGTGGTCGCCGACGTTGCGATGGTGCTTCACCACGCCGGGCGCCAACCAGTCGGTGACCCGCGGGCCGCGCCGCGAGTAGCCGTCGAGCGGCCAGACGCGCCGGCCGTCGACGTCGACCCAGCCGGGCTGCGATGGTGCGCTGTAGATGGGGTGCTCCACCGAGCACACGACTGCGCCGCCGGGCACCACTGCCGTTGCCATCTGTCGGGCGATGCGGCCGAGGTCCGCCAGGTAGTGCAGCGTGAGCGACGAGTACACCAGGTCGAACGAGTCGGCCGGCAGCACCACGTCCTCCAGGTCGGCCTGCTGGTAGCGGATGGCCGGGTCGGAGGTCTCGCGTCGCGCCCGGTCGAGCATGTTGGTCGAGACGTCCAGGCCCACGACGTCGGCCGCGCCGTGGTCCCGTGCCCAGCGGCAGAACCAGCCGAAGCCGCAGCCCAGGTCCAGCACGCGGGCGCCGTCCAGCGGTGGCAGCAAGCCGCGCAGCCGCGGCCACTCGGCGGCGCCGTCCAGCCCACGGACACTGCGCGGCAGGCGCGAGTAGGCCTGGAAGAACTCGTCGTCGTCGTACTTGTTCTGCGGCATGGGCCACCCCCTCCCTCAGTCTTCCAACTGGCAGACTGGCAGACATGCACGAGCACGACACCTCCCACGAGGTGCTCACCCAGGCCGTCCTGCGGTACGCCGTCGATCGCATCCGCCTGGACCCGCCGCCGCTCGACGGCCCGCGCACCGCCGCCGAGCTGAAGGCCATGGCCGGCCGCACGATCACGAACCGCGGGCTGGGCGGTCTGGAGGCACTTCGGGTGTTCGGCGACGTCCTGTCGCAGGCCACCATCTCCACCGATCACCCGCGCTTCCTGTCGTTCGTGCCGGCGGCGCCCACCGAGGCGAGCATCCTGTTCGACCTGGTGGTGGGCGCATCCAGCATCTACGGCGGCTCGTGGCTGGAGGGTGGCGGCGCCGTCCATGCCGAGAACGAGGCGCTGCGCTACCTGGCCGACCTGGCCGGGCTGCCCGCCGAGGCGGGTGGCGTGTTCGTCAGCGGCGGCACAGCCGGCAACCTGAGCGCGCTCATCGCGGCGCGGCACCGGTGGCGCACGAAGGCCGAGGGTCGCTTCGACCGCACCCGCGGGCTCATCATCGCCTCGAAGGGTGCGCACAGCTCCATCGCCGCAGCCGGCCGGGCCATGGACGCCGACGTCGTCTCGGCCGAGGCCGACGCGGAGGGCCGCCTCACCACCGAGGCGCTTCGCGCGCTGGTCGACGCCATGCCCGCCGACGAGCGCGAGCGGGTCATCGCCGTGGTGGCCACCAGTGGCACGACCAACGCGGGCGTCATCGACCACCTCGACGGCGCGGCCGACGTGGCGGCCGAACTGGGCGTGTGGTTCCACGTCGACGGTGCCTACGGCGGGGCCGGCCTGGCCGCGCCCAGCGTGCGCGACCGCTACGTGGGCATCGAACGCGCCGACAGCTTCATCGTCGACCCGCACAAGTGGCTGTTCGCGCCGTTCGACTGCTGCGCGCTCGTCTACCGCGACCCGTTCGAGGCGCGCCGTGCGCACACCCAGCACGCCGAGTACCTCGACGTGCTGCACACCGACGACGACCACGAGT
>CBHWEI010000120.1:0-10961 GCA_966112835.1 uncultured Acidimicrobiaceae bacterium
AAACCCAGGACGGCAGCGGCCTCACCTACCTGAACAACCGCTACTACGACCCCACCCTCGGCGTGTTCCTGTCAGTCGATCCGCTGGTGGCCAAGACGGGTGAGCCCTACTTGTACGCCGGCGGCAACCCCACCACCCTGTCGGATCCGAGCGGCCTCGAACCAGGCTGCAGCCCGAACGCACCGGCTGGGGCGTGCAGCGCTGAGCATGGGGAGCAAGAACGAATTCGCCCGGCATATCTGCAGGGTGCGTCCCCGCAGCAGTCGGCCCAGGTACGACAGGTGCAGGATTACGCGAACGTCTGCATGAACCAGTGGCAGTGGTGTGTCGACTCGCTGGCGAACAACGACTCGCATCCGGTCTACGGCCCCGGCGGGGCGCTGCTCGCGAGCCAGGATCTCGGGCTGATGTCCAGCGCAGTCGCCCTGTTGATGATGCTCATCGGGCAGGGCCTTGCGTACATCGACGGGTCGGGCTCTGGCGCCGTACTTCGGCCGGGGAACCTGCCCAACGGGAACAACACGATGGCTATCCAGGTCTACGGAACAAGCGTGTCCGACATGACGATGGTGGCCTCGACGTGGCACATCGGTTCGCGAGAACGGTTCACGCCGCTACTACAAACGGTCTCCCTGGTCGCCGACGGCGTCGCATTCATCGGCGGCGCCACATGCGCCTTCACGGCTGGGGTCGGGTGCGGTGTAGCGGGTGCTGCAACCGGGGTGTCCGCTGCTGCGAACGCTGGCGTCGCGGCATTGAACTGCACCACCGGGCATCAACAGACATGCGGGTTCGCCATTGCCGGCGTCGTCTTGAGTGGTGTCCAGTTCAGCGCCGGAGCGGCCGCCCGTTCAGCGTTCGAGGCAGGAGTCCTGCCAGTCGAGATTTACCAATCGTTGAATGCGTATTCGGCAATCACTACGTCGTTCTTCGACGTTCTCTCGCTGACCGTGCCGACCGGTGATGGTGGCGAGCTCGGCTCCGTCAACATCTTTCGAATGACGAGCGGTGCCTGATGGCGTTGGCAGTCCTTATCCTCAGTGTTGCGGCAGCCTTCTTCTGGGATCAAGATCGGCGCTTACGACGACGAAACACGATTGACGAGATCAAGGGAGACCCTGGGCTTTCCGGCTACCTAGTCGCTCGTCCGTTGGCAGCGTTGCTCAGCGCGGCCGCCTTCATCGTGTTGCTAGTGGGCCTGATCCGGATGATCTAACGTGACCGCTGCACTCTGCCTCGCTTCTCCTAACATTTACCTCAACAACCGCTACTACGACCCGCAGCTGGGCATCTTCCTGTCCGTCGACCCACTCGTGTCGAAGACCGGCGAGCCCTACCTCTACGCCAACGGCAACCCCACCACCTTGAGCGACCCCGCGGGGCTTTGCCCGGTGTACAGCCCAACGCAGGGCATCGTCGACGACGGCCACGGGAAGTGCCAGGGGACGTCTCATGTCGCGCCGCGGCCGAAGGCGCCGCCGGTGAAGCCTGCCGGCCCGCCGACCTTTTCCTGGCTGACGATGCCTTCGACGTGTGATGACGCGGGCATTCCGTGGCTGTGTCGTCACCTTGGTTTCGACGATCACAGCCAGGGTGCGACTATCGCGCGGTCGATCGCCTTCGGCGCGATGATGTCCGGTGGTGGGGAGCCTGAGGTTCCACCGGGGCTTGCTGCAGCTGAGGCGGAACTCGATGCTCTGGTTGAGCGTACGTCAGCGTTTCGAGATGCCGCGGACGTGGGCGGCCGTCGAACGGCGGCAGGTGCGAGGTTGTCTCTCGCTGGCGAGGAGTGTCGGTCTCGGAGTTGTTCGCTGGGAGCGGTGAGGCGGCAAGAGTGGGCGGTGTTGACATTCCGGCTGTTCGACGGTTTGAGGTTGCCCCAGGGCGTGAGTTCGACGCGGAGGTGAAGCTCCTGGAGAACGCAGCGAACCTGTTGGAGCAGATCGATCCGGGTCTTCGGGAAGGCACGCTCAATCTGTTCGTCGATTCGCCGTCGCTGGGAATATGTGAGTCCTGTCTCGGTGTGGTGAGTCAGTTCAATCAGCTATATCCAGGCATCCAGGTGAACATCTACGTGCCGATCACCATTTCGTATGGATAGGGGCAGCTGATGGCGATTGGATCCTCTGAGGGCTGGAGAGCAGCTCGACGCGCAGTGGAGAACCTTGACGTTCCTGGTCTCTTGGCTGTGTTGGATGCTTATCCGCGGATAGATCTGAACGAGCCAGGGCCGGGAGGGTGGACTCTTCTGCATGTTGCAGTGGATGCAGAGGTCGACGTCCCGTTGCAAGAGGGCGGCGGAGCACCAGTTGAGGTTTCTGTCTCGGGTGTCCTTCTCGATCGAGGAGCCGACCTCGGGGCCGTCCTTCCCGACGGCAGGACGGCCTCGGATCTTGCCGCGCAGCGAGGCCACGAGCGCTTCCTCGCTCGGATTCGCAAGGACTGAGCCGGCGGCCTGTCGCGGGCTGAACGGCGACGGTTGGAACGCGAACAGCAACGCCGGCAACGCCACCGCTGACCCGGCACGGTCTGCAAGGCTGACAGGCGATGCTCACGCCCGCCACCATCGACGACAGTCGCGTGGACAGTCGCGTCCGCGATCGCGTGACCAGTCGCGTGGCCGGAAACACGCGTCCGCGCGTTTCCGCCTCGCGGCACCCGGTTGGGCGGCGGTCGCGTCCGGGTAGGATGGCCCGTCGCTGCAGGTCACGCGTCCCGGCGTCTATGACGTGGGTGCCGGTTCGTGTCGGATGCTCGGTGTTCCTCAACAACCGCTACTACGACCCCACCGTCGGTGTCTTCCTCTCCGTCGACCCGTTGGTCGGCAAGACCGGGACCCCGTACCTGTACGCCAACGGCAACCCCACCACGTCGAGCGACCCAGGCGGTTTGTGTGCTGCGATCGACGAAGGCGACCGAAGAGGCTCGTGTGCGGCTCACAGCATCGCAGTGCCGGCTGGAAGCGCGGGCCCAGGGTCACCTAGCGATGCGGGCGCAGGTGGGTCCGTGGCTCGCCCCCTGGTCCCAGACAGCAATTCAGGGTTCGGAGCAGAGTTCTTTCAGAAGAATCTTGAGTTCTTCTCTGAGATCAACGCGCCTTACTTTGGTGGCGACTTCAGCAACCCGCAGACGGGCAATGGATGGTACGATGACTATCGTGCCGCGGCTGATCGATGCGGGGCGACCGGCTCGGGCGGCTCATGCGGCATAATGGATTGGGTCTTGGTTCTTTCTTTCGAGGCATGGTCGAGGTCGGCGGAAGGCAATCGGCAAGCCTTTGCCAGGGGTGATCCGAATCTCGGGGCGCATCTGGCAGCGGCCGCAGCAGGCCCGTTCCTGGGAGTGATGCTGAGCCGCTCCCCGGTTACCCATCATTCAGGGCCGCCAAACAGGACCTCGGGCCGGCGGGCCCGGGCAAGGTTTACGATCATGTCGTAGAGCAGTCACAGATCGAAAAGAGCGGCTTTCCCAGCGAGGAGGTGAACAACCCGTACAATATGAACCCAGTCGATGCCCGAGTCAATCAAATAAAAGCCAACTACTACAACAGCAAGACGCCTCAATCAGAGGGCATGAGAGTGAGAGATTGGCTTGCCGGACAATCGTACGAAGAGCAGTACAACTTTGGTATGGATGTTCTGCTCCAGATCCGCGAAGGCAACATTCGATGAGTAGTGCACCGGACGAAGATGACACGAAGACGCTGGAGATGGCTAATGCCTACAGGCGCGATGCGGATGCATGGGGCCTCTTGGAGGACGATGCGTCAGCCGCCAATCCCATATTCGATCGGCTGCAGGCCCTGCAGAAGATTCTTCGACATTCGGCCGCAGGGCGCGCAGCCATTCGGGACGTCGCCGACAGTCCAAGTCCCAGGGTGAGACTGATCGGTGCGAGCCACATGCTGCCGTTCGATCCCGAGACCGCGATCCCGATTCTCGAGGAGTTGACATCCACCCGCGGCCTTCAGGCAGTGAGTGCAAAGTACACCCTCAAGTCGTTCCGAGAAGGCAAACTGAACCTGGACTGGTAGAAAGTCGACCTACCATCGCCGGAGCGCCGCGAGACCGACCCAGGCCGTCCCGCACCTAATTACTGTTCAGCGAAGAAGACCTGCCCCTCGGCGCGCTCATGATTCAGGAATCGACAAAGGGCTCCGAACTCCCGCGTCGGAATTGTGCTGGTAACCCCAGCACTGCTGGTGAGCATCGAGGCAGAAGGCGTAGCGGAGAAGAAACTTGCAGTCCTTCTGCCTAGCCGTCGCGTAATACCTGGTACTGCACGGCGTGACATTCGACGAACTCAACGACGTCAGCCCAATGCTTGCATCGCACGCTGGGTTGAGCACAAAGAATTTGACGCTCGACGGTGTGGCGGCCAAGGTCGCTGCGGCCGCTGCCGCACTTCCAGCCGCGTAGCCCCAAAGACTGCCGGTATGACGATGCCGGCTGGGTAGCGCATATTCCGATCGGGTCACCTGGTCGCGAGTCAGATTTCAGATGCAGCCCGGCCCCGCGGCCGAGCCCGAGCTCCTCCTTCGCTGGGAAGCGGCCACACGCTTGCCCTCCGCAAATCGCGAACGCGGCGAGCTCCACCTCACGAGGACCCGCATCCTGGGCGCGTCACGCAGCACATAAGTTCGGAGAGCAGGCTCGGTCAGGAGCGGCGGAGGGTGTAGCGGCCGGTGTCGAGGTCGGCGCGGGTGATCCGCAACGTCGGGACGCCGGGCATGGAGTAGTAGTCCAGCGCCACCGTCACACCTTCGGGCGACGCCTCCTGGATGCAGACGATCTGCTCGTCGCCGGCCGCACCATCGCGCAGCAGCCACCGCTCGGCCAGCGACGCCAGGCCGACCTCGCGCACCAACCGATCGGCCGACTCACGCGAGTCGGCGTCGCCGAGCATCGCTCCGAACACCGTCGTCGCGACCCATGCGTCGCCGTCGGCGCGCACGAACCCGCACAACTCACCGTCGTCGCGTCGGATCTCGTCCATGCCCCAGCGTCACAGACGGACCGAGCGCCCTCCTCACGAATTCCCGCGCCGCCGGCGTCACGCAGAACTCGAGTTCGGGAGGAAGGGGGGTCAGAAGGGTTGGCCGTCGTCGTCCTGGGCGGGGTCGCAGAACGGGTCGTCGCCGGGCGTCTTCAACGACACGGCCTCGTACTGCACCATCATGTCGTGGTCCTCGTGCACGCCGTTGTGGCAGTGGATCATGAACTTGCCGGGGTGGTCGAACTTCACCAGGATGCGCAGCGTCTCGTTCTCACCCACGTAGTACGTGTCCTTCGGCCCACGCTCGTACGCGTACGGCGCCCGGCCGTTGCGGGTGAGCAACCGGCTGTCCTGACCGTGCACGTGCATGGGGTGGCTCCACCCGCCCGAGCTGTTGTGGAACTCCCACACCTCGGTGTCGCCCAGCACCGGCGCAGCAGCGAGCAGCCGGTAGTCGCTGTCGATGACGTCGTGCCACGTGTAGCCGTTCACGGTCCACTCGCCACCCTGGCGTTCGGTGCGGAACTGGCGCACCTTCGGCTTCGCCGGCACGGACAACGACATGGTCTCGTTCTCGGGCCGCAGCTCCGACGGCACCGCATTATCGGCAGGGTCGAACGCGTCGTCGGTCACGTCGAAGGCCATCACCTTGTTCGTGTTCGTGTAGTCGTCGTTGTACGGAAGGCTGTCGTTCGCCAGCACCACCCGCGTGCCGGGCCGGTACTTCGAGAAGTCGACCACGATGTCGTATCGCTCACCGTTGGTCATGCGGAACCGGCTCACCGTGATGGGCTGCGGCACCAGGCCCGCATCGGTGGACACCACCTGGAACCCGTCGTTGGTGCTCAACCGCAGGAACAGCGAACGCGACACGCACCCGTTCACCAGACGGAACCGGTACTTGCGGCGAGCGACGCGCATGACCGGCCACGGCGTGCCGTTCACCGTCATCACGTCACCCCAAAAGCCCTTCGTGTCCGGCAGGTCCACGTACAGCTGACCGTCGGCCTGGAACAGCGCATCGCTCAGGTGCAACGGCACGTCGTACTCGCCCGTGGGCAGACCGAACTCCGCGTCGTCGGGATCGAGGATGAAGTACTGCGACGCCAACCCCATGGCCACGTTCGTCCACGTGTGATGCACCGCATGGTCGTGGTACCAGAGCGACCGCGAGCACTCGGCGTTGTCCCACCGGTAGTCCTTGCGTTGCCCGGGTTGCGTGAGGTCGCTCGCGTAGCCGTCGTACTGCGGCTTCGACGCCGCACCGTGCAGGTGCACCGACGTGTACGACTGGTAGCCCAACAGCGGGTGCGAGGCGGGCAGCTCGTTCACGAACCGGGCCACCACCTGTCGACCGCGGGTGGCGCGGATGGTGGGCCCGGGCATGCTGCCGTTGTACGTCCAGATGTTCGTGCGGAAGCCGGGCACGATCTCGGCGGTGCGCGGCTGCATGCGCAACACGTAGTGGTCGGTGGTGGCGTCGCTGGACACCGGCACGGCCACCGGCGGCCGCACGAACGGCCGGGTGAACGGCCGCGGCAGCTTGCCGGACGGCATGCGCTCGGCAGCACCCGACTGCACGGCCCGCGGACGGACCAACGGCATGGCCAGCGCAGCACCGGCCGCCGCCGTGCCCGCAAGGAAATGACGACGCGACAACGTCATGGTTCCACTCCTCCCGCTACCGGCCCGAAATCGGGGTGGGCCGGCCTTCCACGACGGTCGCGCCGAGCGCGGCCGCCTGTCCAGCGGAGATCTCGATTTCGTCAAAGAAACTCCCAAGTCACCACGCTGCGTGACCATGGATCGCTCGACATGGGGAACTTCGGCCCTGTCGCCCACCGCCCCGGCCCGCGCACAGTGAGGGCGTGGAGATGCACGAATTCCAAGCACGCGCCCGGGCACTGGTGCAGGACGGCACGCTGGGTTACGACCAGCGGCTGCGCCAACTGGCGGCCCTGGCCACCGAGGCCCTGCCCTACCCCGACCTCTCGCCCGACTGCCGCGAGGCGCTGGACAAGCGGGTCATCTGCGACATGTACGAAGGCAACAGCCCGTACACCGCGCGCTACATCCTCCCCGACTACGAGAAGGCCGTCCGCCAAGGCGTGCAACACCTCGAGCTCGAACCGCCCACCACGCTGGACGACGCGCTCGCGTTCCTGCTGATGGTGTACGTGAACGTCCCCAGCGTCACCACCTACCCGGTGTACTTGGGCGACCTCGACAAGGTGCTCGCCCCGTTCGTCACCGACGACATCAGCGACGACGACCTGGACACCCGGCTGCGCCGCTTCTGGCTGTGCATCGACCGCATGCTGCCCGACGCGTTCGTACACCTCGACCTGGGCCCGCACGACAGCCGCATAGCCCGCAGCATCTTCCGCGTGGAACGCAGCCTGCGCCAGGCCGTGCCCAACATCACCCTGAAGGTCGACCCGGCCATCACCCCCGACGAACTGATCGAAGAGGGTGTGCTGACCGTGTTCCAGACCGGCAAGCCGCACTTCGTGAACCACCCGATGATGGTCGCCGATCACGGCGAGCGCTACGCCGCGGTCAGTTGCTACAACTCGCTGAAGATCGGCGGCGGCGCCCACACGCTGGTGCGGCTGAACCTGAAGGAGACCGCGCTGCGCCACCAGGGCTCGGCCGACTCGTTCCTCACCACCACGCTCCCCCGCTACGTCGAGCTCACCGCCGAACTGGCCGAGGCACGCATCCGTTCGCTCGTGGAGGACCAGCACTTCTACGACACCCACTGGCTGGCCCAGGAAGGCCTCATCGACATCGACCGCTTCTCGGCCATGTTCGGCATCTTCGGGCTGGCCGAGTGCGTGAACCTGCTGATGCAGCACGACGGGCACGACGGCCGCTACGGCCACGACGCCGACGCCGATGCGTTCGCCCGCCGCGTGGTCGAGCGGGTTGCCGAACTGGTGGCCGCGCGGCCGCTGCCGTACTGCGCCGGTGGTGGCGGCCACGCCTACCTGCACAGCCAGAGCGGCATCGACCTGGACCACGACGTCACCGCTGGCACCCGCATCCCCGTGGGCGACGAGCCCGACCTGCTGTCGCACGTCACCACCTGCGCGCCGCACCACCACCTGTTCGCCTCGGGCGTCAGCGACATCTTCCACATGGACGAGACGGCCGTGCGCAACCCGCAGGCCGTCGTCGACATCATCCGCGGCGCGTTCCGCCAGGGCATGCGCGACTTCACGTTCAACCTCGACTCGAACGAGTTCGTCCGCATCACCGGCTACCTGGTCCGCAAGAGCGACCTCGCGGCCATCGCCGCCACCGGCAGTGCCCGCCACAGCAGCGACCACCTGGCCGCCGGCAGCGAGAACAGCTTCCACCTCACCCAGCGCGCCGTGAAGCGGATCGGACGGGGCGAGTGACCGTCTTCGGTGCTGTCGCCGACACCATCACCTTCAGCAACGTCGACGGCCCGGGCAACCGGTTCGTGGTGTTCCTGCAGGGGTGCAACTTCGACTGCGTGGCGTGCCACAACCCGCAGACCATTCCGCTGGCCACCGGGGCGCACTTCCGTCGCTCGGTCGACCAGGTGCTGCAGCAGATCCGCCGCGCCGAACCGTTCCTGGGCGGCATCACGGTGTCGGGTGGCGAGGCCACGCTGCAGGCCGACTTCGTGCACGCCCTGTTCACCGCGGTGAAGGCCGATCGGCAGTTGGCCCGGTTGAGTTGCTTCGTCGACTCGAACGGTTCGGCCGACGCCGCAACCTGGCGGTACCTCGCCCCGGTCACCGACGGGGCGATGATCGACCTGAAGTGCTTCGACCCCGCCATCCACCAGCAGATGACCGGACAGTCGAACGAGCCGGTGCTGCGCAGCATCGAACTGCTCGCCGGCATGGGGCTGCTGTACGAGGTGCGGCTGCTGTTGCTGCACGGCGTGAACGACAGCCCGTCGCTGCTGCGCCGCACCGCCCAGTGGCTGGCCTCGGTGGACCCGGCGATGCGGGTGAAGATCATCGGCTTCCGCGCCCATGGCGCCCGCCCCCACGACCCAGAGCTGGTCGAACCGACCGTCGGCGAATTGACGGCCGCTGCGGCCTCGCTGCAGGTGGCCGATCTGAATCTGTGCATCATCTGACGCGCGTCGGTGCAGGTCAGCCGCATCATCACGGTTTTCGCGGGTGAGGTTCGCGCAAGTGCGATCGTGACCGGGCAGACTCGGGAGTTCCCATGAGCGACCGAGTCCAACTCCGCCAGTGGCAGCGAGAAGCCTTCGACAAGTTCGCGGCCAGCGAACAGAAGGACTTCCTCGCCGTCGCCACGCCCGGCGCCGGAAAGACCACGTTCGCCCTGGCATGTGCCCGCTGGGCGCTCAGCAACGAGCGCCGCCGGCTCATCATCGTGGCCCCCACCACGCACCTGAAGAGCCAGTGGGCGCTCAGCGCGCACCGCATGGGACTGCACGTCGACCACAACTGGTCGCCCGCCGACGGTGTGGCCAAGGACGTCCACGGCATCGTCACCACCTACCAGCAGGTCGCCACCTCCGACACCGCGAAGAAGCTGCGCGGCCTGGCGCACGACGCGTTCGTGGTGCTCGACGAAGTGCACCACGCCGGCGACGAACGAGCCTGGGGCGACGGTGTGCGCACCGCGTTCGAGCACGCCCAGCGGCGCCTGTGCCTCAGTGGCACGCCGTTCCGCAGCGACACCGCCAGCATCCCGTTCGTGCGCTACGAGGAGACCGGCGTGGGCGGCGAAGCCCAGCCCGACTACACCTACGGCTACGCCGACGCGCTGCGCGACGGCGGCGTGGTGCGCCCCGTCTACTTCCCGCGCTTCGACGGGCTCATGGAGTGGAGCGCACCCGACGGCAGCATCCTGTCGGCCAACTTCCACGACGAACTCGACCGCACCGGCGCGTCGCACCGACTGCGTGCCGCGCTCAGCCTGCAGGGCGACTGGCTGCCGGCCGTGGTCGACCAGGCCCACGAACGGCTGATGGCCATTCGCCGCACCCACCCCGATGCCGGCGGCCTGGCCATTGCGATGGATCAGGAGCACGCCCGCGACATCGCCCGGCTCATCCGCCACCGCTACCACGTCGAGGCCGAAGTGGTGGTCAGCGACGACCCCGACGCGAGCAACAAGATCGCCGCGTTCGCCGCCGGCACCCGTCCGTGGCTGGTCGCCGTGCGCATGGTGAGCGAAGGCGTCGACATCCCCCGCCTGCGCGTCGGCGTGTACGCCAGCACCGTCGTCACCGAACTGTTCTTCCGCCAGGCCGTCGGCCGATTCGTCCGCTGGACGAAGGGCATGGCCAGCCAGAAGGCGTACGTGTTCCTGCCCGACGACCCGCGGCTGCGCACCCACGCCTTCCAGATCGCCGAAGCCCGCCGCCACGTGCTGAAGCCGCCCACCGAACGCGACGACGAGTTCACGCCCGAACAGCTCGAGGCCGAGGCCAAGCGCGAGCTCGACATGATGCCCGAACAGCTGTCGCTGTTCAGCGTCATCGGCTCGGTGGCCACCGGCATGACCGTGCACGCGTTCACCGAGGACGGGCTCACCCTGTTCGACGACGAGCCCGACGTGCCCGAACCGCAGTCGACCGAGCTCGACGAACTGGCCATCGACCTGCCCGAGGTGCCCACCGACGCCGGGTTCATGCTGCCCGGCTCGAAGAGCATCGCCGAACGCAAGGAAGAGCTGCGCCTGCAGAACTTCGACATCGCCAAGCGACTGGTCGACTACACCGGCTGGGGCCACGCCAAGGTGCAGGCCGAGCTGAACCGGCTGTCGGGCATCACCTCGGTGGGCAGCGCCACCAACGACCAGCTCGAGCGGCGCCTGCGCCACGGCGAGACCTGGCTCCGGCGCCGCTGACCGGCTGCGCGGCCGCCGACCCGCTGCGCGGCCGCCGACCCGGGACCCGATACGACGGCCCGCCCGGCCACCGGTAGCCTGGCGCCATGCCTGCCAGC
>CBHWEI010000121.1:0-10905 GCA_966112835.1 uncultured Acidimicrobiaceae bacterium
GCGTCGATCACCACCGACGACGAGAGCCGCGACGGCCACCTGAAGAGCGCCGACTTCTTCGAGGTCGAGACCTACCCCACCCTGAACCTCGTCTCCACCGGCATCGAGGCCCGTGGCGCCGACTACGTGCTGCACGCCGACCTCACCATCCGCGGCATCACCAAGTCGGTCGACTTCGACCTCACCTTCGAGGGCGTCGTCACCGACCCGTGGGGCAACACCAAGGCCGGCTTCACCGCCGAGACCGAGATCAGCCGCAAGGAGTGGGGCCTCGAGTGGAACGCCGCCCTCGAGACCGGTGGTGTACTGGTGGGCGACAAGGTGAAGATCATCCTCGAGATCGAGGCCCTGAAGGCCTGAGCCGCCCCGAAGCAACGAGACATCGACCCGGAGGAAGAACGTCATGACCATCAAGCGACTGAACCACGCCGTGCTGTACGTCAGCGACGCGCAGCGCTCCGCCGAGTTCTACACGACGGTGCTGGGCTTCACCGTCCGTGCCAGCTTCGGCGACGGTCAGGCGTTCTTCCTCCAGGCCGACGGGTCGTCGAACGACCACGACCTGGCGCTCATGCAGGTGGGTCAGCGGCCCACCGAGCCGCATTCCATCGGGCTGTACCACCTCGCCTGGCAGGTGCACACCATCGAGGAGCTCGTCGCGCTCCGGGCGCGACTGCTCGAGGCCGGGTCCCTGGTGGGCGAGAGCGACCACGGCGTGAGCAAGAGCCTGTACGCGAAGGACCCCGACGGCATCGAGTTCGAGGTCATGTGGGCCGTGCCCAAGGCCGACTGGCCCACGGGTCCCGTCGGCACGTTCCGGCTCGACCTCGCCGGCGCCGTGGCCCGCTACTCGGGCGTCGACACCAGCGACCAGTGAGTCAGGCCGTCACGGCCTGCAGCGCACCCGTCAGCGTCGGGTGCAGGAACGAGTAACCCGACCGCTGCAACGCCGTGGGCAGCACCCGCTGGCCGGTGAAGAGCAGCGCGTCGGCCAGTTCGGCGCCCAGCAGCAGCTTGGGCCCGAACGCAGGCACCGGCAGCTTCGCCGGCCGGTGCAGCACCGCGCCGAGCGTGTTGGCGAACTCGGTTCCCGTCACCGGTGCCGGTGCCGTCAGGTTGACCGCGCCGTGCACGTCGTGCGCCAGCAGGTGCAGGACGGCCGCCACCTCGTCGGGCAGCGAGATCCAGCTCATCCACTGCCGTCCGTTGCCGAACTTGCCGCCCAGGCCCAGCTTGAACAGCGGCAGCATCTTCTTCAGCGCACCGCCCTTCGGGGTGAGCACGATGCCGGTGCGCAGATGGGCGACGCGGACGCCCGCGGCCTCGGCGGCGGCCGTCGCTGCTTCCCACTGCACGCACACGTCGGCCAGGAAGCCGGTGCCGGCAGGTGACTGCTCGTCGAGCTGGCGGTCGTCGCTGGCGCCGTAGATGCCGATGGCCGAGCCGCTGAGGAGCACCGGCGGCCGCTGGCTGCACTCGGCGATCCTCTCGGCGATCAGCCGCGTGCCGCGGGTGCGGCTCTCGAGCACCTCACGCTTGTACTCGTCGGTCCAGCGGTGATCGCCGATGCCGGCGCCGGCAAGGTGCACCACGGCGTCGGCACCGGCCAACGCCTCGGCGTCGAGGGTGCCGTTCGCCGGGTCCCACTGGATCTCGCTCGGACCACTCGGCGTGCGACGGACGAGCGCGACCACGTCGTGCCCGCCGGTTCGCAGTTCGCTGGAGAGCGCACTGCCGATGAGTCCACTGGCGCCGGAGATGATCACTCGCATGGACATCACGGTACGCCTGTGCGCCGCGGTTGTCGCCTCCTGCGCGAACTAGTCGACGTGCACAGGCACGCTGACCACCACGGTGTGCGGGCGGTACAGCAGGCGGGCCTTCAACGCCAGCGCCGACTGGTTGTGCAGCCACTGGCTCTGCACTTTCGTGACCGACTCGGGGATGACGACCGTGATGATGTCGTCGTCTCGCTCCTGGTCGATCTCGTCGAGGAAGTTGAACACGGGTCGGGTGAGCTCGCGGTACGGCGACGACACGGTGTGCAGTTCGATGGGGATGTCGTACTCGTCCCACTGCTCGTGCAGGCGCCGTTCCTCTTCGGGATCGGACACCACCGACAGGGCGATGATCCGCTCCGGCGACAGGCTGCGGGCGTAGCCGATGGCGTCGATGACGCCGCGGTTCACCTTGCCCACCAGTACGACGACGTAGTGGGTGTGGCGCTTCGCCTTGTAGCCCGGGGGCACGGCCAGGGACTTCTTCACACCCTGGTAGTGCTTGCCGATCGAATAGAAGGTGAACACCATGATCGGGATGAGCGCAGCGGGGATCCATGCGCCTTCGGCGAACTTCGAATACACCACGATGCCGGCGATGAGGCCCGTGGTGGCGGCGCCGATGGCATTGATCGCCAGGCTCAGCCGCCAGCGCGGCTCCTTCAGGCGGACGTGGTGCACCACCATGCCGGCCTGGCTGAAGGTGAAGCCGAGGAACACGCCGAACGCGTACAGCGGGATGAGGGCGCTGATGTCGCCGTTGAAGACGATGATGAGGATGCTGGCCACCGCCGCCAGGAAGAGCACGCCGTTGGAGAAGACGAGGCGATCGCCACGGTTGGCGAACTGGCGCGGCAGGAACCCGTCCTTGGCGATGATGCTGGAGAGGCGGGGGAAGTCGGCGTACGCGGTGTTCGCGGCGAGGATGAGGATGGCGAACGTGCCGATCATGGTCAGCCAGAACATGACGCCCTTGCCGTCGTACAGGTACTGGGCCATGAGGCCGAGGCCGTTGCCGTCGTTCTCGCCGCGGTAGGGCTTCAGGTGCGTGGCGAGGACGCTGACACCGAGGAAGCACGTGCCGAGGATGGTCGCCATGATGACGAGCGTCGTGGAGGCGTTCTTGCTCTCGGGCTTCTTGAACGCCGGCACGCCGTTGCTGACCGCCTCGACGCCGGACAGCGCGACGGCGCCGCTGGAGAACGCACGCAACAGCATGTACAGACCGAGGGCACCGGTTGCCTTGCTGGCCTTGATGGCCTCCTCCGACAGCATGCTCTCGGGGATGGGGCCGACGTGCTGCACGAAGATGCGGTAGAAGCCGGTGGCGATGAGGATGATGAGCATCACGATGTAGAAGTACGTGGGGCCGGCGAAGAACGCGCCCGACTCCTTCACGCCGCGCAGGTTGATCAGCGTCATCACCAACACGCAGATCAGACACAGTGGCACGGCCCACTCGTGGCCCAGACCCGTCGCGGTGCGGATGGCCAGCACGCCGCCCGCCACCGACACGGCGACGGTGAGGATGTAGTCGACCAGCAGTGACGATCCGGCGATGAGCGACGGGATCTTGCCCAGGTTCTCCTTGCTGACGATGTAGCTGCCGCCGCCGCTGGGGTAGGCGTGGATGGTCTGGCGGTAGCTGGCGACGACGATGATCAACAGCACGCAGACCACGATGGCGATCGGGGTGATGGGGCCCCACGCCTTCGAGCCGATGTTGGCCTGCAGCAGCAACACCACGAGGATCTCGTCGGTCGCGTACGCGGTGGACGAGATGGCGTCGCTGGCGAAGACCGGCAGCGCGATCTTCTTGCTCAGCCGCTGGTGGCCCTCGTCGGCCGAGGCGATGGGCCGCCCGATGACGAGGCGCTTGAAGGATTGGAACATATGTGGACGGGACTCTACGCCCGGTTACAGTGCCGATCGGCAATTGCCGAGAGGAGAAATCGTGCACGTGGTGATCGTCGGGTGCGGGCGAGTCGGTTCGTCCCTCGCCCGGAACCTCGTCGATGAAGGGCACACCGTGTCCGTCATCGATCGGAAGAAGTCGGCGTTCGAGCGGCTGGGTGCCGACTTCACCGGCGACACGTTCGCCGGCATCGGGTTCGACCGTGAGCTGCTGGTGAAGGCCGGCATCGAGAAGGCCGAAGCGGTGGCCGCCGTCACGAACGGCGACAACTCCAACATCCTGGTCGCCCGCGTGGCACGCGAGACGTTCGGCATCGAGCGCGTGGTGGCCCGCATCTACGACCCCCGCCGCGCCGCCATCTACCAGCGGCTGGGCATCGCCACCGTGGCGCCCGCGCTGTGGACCACCGAGCGCGTGCTGCGCCGGCTGGTGCCCGAGGCCGCCGCCGTCGAGTGGGTCGACCCGAGCGCGAAGGTGTCGCTGGTCGAGCGCAGCCTGGCCCGTGCGTGGGCCGGACATCGCGTGCTCGAGGTCGAGCGCGAGGGCGTCCGCGTCATGGCCGTCAGCCGGCTCGGCTCGGCCCTACTGCCCACCGAGCAGATGGTCGCCCAGGAGGGCGACGTCGTGTACCTCGCCGTCGCCCACGACGCGCTCAGCCACCTCGACGAACTCACCGCCGGCCCCGCCTCGGGCCACGGTCACTAGGAGCCCGACATGAACATCATCATCGCCGGCGGTGGCAGCGTGGGCCGCTTCATCGCCGAACAGCTGGTCGGCTCGGGCCACCAGGTCACCATCGTCGACAACGACGTCGACGTGGTCGCCCGTCACGACAGCACCATTCCCGACGCCCAGTGGGTGCGCGGCGACGCGTGCGACATCAGCACGTTGAAGCTGGCCGGCCTGGAGCGCGCCGACGTGGTCGCCTCGGTCACCGGCGACGACGAGGACAACCTGGTCGTGTCGCTGTTGGCCAAGCAGGAGTTCGCCGTGCCCCGCGTGGTTGCTCGGGTGAACAACCCGAACAACGAATGGATGTTCAACGAGACCTGGGGCGTCGACGTGTCGGTCAGCACGCCGCACCTCATCACCGGTCTGGTGCAGGAAGCGGTCAGCGTCGGCTCGTTCGTGCGCCTGCTGTCGTTCGAGGGTGGCCGCGCCAAGCTGGCCGAGGTCACCCTGGCAGAGGGCTCGCCGTCGCTCGACAAGGAGATCGTCGAGGTCGGCTTCCCGCGCGACACCACCGTGGTGGCCATCCTGCGCGACGAGAAGGTGGTGGTGCCTCGCGGCGACACCATCCTGCGCCAGGGTGACGAGGTGCTCGTGCTGGTCACCAGCGAGAGCGAAGACGCCGTCCGCGCCCTGTTGGTCGGCTGACGAAGCGCTGGTCGGCTGACGCCGAAGAGTCCCGCTACGGCAGCAGCGTGTAGGCCGGGTTCAACATCACCAGGCGGCCGCGCTCGGCGCGTGCCACACCTTCCAACACCACCGCCCGGTTGTGCTCCAGGCCGGCCACGTAGCGACGACCGGTGAACACGGCCACTGCGGTGCCGGTGCCGTCGGACACGGTGATCTCGAACGCGGCGACGCCCGAGCGCGGGGCGATGCGGGTGCGGGTGATCTCGCCACCGATGCGGGCGGGCACACGCGCGTCGAGGTCGCCCAGTGCGGTGAGCTGCAGGCCCGAGAACCGGTCCTGCAGTCGTTCGTCGTCGATCTCCTCGACGGTGGCGTTCAGTCGCTTGACGAGGTCGCGCAGGCCCATGCGAGCAGACTAGGCCCGGGCGCCCCGTCGGCGACGAAGGAGCACCAGCGCGCCGCCCATGCCGACCAGCGCGAGCGCGGTGCCGGTCAGTTCGGGCACATCGCGTCCGCTGCCGGTGGCCGGCAGCGTGCCCCCACCCGAACCCAGGTCGGTGTAGTCGTTGCGGAAGGTCACGACCACCTGCTGCGCGGCCGAGTCCTCACCCACCTGCACTTCCTCCGCGGGCTGTTGCGACACCGCACCGTCGACCGTGACGGTGACCGTGGTGTCGACGGTGGCGCCCCCGCCACCATCGTTCGTCTCCACGACGGTGCAGAGCGCCGGGAACACGAACGCCAGCGGCGCGGGCAAGCGTGCGGGTGCGGCGCCACCCACGGGCACGGTGAGCCGTGCCGTGGTGCCGTCGTCGCAGCTGATGTCGATGATCACCGGGGCCGTCTGCCCGGCGCGCAGCGGACCGAACGTCTTCACCACGTCGAGGGTGCTCGGAGCGATGAGGCGGTACACGTAGTCGCACACCAGGTTCGGTGCGTCGGCACCGACGCGCACGTCGAGCACCTCGGTGCCCACGAGCGACGCGGCCGCCGGCACGCTGCAGGTGGGTGTGGCAGCGAGCTCCCACCGGCCAGCGGCGGTCGACTTCGGGATGACCGGGCTGATGAACCACGAGCCGTACAGCGGGTCGGTGGAGTCGCCGGTGGCCGTGGCTCGCGTCCCGGCGCTGGCGGTCGTGGCCGACTGGGTGAGCAGCGCGCCGTCGTTGCTGCCACCGATGTTCTGGTCACCGCCGCCCTGCACCTCGAAACCGAACGTGCCGGTGCCGCCGAGGGTGGTGAGTCGGATGGTCAGCTTGCTGATGGGCACCATCTCGTTGACGAAGCTGCACGCGGCCCTGCCGCCGGCGGGGACGGTGACCGTGATGCTGGGCGCCGCCGGCGCAGTGACGCTGTTCACCGTGACGCTGGGAACGGTGTCGATGGTGACGCAGTACGCGGCGACGAACTTCCACTGAACGGCTGCCGTGTCGGCCGGCAGGTTCTCGGTGACGGTCCATGTGCCGGCCGTGAGGTCGGTGATGGGTCCGCTGCTGCCGATGCCGTCGGTGGGGTCCACCGGGATGGACACAGGGGTGGTGGCGTTCGACGGATCGGTCACGTCGAACGACCACGTGGACGGCAGTGCCTCGACCGGCACGCCGTAGGGGTCGCCGAAGGTCTGTTTCAGGAGCAGGCCCGACCCCACCGGTGGTGGCGCCAGATCGTTCACGAACGTGCACGTGATGGTGTCGCCCGCGCCGAGCGTGATGCTCACCTGGGTGCCCGATGCGGTCCACTGCGACGTGCTGTTGGTGCTGACGCACGACGCCGACACGAACACGAAGCCGTCGGGCACCACTTCGTTCGCGACCCAGGCTGCGCCGCCCGCGCCACGCACGAACTCGTGGGCCGGGCTGGTGTTGGCGTTCGCAGGGACGTCGACCGTGAAGTCGCCGCCGGGGTTGAACGACAGGTTCCCGTCGAACGGGAAGGTCTGTGTGGCGGGCAACGTGCGGCCGTTGGCGAGTTGCTTGACGATGTTGATGATGCCTGCCTCGGGCGGCGGCTTCACGTAGAACGCGTAGCAGAACACGTGGGTGGTGCCGCTGGGGAAGCCGATCCATTCGACGTTGTCGCCGTTCAGGTTGTCCTTCGCGCAGCGCAGCGCGCCGAAGCCATAGGTGTCGCCCTGGGCGTTGAGCGGTTCGGTGGGCGTGCCGCCCATGGTCCAGAACCGGCTGCCCTGCCCCGCCAGGCTGGCCTCGTTGCTGGTGAGGGTGAACGTGGTCGCTCCGGCGATGGTGCTCCCGGTGGGATTGCCCTGGCCGTCGAGCAGCGGGGTGGAGGCAGCGGTGGTGACCCGGCGGTTGTTCACCTGGGAGGTGTTGGTGACGTAGCTGAGGTTGCTGTTCGGCGCCGGGCGACCGATGCCGGTGCCGAAGCTGAACGTCCAGTTCGGGAGTGGGGTGCAGCTGGCCTGCGGCGCCTCGCCGTCCTCGACGAGGGGCAGCACCTGCTCGAACGGGTTGTAGGGCGTGTCCGGGCCGAGGTCGCGCAGCGATTCCATGATGTCGTTGCGTGCTCTGTTGCCGAAGATGTCGGTGTACGCGTTGCACCACCGGGCGACCATGGTGACCTTGTAGGTGGGCGGGGTGGCGGCGGCTTCGGCCACACGGACCGGGCTCAGGGCGAGGGAGCCCAGGAGCGCAGCGGTGGCGACGGCGAGCACACTGACCGACGTCGGCAGGAAGCGCCGTCGCGAAGCGTGGTGGAGAACGCGCTGCATGTGAGGACGTTATCGGGTTCAGCACCCTGTGTCATGTGGTGCCCAGGGGATCTGTCAGGCGCCGGCGAACAGCTCGGCGAGCTGCTCGGGCTCGACGGCGCCGAGGTACTGCTCGACCGTCCCGTCGGGCCGCACCACCACGAGCGCAGGCTGCGACGGGACACCGAAGCGGTCGAAGACGTCGCCCGGGTCGTCGCTGATCTGCGGGAACGTCAGCCCGTGCTTGCTGATGAACCCGTTGAACGACTGGTCGTCGCCGTACCACGCCACGCCTACGAACTGGACGCTCCCGGCGAACTGCTGGCTGGCCGCCTCGACCGAGGGGGCTTCACGGTTGCAGGTGCTTCAAGTGGGCGCCCAGAACCAGAACGCCACCGTACGGCCGGCATACGTCGACAGGTCCAGCGTGCCGCCGCCCACCGAGGGGGCGACGAACCGCAACGCCTCGGGCGCCGCCGCGTCGGCCACCGTCGTGGGCGAGGCCGTCTGGCCGGAGGCTCCGCTGCTCCCGGTGCGCGGGTCGGCGCCACAGGCCGACAGCAGCAGGACCGCTGCCGTCGCGAACACCATCACTCGGCGCATGTCGGGGAACCGTACCGCCCCTAGCCTGGGGGCGCCATGCGGACCCGAACATTGCTGCTGCTCGCCGTCACGTGCGGCCTGGCCATCCTGGTCGCGGGCACGGTGCAGTTGCTGCGCCTCGCCGGGCAGGAGACTCAGCCCATCCTGGCCGTCGGCGACACCGGGCGCGCCGGCGACGCCAAGGTGCAGGTGACGGCGTTCGACGAGGTCGACGGCGTCGTCACGGTCACCGTCACCCTGTCGGGAGTCGACGATCCCAAGGGCGTCGACGGCTTCACCCTCGTGGTGCCCGAGGCCACTGTGCAGCCCAACCAGCGGGGACCGCAGGCCTGCGCCGGCTTCACCGTCGCCCCGGTCACGTGCACGCTCACGTTCGGCACGGCCGACGTGAAGGCGGGCGACCGGCTGCTCGTGTTCCACCGTGCCGCCGAGACGGCGCGATGGAAGCTGGTGTAGCCAGTACCACGGTGCAACGGCGCCACCGGTCCGGACCAGGGGAAAGAACCGGTACCGTTTGCGCTTCACACAGCGGTGACACCTCACGGAAGTGGAGCAGGTACTGATGGATGAGCAGTTCGATCTCGTGGTGATCGGCGGCGGACCTGGCGGCTACGGGGCGGCGCTGTACGCCACCTCGGCCGGACTCAACGTGGCCGTCGTCGAGAAGGACTCGCTGGGCGGCACCTGCCTGAACCGTGGCTGCATCCCCGCCAAGGCGTACCTCGAGTCCGCCGCGGTCCAGCGCCACGTCGCCCACGCCGGCGACTTCGGCATCGAGTCCAGCAGCCCCACCGTCAACTTCGCCACCATCCAGGCCCGCAAGCAGAAGATCGTCGATGGCATCGTCAAGAGCCTCGGCGGGTTCATGCGTTCGAAGAAGATCACCATCCTCGACGGCGTCGGCACCCTGGGTGCGGGCCGTCAGGTCACGGTGCAGCACCCCGACGGCTCCAGCTCCGTCATCACCGGCCGCAACGTGCTGCTGGCCGCCGGCTCAGTGCCGCGCACGATCCCCGGCTTCGAGCCCGCCGGCCCGGTGATGACCAGCGACGAAGTGCTCATGCTGCAGACGCTGCCGCCGCGGGTGGCCGTCATCGGTGGCGGCGCCATCGGCTGCGAGTTCGCCAGCACGTTCGCCGACCTCGGCTCGCAGGTCACCATCCTGGAGGGCCTGCCGAAGATCCTCCCCGGGCTCGACGCCGACGTCGCCAACGTGGTCGTCCGCAGCTTCAAGAAGAAGAACATCGACATCAAGACCGGCGCCAAGGTGCTGGGCCACACCCCCAACGGCCAGGGCGGCACCACGGTGCAGTACTCGGCCGAGGACGGCAGCACCCAGAGCATCGAGGTCGACGCCGTGGTCGTCAGCATCGGCCGCCGGCCGTTCGCCGACCAGCTCGGCCTGCAGGGCACCGGTGTGGTGGTCGACCAGCGCGGCTTCGTGCAGGTCGACGAGTACTGCCGCACGGGCGAGGCCGGCGTGTACGCCATCGGCGACCTCATCAACACTCCGGCCCTGGCCCACGTCGGCTACGCCGAGGCCATCCTGGTCACCAAGCACATCCTGGGCGAGTCGCCGGTGCCGGTCGCGTACGACCGTGTGCCGTGGGCCATCTACTGCCACCCCGAGGTGGCCTTCGTCGGCCCCAGCGAGGAAGCCGCCCGCGAGGCCGGCCACGACGTGGTGGTGGCCAAGCACCAGTTCCGTGCCAACAGCCGTGCGCAGATCCTGGGCGAGCTCGACGGCCTGGTGAAGATCATCGCCAAGAAGAACGCCGACGGCACCGCCGGCCAGGTCCTGGGCGTGCACATGGTGGGCCCGTGGGTCACCGAGCAGCTCAGCGGCGGGTACCTTGCCGTCAACTGGGAAGCCACGGTCGCCGAAGTGGCCGAGTACATCCAGCCCCACCCGAGCCTCACCGAACTGTTCGGCGAGACCATGCTGTCGCTCACCGGCCGCAGCCTGAACGCCTGACACCCCGAACTTCCAACCTCACGAGGAGACCCGAACCATGGCCGACGTCACCCTCCCGCAACTGGGCGAGACCGTCACCGAAGGCACCATCACGCGGTGGTTCAAGAAGGTGGGCGACACCGTCGCCGCCGACGAAGCGCTGTTCGAGGTGAGCACCGACAAGGTCGACACCGAGGTGCCGTCGCCGGTCGCCGGCACGCTGCTCGAGATCCGCGCCAACGAGGGCGACACCGTGCCCGTGGGTGCCGTCATCGCCATCGTCGGTGCGGGCGACGCCCCGGCCGCCGCACCGGCGCCCGCGGCCGCTCCGGCCCCGGCGCCCGCCCCCGAGCCGGCCCCGGCTCCCGCACCTGCACCCGCCCCGGTCGTCGAGGCACCCGCGCCGGCACCCGCACCCGCGCCCGCGCCGGCACCTGCTCCCGTTCCCGCGGCATCGGCCGACCTCGAGTCGCTCACCGGCGACAACCGGTTGCTCTCGCCCGTGGTGCGCCGCCTGGTCGCCGAGCACGGCATCAACCCCGACGACGTCGCCGGCACCGGCCCCGGTGGACGGATCACCCGCGACGAC
>CBHWEI010000122.1:0-10801 GCA_966112835.1 uncultured Acidimicrobiaceae bacterium
TCGGTACCGCTGCGGCCTACGTGAAGCCGCCCGAAGCACAGCGCCCCGCCACCGAACGAGTGCGTGAGGTTCGCGAACTGCAGGCACAGGGCCTCATCACCGAAGCCCAGGCCGACCAGCGGGTGGCCGAGATCCTCCGCTCGATCTAGCGGAGTCCGGCTGCTCGCTGCTCCGGGGTGAGGAAGTTCGCTGCGTACTCGGGGTCTTCCAGGTCGCGGAGCATGCGCCAGCGCAGGCGGCAGCGGATCGCGTCGAGCAGGTCGATGGGGCGCTCCGGCCGTGGCTCCGGATCGTCGTGCAGTTCGGCGTCGCGATTGTGCGGGACGCACTCGGACGCACCGTTGAACTGATTGGTCGGCCCGCCCCGGGCGGCGGGTGTTCGGTGGTCGACGTCGCAGTCGACCGCCGGGGTGGGGCACACGGACTCGTGCTGGCAACGACGGTCGCGTACCTTCACGGCCCTGCGCAGCGCCCCTCGGAACGTGCGCTGCCGGGACGTGGCGAGCACGACCTCGGAGCCGTCGAACAGGAACGCCTCCATGAGGGCCGTGTCGACGTGCTCGAGCAGGTCCTCCGGCGACACCACGGTGCCGCTGGCCAACTGGCACAGCCGCCGCGCCGTCTCGTCACCGACGATGACCTGGAACGACGGCCGGGCCGAAGGCCCGGTGGCGTTGATGGACCGCGTGGCCATGCGCACCAGCGCCGCCGCCCGCTGCTGCGCGGGCGTGCGCGTTCGGCCGGCGCGGCGGTCGTCGAGCAGGACCTCGCGAGTGAGGCGACGGAGTTCGGCCGCGACGATCTCGTGGTCGATGGCGTCGAGGTGCCCCGACAGTTCGCCCTCACCCGTGGTCGACGAGCGCGACAGGTACAGCGTGGACCCGTTGCGCGGCTCGCGCCGCCGGCCGAGCTCGTCGTCGACCCTGGCGGCCCAGTACTGCACCACGCGCCGAGCGTCGTCGAAGAGCCGCAGGCTCGCGCACTGGTCGACCAGCACCTGTTCGCTGTCGAGGAAACGCTCGAACCGCGCGCCCGCCGCCCACGAGATGAACAGGTCGACGTGGTCGATGGACAGGCGCCCGTCGACCACTGCCTCGCGGGTGCGCGGCATGCGCGACAGCCAGCGGGCTCGACGGAGGTCGCGACGCACGGCGTCGTGGTCGCGGTGCGCGTCGCGCGCCAGGGCGAGCTGCGGCCGCAACGACCCGTCGGCCTTCCACCGACCGTGCTCCACCCAGCGGTGCGCCACGGCAGCGCCCGCGACGGTAAGCCGCGACCGCTCGGCCTCCAGCCGAACCACCACGTCGTGCAGCTCGTCGGACGCCAACGCGCCGGCGTCGACCGCGAGCAACTGGTCGATGAGACCGTGCAGTTGGTCCACGAGTGTGGCGGCCGACGTCATGCCCTCATGGAACCAGAGGGGTGTGACGAAGTTCGCTCCCCCCGGACTACCCGGTCCCCGGACCCCCCGGATACGTTCGTTCCGTCATGAAACTTCACACCCCCCACACCCTCCGTCTCTTCGCCGCGTCCGCAGCTCTGGCCCTGGTGGCCGTCGCCTGCGGTTCGGACTCGTCCAACACGGCCGACACGTCCTCCGCCAGCACCGCGGCCGGTACCGAGACCACCGCTACCGGCGACACCGCCGCCGAGACCACCACCGGCTCGACCGAGGCCTCGGGCCCCGAGCCCACCGTCGCCGACCTCACGGTCGAGAGTGGCTTCTCCACCGGCCTCAGCAGCCTGGGCACCCGCTTCACGTCCGCCGCCGCCGTCATCACCAACGCCGCCAGCCGCGCCGCGTGCGACGTGCAGGTCGAGTTCACCATCGCCGACGCCGCCGGCACCGTCATCGACACCCGCACCGAGAAGCTGCCCGTGGTCGCGGCCGCCACCACGACGGTGGTCGTCCCCAACGCGCTCGGCGGCGGCAAGCCCGACGAGCCGGCCACGCTGGACGTGAAGGTCACCGAGGTCGCCTCGTTCGCCACGGGCGACACCTGCGACACCGCCTCGACGGTCGCCAAGGGCATCACGCTCGCCACGGCCGACAGCGCGCTCGACGCGGATCAGAAGTACGTCCGCGGCACCGTGAGCAACCCCACCGAGACCGACGCCGACCTCACCGTGGTCAGCTGCGTGTTCCGTGGCGCCGACAAGGCCATCGTGGGCGGCGAGAAGACGATGGTGCGCGACGCCATCGCCGCCGGCGCATCGGTCGACTTCAAGGTGCGCGTGCTGTGGGCCCCGCCGGCCGTGTCGACGGTCGAGTGCGGCGCTACGGCCTGAGCACCTTCTCGAACCACAACTCCGCATAGGGGTTGTCGTTGTACCTCTCGACATCCCGGTAACCGGCGCTGCGATACATCGCGATCGCCTGCGTGAGGACCGCGTTGGTGTCGAGCATCACGATGGAGCGGCCTGCGGCGGCGACCTCGTCCTCCAGACGGACGAGCAGTCGCCGCCCCAGGCCCTTCCCGCGTGTGGTGGAGTTCACCCACATGCGTTTGATCTCGCCGCGGTCGGCGTCGACGAACAGCACTCCCCCGCAGCCGACCACCTCGTCGTGTCGCATCGCCACGAGGAACGTCCCAGTGGGCGGTGCAAGGTCGGCCTTGGCGGCGTCGAGTGCCTCGTCGACCGCGAACCCGGACACGAAGCGGCGGTCGAGCTCCTCGAAGTACTGGCGCATCGCCCATTGCGCCTGCTCGCCGGCGGGGTCGACGACCTCGAAGCGGATGTCGCTGTCCACGGACCGACGCTAACCGCGTACGCTCGTCCGCATGGCCGACGCGAGCGGTGACCGCACCAAGTACTTCCCGGCGATCGAGAAGAAGCACGGTGGACCGATGTCCATCTGGATCGACCGCGTGCGCGACCTGGGCGACGCCAAGTACCCCGAGCAGATTGCGTACTTGCGCGAGAACCACGGCTTCAGCCAGGCACATGCGAATGCGCTGGTCATGTACCTGCGCGACTCGCCCTCGTCGAAGCGGTTCGCGAATCCCGAGCAGTGCTTCGCGGCAATGGACCCCGTCGCCGCGGCGACCGCTCGTTCCATCTTCGCCACGATTCAGGCAGCGCATCCGCGGTTGGAACTGGTGGTGGCCTGGAACCACCCCATGTTGCGCACACCCGACGGCGGCTACGTCATCGGCGTGTCCGCCGCCAAGAAACACGTGTTGATCAACCCGTTCAGCGGCGACGTGCTCGCCGCGCTGGGCGACCGCCTGGCCGGCTTCACCGTGAACAAGAAGACGTTCGCCGTACCGTTGGACTGGAAGGTCGACGCCACGCTGCTGCGCGCGCTGGCGAAGGCCCGCCTGGCCGAGCTCGCCGGCTGACTCAGAGGCCGTGCTCGGCGCGGTAGTGCGCCACGATGGCGTTGGCGTGGCCGTGCCCCATCGCGTGGTCGTTCTTCAGCATCGCGACCATGTCCGAGTGACGGGTCCCGGCCGGCATCGCCGCGACGAGCGCCATCCAGTGCGAAATGGGTTGTCCGTACGTCTTCTCGATGGACGGGAAGTACGACGCCGGCCCCTTCACCTTCTCTTCTGCCATGAGCGGGCACGTTAGTGGCGCCCACGACCGGGCCTTGTCGAGCCCGGAACACACCGATCTTCGACCGAGTACAGTCGATCCGTCCGGCTGCGCAGGGCGGAGAGGGACGATCCCTGGAGGGGCACCCGATGGACGAAGCTCGCACCACGGTCCACGTCGCAGCCAGGCCGACCGACTTCATGCTCGACCCGGCGCACGCTGCGGTCATCGTGGTGGACATGCAGAACGACTTCGGCCATCCGCAGGGCATGTTCGGCCGCGCCGGTATCGACCTGTCGGGCATCCGGGCGACGATCGAGCCGACCCGACGCGTGCTCGACGCGGCTCGCGCTGCGGGGATGCCCGTGGTCTTCCTACAGATGGCCTTCCGCCCGGATCTCTCGGACTCCGGCGCCCCATTGTCGCCGAACTGGCTGAAGCATGTGCCGATGGGAGTCGGTGAGGCGATCACCTCGCCCACCGGCGAGCCGAGCCGCGTGCTCATCCGGGACACGTGGAACACGGCGATCATCGACGAACTGCCGGTCGGACCGGACGACATCTGCGTCTACAAGCACCGCTTCAGCGGCTTCTTCCAGACCGAGTTGCACGAACTGCTGCAGGCGCGCGACATCACCCACCTCATCGTCACCGGGTGCACCACCAGCGTGTGCGTCGAGTCCACCGTGAAGGATGCGATGTTCCTCGACTACCACTGCCTCGTGTTGGAGGACTGCGTCGACGAGGCGATCGCCGCTGACGCACCCCGCACCAACCACGAGGCGTCGTTGCTGGTGTTCCAGTTGCTCGTCGCCTGGATCTCGGATTCGCCGACGCTGCTGGCCGCCCTGGCGTAGGAGCTCGGCAGATCGGACGACGTCGTCCGTGCGATCAGCCGCGCTGTCGCACCCAGTCCCTGAGTGACGCGGCCACGTCCGCCGCACTGGGCATCGCGGCGATCTCGGCGGCGCAGCGGTCACTCGCAACGCGGAGCGTCCCGTCGTCCAATGCGCTGCGTACCGCCGCCACCAGCGACTCGGCGGTCAGTTCGTCGGGGCGCAGCGCCACCGCGACACCCGCCGCCACGCACATGGCCGCGTGCTCGAAGTTGTCGGCACCCTGCGGCAGGATCACCTGCGGAACCCCGTGGGCCAGCGCGCCGAACGTCGAACCGGCGCCGCCGTGGTGCACGACGACGCTGCACGAGGGCAGCAGGTCCGCCTGCGGGATGAATCGCTCGACGCGGACGCTGGCGGGCTGCGGGAGAAGCGTCTGCGGGTCCTGGTCGCGGCCGAGCGTGACGATCAGCTGGACGGGCAGGTCCCTGAGTGCCTCGACGGTGAAGCGGAACAGATCGAGGTTGGCGTTGAAGAGGGTCCCGAACGTGACGTACACCGTCGGCGGCTCGGTGAGCGCCGGGGGCGCGGTGGGCAGGTCGGCGGGCCGGAGGAACAACGACTCACCCACGGGCACGGCGGCGGCCTCCCACGACGGCGGGCAGATCTGGATGGTGAGGTCGCGGTAGATGCCCGCCCATCCCGGAACGGAACGGCCGTGTTCGCGCCAGATCGGCGAGACCGCATCGTTCGCCAGGATGACCGCGTCCATGGGCGGTAGCGGACCGAACATGTGGGCCACGGCAGGAACGCCCAGGACATCGGCGGCCAGCGGCGCAGCGAGCGCGAACGCCTCGTGGACGATCACGTCGGGCTGGAACGCTCGCCCGATGCGCAGCACGTCGTCGATCATGGCCGCCATCGCGACCTCGCCGAACGCACGTGGCAGGAAGTAGTGCAGGATCCGCTCCGGCGGCAGGCCATCACCGGGGACGCCCCTGGTCCGGGCGGCCAAGCGGCCCATCACGTCACCGACGCTGATGCCGGCGAGCTCGAACCGGGCACCGCTCCGGTCGACCGTCGGGCCGGCCTCGGGACCGGATGCCACGACCACTTCGTCACCGGCTTCGAGCAGCGCCCGGACGAGCGGCAGCAGCGGGTTCAGGTGGCCAGCGCCTGGAGTGGAGACGACGAGCACTCGCATCGCGGCGAGAGTACCCAACTCGAGGTCAGCCGCGCTTCAGGTCGGTGACCAGACCTTCGCTGGCCTCGACCAGCTTGTGAGGTTCGATGCCGAACACATCGTGCCACGTGCCGGCGGCGGCCCACACCTCGTCGTACTGCAGCAGGTCGGGGTCGATGAAGATGCGCAGGTGCGTGGAGTGGCCGAAGGGTGGCACGCCACCGATGGGGAAGCCGGTGGCTTCGCGCACGGCGTCGGCGTCGACGCGGGCGCACTTGGCGCCGCCGGCGGCCGCGGCGAGCTTCTTCTCGTCGAGTTGGTTGGCGCCGCTGACGTAGGCGAGCACCATCTCGCCGTCGACGCCGAAGATGAGGCTCTTCACGATCTGGCCGACGTCGACGCCGATGACGTTCGCGGCGTCGATCGCAGTCTTCGCGTTGCCGAAGTTCCGCGGGTGGATCTCGAGGCCCCTGGCCTTGGCCGCGGCGACGACGCGCTCGACGTTCGGGTGCATGCTGCTCATCCGGCGAAAATACCTGTTCTGCGTTGCAGGTATCGAATCGATGCGTTACCGTTGCGGGCGAAGGGGAGTATCCCTCCGCATCAACGTCGTCATCACGGTGCTCGCACCCGGCGCTGATGGGTCCGCTGGACCGGGAAAGACCTTCGGAAGACGAGTTCGTCGTTACCGAAGGAGATCCTGTTGTCCGCACCCACTCTTCACCGCACCGTCGCCGCCGACGTGGCCGCAGCGCTCGACGTCGACCCTGCGGTCGGCCTGAGCGATGCCGAGGTCACGCGTCGGCGGGCCGAGCACGGTCCGAACGAGTTGGAGGCCGCGGCGCGCGTTCCGGGGTGGAAGCGGTTCGTGCTGCAGTTCAAGGACCTGCTCATCCTCATCCTGCTCGGTGCGGCGGTGGTGGCGTTCTTCGTGTCCGGCGAGGTGAAGACGCCCATCGTGGTGGTCGCGGTGGTGCTGCTGAACGCAGTGATCGGGTTCGTGCAGGAGAACAAGGCCGAGAAGTCGCTCGACGCGCTGCGCAACATGCTGGTCGCCCAGACCCGGGTGCGACGCAACGGGCAACTGCACAACGTGGACACGGTGGACCTGGTGCCGGGCGACATCGTGCTGGTGGAGGCGGGCGACCGCATCCCCGCCGACGGTCGCATCCTGTCGGCCAGCCACTTGGAGATCGAGGAGGCCGCACTCACCGGTGAGAGCAGCCCCGCCGAGAAGTCGGCCGCGGCGGTCGATCGCGACGATGTCGCAATCGGCGACCGTGTGGGCATGGCGCACATGAACACCACGGTGACTCGTGGGCGCGCCGAACTGGTGGTCACGGCCACCGGCATGCGGACCGAGATCGGCCGGATCGCCGGCCTGTTGCGGTCCACCGAGACCGAACGGACACCACTCCAGCGCCAGCTCGACGGGCTCGCCCACAGCCTGGCGAAGTTGGCGGGCGCGATCGTCGCTGCCGTGTTCGTCATCGGTCTCGTCCGGGGCGAGGCGATCGGAGACCTCCTGCTCACCGCCGTCGCCCTGGCCGTCGCCGCCATCCCCGAGGGACTGCCCGCCGTCACGGCGGTCACCCTGGCCCTCGGGGTGGCGTCGATGGCCAAGCAGCACGCCATCGTGAAGCGGCTCGCCTCGGTCGAGACGCTCGGCTGCACGAGCGTGGTGTGCAGCGACAAGACCGGCACCCTCACCCTGAACGAGATGACCGCCGTCGAGCTGGTCGCACAGCTGCGCCCTCACGCGGTCAGTGGCGCCGGCTACTCCCCCGACGGCACCATCGAGCGCGTCCCCGGCGACGACCGGGTGGCCATCGACACCGCGCTGTCGGCGATGGCGCTGTGCAACGACGCCGAGGTGCGTTCGAAAGGCGGCGACTGGGAGCTGGTCGGCGACCCCACCGAGGGTGCACTCGTGGTGCTGGCCGCCAAGGGTGGCATCGACGTGGACGACCTGCGCGCCGCACACCCGCGGCTCGACGTGGTGCCGTTCGACTCGGCGAACAAGTTCATGGCGACGGTGCACGAGATGCGCACCGACAGCGGCGAGCGCGTGGTGCGTGTGCTCGTGAAGGGCGCACCCGACGTGTTGCTCGCCCGGGCCACCACGGTCATCGACGGCGACGGTGCGCTGGCGCCCATGACGGCCCACGCGCACACGCTGGCCGAGCACAACGAACGCCTCGGCGCACAGGGGCTTCGCGTGCTCGCGGTCGCCCAGCGCGAGCTGTCCACCGATGCGTGGGCCGAGTTCACCGAGAACGGCGGCGACACGCTCGAGCTGGTCGGCGACCTCACCCTGCTGGCCCTGGCCGGCATCGTCGACCCGCCCCGCCCCGAGGCGCGGGTGGCCATCGCCGAGGCACACGCCGCCGGCATCACCGTGAAGATGATCACCGGCGACCATGCCGCGACAGCGGCGGCCATCGGGCACCAGCTCGGGTTGCAGGGCGAAGCGGTCACCGGCGCCGACCTGGACCGCATGGACGACGACGAGCTCGCCCGGCGCATCGATGACATCACCGTGTTCGCCCGAGTGGCGCCCGAGCACAAGCTGCGGCTCATCAGCGCGCTGCAGGCTCGCGACAACGTGGTGGCCATGACCGGCGACGGCGTGAACGACGCACCGGCCTTGAAGAAGGCCGACATGGGCATCGCCATGGGCATCACCGGCACGGAGGTGTCGAAGGAGGCCGCCACCATGGTGCTCACCGACGACAACTTCGCCACCATCGTCACGGCGGTCGGCCGGGGCCGCACCATCTACGCCAACATCGTCAAGTTCGTGCGCTTCCAGCTGAGCACCACGCTCGGCTTCGCCCTGCTGTTCCTGCTCACCGCAGCGCTCGGCGTGGCCGGCGGCAAGCCGTTCACGGCCATCGCCATCCTGTGGGTGAACCTCATCATGGACGGCCCGCCGGCAATGGCGCTCGGCGTCGACCCGGCCGACAGCGACGTCATGCGGCACCGCCCACGACCGCTGAGCGAGAAGATCCTCACCCGCAGCCGGTGGACCGCCGTCGCGCTGTCGGCCGCCGTGATGGCACTGGGCACCCTGGCGGTGCTCGAGTGGGCGCCAGGCGACTCGGTGCGGGCCGGCACGGCCTCGATCGGCGGGACGATGGCGTTCAACACGTTCGTGCTGTTCCAGTTCTTCAACATCCTCAACGCCCGCCACGACACCCGCACCGTGTTCCACCGCGACACGCTCGCCAACCGGTGGATGTGGATCGCTCTCGGCGGCGTGATCCTGCTGCAGGTCGGTGTCACCCACCTCGGCTTCCTGCAGCGCCTGTTCGACACCATGCCCATCTCGGCAGTGCAATGGCTGATCTGCATCGCCGTCGCTTCGTCGGTGGTGTGGGTCGAGGAGATCCGCAAGTTCTTCGCCCGAAAGAAGGAGCTCGCATGAAGTGCCCCACCTGCCCCGACTCGACCCTCGTGACTTCTGACCCCCCTCGCGTCTGAAAGGAACAGACCACACATGTTCAAGAACACCATGAAGACGACGGTGCTCCTGGCCGCGATGGGCGGCCTCATCGTCGCCGTTGCCGGCCTGCTGGGCGGCGGCAGCAGCACGGCGCTCACCATCGGCCTGGGCCTGGCCCTGGTGATGGTGGGCGGCTCGTACTGGTTCAGCGACAAGCTGGCGCTCGCGTCGGCCCGTGCCAAGGTCGTCGAGCGCCACGAGGCGCCCGAGTTCTACGGCATGGTCGAGTCGCTCGCCCAGCGCGCCGGCATCCCCATGCCTCGCGTCGCCATCTCGCCCAGCGAGCAGCCCAACGCGTTCGCCACCGGACGCGGCCCGAACCACGCGGTGGTGTGCGCCACCCAGGGCCTGCTGTCGTCGATGCCCCGCGACGAGATCGAGGGCGTCATGGCCCACGAGCTGATGCACGTGAAGCACCGCGACATCCTCATCGGCTCGGTCGCGGCGGCCATCGCCACCGCCATCGGCTACATCGCCCAGATGGCCATGTTCGCCAGCATGTTCGGCGGCGGGCGCGACGACGAGGACCGACCCAACCCCATCGCCATGCTGGCCACGGCCTTGCTGGCGCCGATCGCCGCATCGCTCATCCAGATGGCCGTCAGCCGGTCACGCGAGTTCGAGGCCGACCGCGGCGCCGCCGAGCTGCTGGGCTCGGGCCACAGCCTGGCCAACGCGCTGGAGCGCATCGAGGTGCTCGCCAAGCGGACCCCCATGCAGGTGGCGCCGGCGCAGGCCCAGGCCTACATCCACGACCCGTTGAGCGAGCTGAAGGGAACCCGCAACGCGGGCATGTCCCGTCTCTTCAGCACGCACCCGGCGACCGAGGAGCGCATCGCCCGCCTGCGGGCCATGTCGCCGGTCGCCGTGTGACGAGCTGACGGATCAGAGGGCGAAGAGGTCGTCGTACGAGCCGGCTGCTGGAGCGGGCTCGGCGGCGACCTCGTCGCTGTCGTCGATGAACGCCTCGTAGCCGTCGCGCTCGAGCTGGTCGGCCAACTCGGGACCGCCCGAAGCGACGATGCGGCCCTTCACCAGGATGTGCACCCGGTCGGGGTGCAGCTCCTCGAGCAGACGGTTGTAGTGGGTGATGGCCAGCACGCCCAGATCACTGTCGTGGGTGGCGGCCTCCACGCGACGCGAGCAGTCGCGCAGGGCGTCGATGTCGAGGCCCGAGTCGAGCTCGTCGAGGATGGCGAACTTCGGCTGCAGCAGTGCCAGCTGCAGCGTCTCGTTGCGCTTCTTCTCGCCGCCCGACAGGTCGACGTTCAGCGAGCGGTCGAGCAGCGCCTCGGGGAAGTGGATGCGCTCGGCCTCGGCGGCCACCTCGGTGGCGAGGGTGGCGGTGTCGCGGCCGCGGGCGCTGTAGGCCTCGGCGAGCATCTCGGTGAGGTCCACACCCGGCACCTCGCTCGGGTACTGCATCACCAGGTGCATGCCGGCCTGGGCGCGCTGCCAGGTGGGCAGCTGCAGCAGGTCGACGCCGTCGAGCAGCACCGAACCGGCGTGCACCTCGTAGCCCGGCTTGCCCATGACCACGGCCGACAGCGTGCTCTTGCCCGCGCCGTTGGGTCCCATGATGGCGTGCACCTCACCCGAGTTGATGGTGAGGTCGATGCCGTTGAGGATCTGCTTGCCGGCCACCGACGCGACCAGGCCCTTGATCTCGAGCGTGCTCACGAGGCGACCTCCAGGTCGATGTGCACCATGCCGTCGACCACGGAGGCGACGTAGACG
>CBHWEI010000123.1:0-10760 GCA_966112835.1 uncultured Acidimicrobiaceae bacterium
CTTCGTCCACCAGCGTCAGCGAGATGCGGTCGCGCGACTCCTGGCCGAAGTCACCCTCGATGACGTTGTTCGAGCGGACGACCGCGTCGGTCTTCGCATAGGCGCTGGCGAACATCTGGTCGAAGCTGCCCTTGATCGTGTCGGTGAAGACGAACACGCCGCTGAGGAACGCCGTACCGGCGATGACCGCGATGGCGGTCAGCAACAATCGGCCCTTCCTGGACCAGATGTTGCGGAGGCTGAGCTTGAACATGGCTCACTCCCCGAAGTGCTTCATGCGGTCGAGCACCCGCTCGGCCGTGGGCTCGAGCATCTCGTCGACGATCTTGCCATCGGCCAGGAAGATGACTCGGTCGGCGTAGCTGGCGGCCACGGGGTCGTGGGTGACCATCACGATGGTCTGGCCCAGCTCGCGCACGGCGCGGCGCATGAAGTCCAGGATCTCGGCGCCGGTGCGGCTGTCCAGGTTGCCGGTGGGCTCGTCGGCGAAGATGATGGTCGGCTGGCTGGCCAGGGCGCGGGCCACGGCCACACGCTGCTGCTGACCGCCCGACAACTCACTCGGTCGGTGGCGCAGGCGGTCGCGCAGGCCCACCGTGTCGATGACCCGGTCGATCCACATCTGGTCGCCCTTCGTGCCGCCGAGCAGTAGCGGCAGGGTGATGTTCTCCTCGGCCGTCAGCGTGGGCACCAGGTTGTACGCCTGGAAGATGAACCCCACCGCGGTGCGGCGCAGCTCGGTGAGCTGCTTGTCGTTCAACGTGGCGAGGTACGTCCCGCCGATGTAGACGCCGCCGTCGGTGAGCGAGTCGAGACCGGCGAGGCAGTGCATGAGCGTGCTCTTGCCCGAGCCCGACGGGCCCATGATGGCCGTGAACTTGCCGGCTTCAAACGAGACGGTGACGCCGTCGAGGGCACGGACTTCGCTGTCGCCGCCGCCGTAGATCTTCATGGCATCGATGGCGCCCGCTGCGGCCGTCGGGGTGGGGGTGTGAGTCATACCCGACAGTGTTCCGCGAAATCGGCTGTTTGTCGTCCCCAGTTCGGGTGACGCCCGTCAGCCTTCCGACGGATCGTGCGCACCGGGGGTGACGATGCCGCTCTCGTACGCCGCCACCACGGCCTGCACGCGGTCGCGCAGGTCCAGCTTGGTGAGCACCCGGCCGACATGCGTCTTCACCGTGGCCTCGCCCAGGTAGAGCTGCTCGGCGATCTCGGCGTTGGACATGCCGCGGGCGATGAGGCGCAGCACCTCCAACTCGCGTTCGGTCAGGTCGGCCAGGCCGGGGGCCACCGTCTGCGGGTCCACCGCAGGACGACGCGACACCTCGTCGATGAGCAGCCGCGTGACCGACGGTGCGAGCAGCGCGTCGCCCGAGGCGATGACGCGCACCGCGTTCACCAACTGCGCGGCCGGCGCGTCCTTCAGCAGGAAGCCACTCGCGCCGGCGCGCAATGCGGCGTACACGTAGTCCTCCAGGTCGAACGTGGTGAGCATGAGCACGCGCGCCGGGCTACCCGACGCCTGCAGCTGGCGGGTGGCCTCGATGCCGTCCATGTGCGGCATGCGCACGTCCATGAGCACCACGTCGGGCGTGCTGCGCGCCACCACGTCGAGCGCCTCGCGGCCATCGCCGGCCTCGCCGACGACCGTGATGTCGGCCTCGGTCTCGAGGATCATGCGGAAGCCGGCCCGCACCATCGCCTGGTCGTCGACCAGCGCGACGCGGATCATGCCGCCCCCAGCGGGAACGTGGCCCGCACCCGCCAGCCGCCACCGGGACGCGGCCCGGCCACCAGCTCGCCGTCGTATGCGGCCACCCGCTCGCGCATGCCCACCAGGCCGAACCCGTTGGGCGACGTGGCGACGCTGGCGCCGCGACCGTCGTCGCTCACCTCCACCGTCAGGTGCGACGGGCAGCGGGCGACCGACACGTCCACGTGGCGCACCGGGCCGGCGTGACGGCGCACGTTGGTGAGCGCCTCCTGCACGATGCGGTACGCGCTCACCTCCACACCCTGCGGGAGCGCGTCGAGCGAGCCTTCGGTGTGCACCTGCAGCGGCAGGTCGTCGGCCGTGGCGAGCAGGTCGCCCAGGTCGCCCAGCGACGGCTGCGGGGTGAGCAGCCGAGTGCCGTCCTCGTCGCGCAGCACGCCCAGGATGCGGCGCATCTCGGTGAGGGCGGCGCGGCCGGTGTCCTCCACCGTTGCCATGGCCGTGTCGGCCTTCTGCGGGTCGACGGCGAGCTGGCGCCGCGCTGCCGACGACTGGATGACCATCAGGCTCAGGCTGTGCGCCACCACGTCGTGCAGTTCGCGGGCGACGCGCGTGCGCTCTTCGCGGACGTGCTGGTGGGCCAGCAGTTCGCGCTCGCGTTCGGCACGCTCGGCACGCTCGGCCAGTTCGGCCACGTGCTCGCGACGGCGACGCATGTTGTCGCCCAGCACGATGGCGCCGACGAACATGACCGGGGCCGAGATGATGGCCTGCCACGGCGCATCGCCGCGCACCACACCCCACACCACGAAGCCCACGGTGGCCGGCAGCACGATCGCGGCGACACGCCACAGTTGGGCGCCACCGAACAGCGTGCCCACGGTGTAGACGGCGATGATGACGCCCGACCAGCCCGAGCCGACGTAGTTGAACGCCTCGGCCACCATCTGGAACGCCAGCACCACGCCCAGCACCACCAGCGGGTTGCGGCGCCGCCAGGCGATGGGCGCCGTGGCGCCCACGGTGAGCAGCGCGCCCCACACCGTGGGGTCGTGGTACTCGGCGGCGTGCTCGGACAGGTGGAAGGTCAGCGAGATGCTCGCGATGAGCACCGCGAGCAGGGCATCTGCGGCAAACGGGTGGGCGCGCAGCCAGTGGAGGGGGCGCGACGTGTGCATCGTCCTGCACGCTAATGGGCACCGTGAAGAACGTCGTCCGACCTGGGGCGGATGTCGCCTACGCTCCGAGGTTGATGCTCTGTTCCACCTGCGGCAATTCGGTCCCTGTCGGGGCACGGTTCTGCCCCGCGTGCGGGTCACCGCAGGCCAGCGTGCAGTCGCAGGCCGAGGAGCGACGCATCGTCACCGTCCTGTTCGCCGATCTCGTCGGGTTCACCTCGCTCGCCGAGCACATGGACCCCGAGCAGGTGAAGCGCCTGGTCGACAGTTGCTTCGAGAAGCTCGTCGAGGTGGTGGCCGAGTTCGGCGGCCGCGTCGACAAGATCCTGGGCGATGGCATGCTCGTGCTGTTCGGCGCGCCGGTCGCCCACGAGGACGACCCCGAACGCGCCGTGCGCGCCGGCCTGCGCATGCAGGAGATGCTCGCCACGCACGTGGCCGCCAGCGGCCTGGCTCGCATCGACGAGCTGCGCATGCGCGTGGGCATCAACACCGGCGAGGTGCTGGTGGGCACGCTGGCCGGCACCGACTACACCGCCATGGGCGACGTCGTGAACCTCGCGTCGCGACTGCAGGCGGCCGCCCCTTCCGGCGGCGTGCTGGTGGGCGAGACCACACACGCGCTCACGGCGCACACGTTCCGCTACGAGCCGGCGGGCGACCTGCAGGCTCGCGGCCGCGAGCAGACCATCACCTCGTGGCTGGCGTTGCAGGCAACGGCCCCGCCCGGTGGCCGCCAACGGCGCCGCCGCGACGTCAGCTTCGTCGGCCGCGCCGACGAGATGGCCATCGCCCGCGCCGCGCTCGACCTCACGTCGCAGCACGATCGCGGCCTGGTGCTGAACGTGGTCGGCGACAGTGGCGTGGGCAAGAGCCGGCTGGTCGACGAGGGCATCTGCCGCCTGCGCGGCACCACCGAGGTCACCGTGCTGGAGGGCGCCTGCGTGCCCTACGGCGAGTCGAACGTGTGGTGGCCCATCGCCCACGCGCTGACCGACCACCTCGACCTCGATCCCGGACTCGAAGGGCCCGCACTGCGGCGCACCGCGATCGAGAAAGCCTCGAAGATGTTCCCCTCGCTCGACGGAGCCGAGGCCGAGCACCTGGCCGACGTGTTCCTGCACCTGCTCGGCCATCCGTCGTCCATCGACCGCATCGACCCGTTCAGCGCACGCAGCACCATCCACCACGCCGTGGTGCAGGTGCTCGCCGCCAAGGCGCAGCAGGCACCCATCGTGCTGAGCATCGACGACCTGCACTGGGCCGACCCGGTGCTCATCGAGCTGCTCGATTCGCTCATCAGCTCGCTGCGCCGGCTGCCGTTCGTGCTCATCACCGCCATGCGACCGGGCTCGGACATCGCCTGGCCGCCGCGTACCGACCGCACCACCGTACTGTCGCTCGACCTGCAGCCGCTCACCCGCGACGAGACCGAGCAGCTGGCGCGCGAGTTGCTCAGTGACGACGAGCCGTCCGACTCGACGCTCGGCGAGCTGTACGACCGCAGCGGCGGCAACCCGCTGTTCCTCATCGAGCTCGTCGCGCTCACCGAAGCGGGCGGCACGCGCGACCTGCCCGATTCGCTGCGCACGCTCATCGCCGCCCGCCTCGACCAGCTCACCCTCGAGCAACGGCAGGTGCTCGAGAACGCCGCGGTGCTCGGCACCTCGGGCAACATGCTGGGGCTCGAGCAGTTCGCCGCCGCGCTGGGGCAACCGAACCCGACGAACATCATCCACGAGCTCGACGAACTGGGGCTGCTGGAAGTCCGCGGCCGCCGGTGGGAGTTCCGCAGCGACTCGGTGCGCGACGCCGCGTACCAGACGCTCACCAAGTCGGCCCGGGCCGTGCGCCACGCCGGCGTCGCCAAGTTCATGGCCGGCGCCAACGTGGGCATCGACGACCTGGCCCACCACGCGGCCAGTGCCGCCGAGCTCATGCAGGAGCTGGGCAGCGTGGCCGGGCTGCCCGCCGACTTGCCCGAGGTGGCGCTGCAACTGCTCACCACCGCGGCCGACCGCGCGCTCGAGAGCGGCAGCATCCGCACGGCCGCACGCCACGCCACCCGCGGGCTCGACCTGTCGCACGGCGCGCTCGCCGACGACCGCCGCATCGCGCGGCTGCACGAGGTTCGCGCCACTGCCGAGATCGAACAACGCCGCTTCACCGAAGCCGCGGGCGACATCGACGCGTTCCAGTCCATCGCCCAGCGCATCGAGGACCCCACGCTGTTGGCCCAGAGCCACCGCCTGCGCGGGCTGCTCGCCAACGTGGCCGGACGCACCGACGAGGCACGCGCCGAACTGGGCACCGCGGTCGACCTGCTGCGCAAGGTCGAGCGGCCCGACCTGCTGGCCGACGCACTGCGCAACCGCGGCTTCATCGAGATGTTCACCGGCTCGCTGGCCGATGCCGAGTGGTTCTTCGGTGAGGCCGACGGGTTGTTCCGCGAGCTGGACGACGCCCGCGGCATGGCCTACGTGGAACAACACCGGGCGTGGATCTCGTTCCTGTCGGGCGACCTGCCGCTGGCCCGCGAACGCCTCACCCATGCGGCGGCGACACACGGCCAGTTGGGCGACCGCAACGGCGTCGGCTGGGCGTTCGGTCTGCTGGCGTTCATCGAGTTCTTCGAGGGCCGCTGGGACGAAGCCGAGAACCTGGCCGTCACCGTCAGCCGCGAGGCCGAGCTGCGCGGCGACGAGTGGGCCGCCGGCATGATGGACACGCTCCGGGCCGACCTGCGTCTGTGGCAGGGCAAGCTCGAAGAAGCGCACGACCTGGCCGAGAAGGCCCGGTCACGGTTCAAGCGGTTGAACGACCGCTTCGGCCTCATCCAGTCGCTCGCTCCCCTCGTGCGCACCCAGGTGGCGCTGGGCCGGTTCGCCGCGTCGCAACGCAGTGCAGAGGAACTGGTGGCCCTCGCCGAGTCGGGCAAGCAGGGCCCGTTCCCACTCATGGCCGTGGCCGGCGCAGCCATGCACCGCGGCCAGGCCTCGGTGGCGTTGGCCACCGCCGACCGTTCCATCGCCGAGATGGAGCTTGCCGGAGCGAACACGTTCGAGCCGATGGTGGTGCGAGCCCTGGCCCTCACCCAGAGCGGACGCATCGACGAAGCACTCGTGGCCATCGACTCGGTGGCCACGCACGGCGTCGACCACCCGTTCACCCACGCGGTCACCGCGCTCGTGCACCTCGGCGCGGGCAACCCTGCCGCGGCGCTCGAGCACGCTGCCGCGGTCGCGCACGCCAACGGCGCCACCTACCTCGACGAGGTGTTCGCCTACGTCGCCGCCGCCGGTGCGCACGCCGTGCAGGGTGCCGCCACCGACGCCGAACTGTCGGCAGAGGCGGCCGTCGCACGCGCCATGAGCGTGGGCGACGTGGTTGCCACGGCGCTGGCGACGTCGACCTACCGGGTGGTCACCGGGCACGTGCACCCGGCGTACGACGACCGCACGCCGCTGGGCGAGGGCTGGGAACGCATCCTGCGCGACCTCGCCGCGCAGCTGGCCTGAGTCACCGGCGTCACCGGACCAGGAGAGGCACCCGCGGCGGATGCGCCCGCGCCAGAGCTAGCCGGCGATGTCGCGACGCCAGGGCAGCTCGGCCAGGTACTTGGCCGCGGCCGGGTGCGGATCCATCTCGCGCTCCAGGTTCATGGGCGTGGGATCCTTCACCGGCGCGTGCTTCACCTGGCAGCCGGGGCACCAGTACACCAGGCGCTGGTGCTCGCCGATGCGCTTCACCTGCACCGTGTCGCCGCATCGTGCGCAGCGCTGACCGTTGCGGCCGTACACCGCGAGGCCGCCGGGGATGGCGGGCTGGGTGACGCGCTGGGCGGTGGTGAGGTTGGCGCGCAGCATGCGTGCCGCACTCTGGATGAGCTGCACGCAGTCGGCCGGGTGCAGTTCGTGCACCGGCGCGAACGGGCTGATGTCGCACGCCCACAGGATCTCGCTGCGGTACACGTTGCCCACACCGCAGGCGACGTGCTGGTCGAGCAGCACCTCGGCGATGGGCGTGTGCGGATCGGGGTAGTCGTAGATGCGCCGCGCGCACTCCTCCAGGTCCTTCACCGGTGCGGTGCACAGGTCGGGACCGAGGCGACCGAAGCCGGGGTGCCGGTGCATGTCGAACTCGCGGAACGTCTCGACGATCGGCGCGTTGAAGCACACCGCCACCCAGTCGGGCACTTCGATGGCGACACGCATGTGGTGGTCGCTCTTCCGCCACCGCTCGCCGGTGCGGTAGAGGTGCCACGAGCCGGTCATGCGCAGATGCGTGTGCAGCACCAGACCGTCGTCCCAGAAGATCTCGAGGTGCTTGCCGTGGCTCTCGACCAGTTCGATGACGCGTCCGAGCTTGGGCTTGGGCCCGTCGAGTCTCGGTGCATCGAAGCGCACGACGGGCTTGCCCACCAGCGCGGTCCGCAGTGCTGCGGCCGAACGATGAATGGTGTCGCCCTCAGGCATTGATGAAATCGTAAACGCTGCTGCCCGCGCGGGCGCGCGATACCCCCGATGTTTGCTGGATATCGTGCACGCATGGACCACCCTCCGGTGCCGGAACCGAACGACGACGCGGCCCCCGAACCGGCGGCCGACCTGCGCGACACCGACCTGGTGGTCCCTGAACTGCATGCAGCCGACGAGGTCATCGAGTCCATCGAGCCCGAGTCCGACCCGGTCACCACCGCGCGCCGCCGCCACGGTGCCGCCGGCGCGGTGCTCGCGGCCGGCATGTTCGGTGTCGACATCGCCCTGGGGCGCAAGCCCAAGGAAGAGGCGCCCATCGTGGTCGACGCCAGCAGCGACCCCCACGACATCGACCGCGACGGCATCCGCATTCCGGTCGACGACGACACGCACGTGTGGGCGCCGCCGCTGCCGCCCAGCCAGCCGGCGGCCGCGAAGCAGCCCCGCCGCAAGCGCTAGTACGCTGCCGCTGCGGGTACGTCGGGAGGTTGTGGTGAAGAAGCGGTACGTCGGCGTGGTCCTGGCGTTGATGGCGTCGGGGCTGGGGTTCGTGCACGCCTCCGATGCGGTGCACGCGCAGGCCGTCACCGGCGGCAAGCTCGACGACCCGCGCCTGCTCGGCAAGCGTGACGAAGCTCGCCGCGAGAAGGCCGCGCACCCCGAACGCATCGCCGGACCGGCACGCGTACTGGTGGAGGTCGACACCACCGACACCGACGGCGTTTCCCGCGGCCTGCGTCGCCTGGGCGCCGAGGTGAACGGCTCGATCCCCGGTGCGGTGGTGCAGGCACTGGTGCCCGTCGATTCGCTCGACGCCGTCGCCGCGTTCGGTGCGGTCAACACCCTGCAGTACCCGCAGCGCCAGGGGTATGTCCCGGCAGAACCGGTGCGCCGCACCGACGTGCTGCCCCAGCCGCAGTCCCTGGGGTCCCTCGGCGCAGCTGCACAGTTCACCGGCGCCGACTTCTGGCAGGGGCTCGGCATCAACGGCACCGGCGTGAAGTTGGGCATCGTCGACTACTTCAGCCCCACCAGTTGGAACTCGACAGAGAACGGCCCGCTGCCCGACGCGAACCACCAGTTCTGCCTCGACAGTTTCTCCTCCCCCGGCAGCATCAACAGCCTGTGCACCTTCACGGGCCAGGTGCAGAACGTCGATCTGCACGGCAACGCCGTGGCGGAGATCGTGAAGGACGTGGCACCCGGCGTCGAGCTCTTCATCGCCTCGGTGGGCACCCCCACCGATCTGCGCGCCGCCATCGACTGGTTCGCGTTCAAGGGTGTCACCATCATGACCCGCTCGCTCGGCTCGGCGTACGACGGCGCGGGTGACGGCACCGGCGAGCTCGGGTCGGTGGTCAACTACGCAGTGGCCAAGGGCATCGTCTGGTTCAACTCGGCCGGTAACGACGGCGAGGACGCGTACCTGAAGAAGACCGTGAAGGCCACGGTGGCGGCCGACGGCGGCAACTACGTGAACTTCAACGACGGCAGCCCTGCGGCCAGCCCGGCGGTGGACACGTGGCTGCGCATCGACTCGATCGATCAGTGCTTCTTCATGGACGGCGTCCGCTGGGCGAACGACTGGTACATCCCGAACGCGCAGCGCACCGATTACACCGTCGAGTTCTGGCAACCGAAGGCGAGCTTCGTCCCCGGCTCGGCCACCAGCCACAAGAACCCCACTCGCGCGCAGGTCGACCCGATCCACCTCAACAACATCGGCTTCGGCAACCAGGGCGCCGGCGGCCTCGGTGGCAACATCATGGACCGCGCGCAACAAAACGGCTGGGCGCCGTACGAAGCCGCCGACATCGCGGTGTGCGCGGACCGCGCGTCGAACACCACCAACGGCACGTACGTCACGTACATCCGCATCAACCGCAAGGCCACCACCGGCATCGGCACCGTGCCCGACAAGATGGAAGTGGCCATCGCCGGCAACGCGCTCACCGAGTTCCAGTACTCCGACCGGGCGGGCAGCGCCGCCAAGCCGGTGGTCGACTCGAAGAACCCAGGCCTCGTGTCCGTGGGCGCCGTCGAAGTGCAGCCCAACCTGCGCATCACCCCGAGCGATGCCACCGGCATCGCCTGGTACTCGTCGCAGGGCCCCACCACCGATGGTCGGGTGAAGCCCGACGTCAGCTCGTGGTCCGGCTTCAACAGCGTCGCGTTCGGTGGTTCGTTCAGCGGCACGTCCGCCGCATCGCCGGCCGCCGCCGGGCTGGCCGCGCTGTTCGCCGACGCCGGCATGGCCCGCGGACCCGCCGCACTCGCTGCTCTGGTGAAGCACCAGACGATCGAGAAGGCTGCCCTAGGTCCCGACAACGCCTACGGGTTCGGCCTCACGAACCTGTTCGACCCACCGAGCCTCCCACTCGAGGCGCCGACCGCCGGGCGTTACGTACCAGTCACGCCGCAGCGTATCTACGACAGCCGACCGAAGAAGGGTGGTCCTCCCGCCTACTCCCGCGCCGTCGGCTCCATCATCGACGTCCCGATCGTCACCGTGCCGGTCGTCGACCGGAGCACCATCGGCGCGGTCGCCGTGAACATCACCTCGGTGGGCAACCGCAGCACCGGGTTCGTGCAGGCCTACCCCACCGACCGCACCGCATTCGGTGCCACCAGCACACTGAACCTGAACGCGGTCAACGAGACCGTCGCCAACTTCGCCATCGTCCCCATGGGTGAACGTGGCTCGATCAGCCTCTACATGCCCGCCGGCGGCTACGTCATCGTCGACCTCATGGGCTACTTCACGAAGAACGAGGCGCTCACGGACCCGCCGGGTGGTGTCATCGAACCCACCGACGGTCGCTTCGTGCCACTGCCCACACCCGTCGAGGTGCACAAGGCCGCCCTCAGCACCGAAAACGCCACGGGGGTGTCGGTCGTCTTCGACCCGTTCATCCCCACCGGCGGCGGATCCAGTCTCGCCCCCGCCGGCCAGGCCTCGGCCGCGGTCATCCAACTGACGGCGTCCGGCGCGAACCGCAGCGGCTTCCTTCGTGCCGCGCCCAGTGGGGTCGACGCCGCCGCGCTCACGCCGTCGAACCTGAACCTGCCGAACCCTGGCTCGCAGGCCACCAACACGGCCATCGTGCCGCTGGGTGTCGACGGGAAGATCCAGATCTTCTCCAAGGCGGCCGGCACGCCGACTGCGCCGCTCACCGTCAGCGCCAACGTGAAGGTCGACGTGGTCGGTTACATCACCTCGTCGTCGGCCAGTTTCACATCACAGGGCCTGTTCATGCCGTGGTCGCCGAGCCGCATGTATGACAGCCGCAAGCCATCACCGAACGCGCTCGTCGGCGGCGCCGCAGCGCGGACCGTCACCGTGGGCGGCATCCCCACCATCTTCTCCGAGACCGGCCCTCCGGCCGA
>CBHWEI010000124.1:0-10757 GCA_966112835.1 uncultured Acidimicrobiaceae bacterium
CCGAACTTGAGTGCTGCGTGACGGTCAGGCGCGGAGTTCGTCGGCGGTGCGCTGCACGGCCTTGACGATCTTGGCGTAGCCGGTGCAACGGCACAGGTTGCCGCTCAGGCCGATGCGCACGTCCTCCTCGGTGGGCGAGGGGTTGCGCTCCAGCAGCGCGGTGGCGCTGAGCAGCATGCCCGGGGTGCAGAAGCCGCACTGCACGCCACCCTCCTCCAGGATGTTGCGCTGCAGGGGGTGCATCTCGTCGCCGTGCCGCAGGCCCTCCACCGTGGTGATGGCCCGGCCCTGCGCCTGCACGGCCAGGAAGCTGCACGAGTTCGCCGGCTGGCCGTCGAGCAGCACCATGCACGCGCCGCACTCGCAGTCGTCGCAGCCCTCCTTGGTGCCGGTCAGGCCCACCTCGGTGCGGATGACGCTGAGCAGGTTGCGGCCCTGGTCGGCGGTGACGGGGTAGTCGACACCGTTGACGGTGAGGGTGTAGCTGGTGGGGTCGCTCATGATGCAGCTCCGATGCCGATCGCGCGGTTGACGGGGACGGACACGGGCTCGCCGGCCGCACGGCGGGCGGCAGCCTCGACGGCACGGCGGGCCATGACGCCCACGGTGTGGCGCCGGTAGGCGTCGCTGGCGCGGACGTCGCTGATGGGGCGGGCCTGCTGGGCCGCGGCGACCTGTGCGGCCGCTGCGACCTCGGCGACGGAGCCACCGGACAGACCGGTGACCTCGATGATGGTGGGGGCGACGGCGGTGAGCGCCACCCGGACGGCCGTGACCGTGCCGTCGTCGCTCAGCGTCACCGACGCCGCAGCGCCGACCACGGCGATCTCCATCGAGCGCCGGTACTCGAGTCGCAGGTACGCGCTGTTGCTGCGTGCCGCGGGTGCAGGCAGGTGGATGGCCACACACAGCTCGTCGGGCTGGGCGCTGGTGCGGCCGGGACCGGTCCACAGTTCGGCCACGCTCACCCGGCGGGTGCCGCGCACCGACCGCAGCTCCACCTCGGCGCCCAGCACCACCAACGGGGAGCCGGTGTCCATGGCGGGGGAGCCGTTCATGACGTTGCCGCCCAGAGTGCCCACGTTCCGGGTGGACGGCGAGCCCACCAGTGCGCTGCCGTCGGCCAGCGCGGCGTACGCGGTGGACAGCAGTGGGTGGTGCTCGATGGTGTGGTGGTTCACGCCGGCGCCGATGACCGCACCGCTCGCGTCGACGGTGCAGGTCTGCAGCTCGGCGATGCGGTCGATGGCCACCAGGTCGGCGGGCAGCGGCGCCTTGCCGTGGCGGGCGCCGACCACGAGGTCGCTGCCGCCGGCCACGGGCCGTGCCCCGGCCGCCAGAGCGGCGAGGGCGTCGTCGATGGTGTGGGCGATGGTGAAGCTCATGCCGCACCGCCGTCGGTGCCCGACGCCTGCGTGTGCAGGCTGGTCCAGACGCGCTCTGCCGTCATGGGCAGTTGCCGCACCGGCGTGCCGACCACCTTGGCGATGGCGTTCGAGATGGCGGCGGCGGTGGCCACGTTCGGTGCCTCGGCCAATCCCTTGGCACCACGCGGCCCGGCGTTCGGCGTGTCGATCTCCACGAAATGGATGTCGATGGGTGGTGCGTCGGCGCACGTCTGCAGCTTGTACTCCAGCAGGGCAGCGTTGCGCTGCTTGCCGTCGTCGTCGTAGCGGGTGCCCTCGGTGAGCGCTTGACCGATGCCCATCAGCACAGCGCCCTCCACCTGGCCCGTGGCGCCGACGGGGTTGATGATGGTGCCCGAGTCGTGGGCGGCGCTGACGTGCAGCACGCGGGCGACGCCGGTGTCGCGGTCCACCTTCACTCTCACGGCGTGGCACGAGAACTGCGGCGCGACCCATGCGGTCATGCCCACGTCGCCCACGCACGTGGCGCCCACCACGGCCGGTGGGGCAGGCGGTGCACCCGACCCGTGGCCGATGAGCAGCTCGCCGCCGGCGGCGATGCCGGCCAGTTCGGTGATGGGCACCGAGCGGCTGGGCGTGCCGGCCACCGACGCTGCGCCGTCGGCGAGCACGATGTCGGCCGGGTTGGCCTCCAAGTGGTCGGCCGCCAGCTGCTTCAGCTGCTCGGCGATCTGCCCGGCGGCGGCCACCGCGGCGCGACCGTTGTTGAACAACGTCTGCGAACCGGTGGCGCCCATGTCGTAGGGGGCGACGCTGGTGTCCTGGTAGACGAGCTCGAAGTCCTCGGGGCGCATGCCCAACTCGTCGGCCACCAGCTGGCGCAGCGTCATGACGGCACCGGTGCCGCACTCCTGGGCGCCGGTGATGATCTGGCCGCTGCCGTCGCCGTCGATCTTCACGTACGCGCCGGACGGCACGCTGAAGCTGGGCCACCAACCGATGGCCACGCCGATCGCCTCGTCGTCGGGCAGGTCCTGGCCGTAGCCGGCGCCTTCGGCCGCGGCACGGATGCAGTCGAGCAGGCCGATCTCGTCGTACACCTGACCGCTCGGTCCCTCGGTGCCGGTGGCCACTGCGTTCTTCAATCGGAATGCGACGGCGTCCATGCCGATGGCCGCCGCCACTTCGTCGGTGTGGCTCTCCAGCGCCCAGCAGGTCTGTGGCGCCGTTGGGGCGCGCACCGAGCCCGACGGCTGGTGGTTCGTGTACACCAGATGCGCCTCGGCCAGCGCGTTCGGCACCTGGTACGGGCCCAGGGCGTGCATGGCAGCGAGTTGGCTGAAGAAGCCGGCGTCGGCGGTGTAGGCGCCGTTGTCGATGGCCAGCCACACCTTGCGTGCCGTGATGGTGCCGTCGCGCATGACGCCCGTCTCGAAGTCGAACACGATGCCCTCGCGGCGCCGGTCGGGTGCGACGAACTCTTCGCGACGGCTGAACACCAGCCGCACCGGACGCTTCGTCGCGCGGGCCAGCGCGGCCACGTGGGCCTCGTAGTGGAAGCCGCACTTGCCGCCGAAGCCGCCGCCCAGGTGGGGGACGATGATGCGCACCCGGTTGGCGGGCAGCTCCAGTGTCTCGCACACGCCGGCGCGGGCGTCGAACGGCACCTGCGTGCTGGTCCAGATGGTGACCTTGTTGCCCTCCCACTGGGCCACGACGGCGCGGGGCTCGATGGGTGCGGCGTGGCAGCCGTCGGCCACGTACCGGCTGTGCACCACCACGTCGGCCTGGGCCAGGCCCTGGTCCACGTCGCCCTTGGCGATGGATGCGAACGAGGCGTCGTTGCGGTCGCGCACCAGCGGGTCGATGGCGCCGTAGCCGGACCAGCCGTCGTGCACCAGCGGTGCATCGGCGGCGAGCGCGGCCTCGATGTCGTTCACCACGGGCAGCGGGGCGTACTCGACGACGATGGCGTTCAACGCCCGCTGTGCGGTGGGCACGTCGATGGCCGCGACGGCGGCCAGGATCTCGCCCTCGAAGCGCACCACGTCGCGAGCGAACAGCGTGCGGTCCTGGACGAACGGGCCGAAGCGCACGTCGGGCACGTCGTCCTGGGTGAGCACCGCGAACACGCCGGGGATGGCCCGGGCTGCCGACACGTCGAGCCGCACGATGCGGGCGTGGCTGACCTCGGCGTACTTGAACTTCGCGACCAGTGCGCCGGTGAGCGTGAGGTCGGCGGTGTACCTGCCGCTGCCGGTCACCTTGTCGGGACCGTCGGCGCGGACGAAGCGGGGTGCAGTGGTCGCGGTGCTCATCGGTCGTTCACTCTGCCAGATCGCGCGCCGTCCCCCGGAAGGCGTCAGGCGCTGATGCTGACGAGGCTGCCGGCGGCGCCGCTCTCGTCGCCGCCGCGGCGGCTCATCCGCCGCATGGCCAGGCCGGCCAGGGCGACGGCGAGCAGGGTGAAGACGAGCATCACCGTCGCCAGCGCGTTCAGCGCGGGCGTGCTGCCACCGCGGGCGCCGGAGTAGATCTTGATGGGCACCGTGTCGGTGGACGCGCCGGTGGACAGGAACGACGAGATGACGAAGTCGTCGACCGAGGTGGCGAACACCACCATGACGCTGGCGAAGATGGCCGGCGCCAGCAGCGGCAGCAGCACCAGGCGGATGGCCTGCAGGCGAGTGGCGCCCAGGTCGCGGGCGGCTTCCTCGTACTGGTCGCCGATGGCCACCAGGCGGCCGCGCACGATGACCACGACGAAGCTCATGGTGAACGTGATGTGGCCGATGAGCTGACGGCTCATGCCCGACGGCACGCCCGTGTAGGCCTGCGTGAACACCAGGAACAGGGCGACGCCGAACACGATCTCGGGCGTCACGATGGGCACCAGCATCAGCCCGTTGGCGGCGTTGCTGACCTTGCCTCGCCAGCGATGCAGGCCGATGGCCATGGCCACGCCGAGCGGTGTGGCGATCAGCATGCACAGCGCCGCCAACTGCAACGTGTTGAACATGGCGGTGTGCAGGCTGGCGTCGTGCCACACCGAGGCCACCGGGTCGCCCCAGTACCAGCGGAACGACGGCGACTGCAGCGAGCTGCGGCTCTTGCCACTGTTGAACGAGATACGCACGGCCACCAGCACGGGCAGCAGCGACCACAGGATGTACACCCAGGTGAGCATGGCCAGCACCGGAGCACGGCCGTTGCGGCGGCGGAACGGGTTCATCGCTCGGCCAGCCGCTGCGCTCGGATGGTGGTGTACAGGTAGTACGCCATCAGCACGAACAGGAACGCCATGAGCACCAGCACCAGCGAGGCACCGGTCTGCGGCTGGCTGGTGCCCAGCAGGTAGTTCTCGATCTGGTTGCCGATCATCTCGGTCTTCGGCGAGCCGCTGGTGAGGTAGGTGTTCGTGTAGTAGTCACCGAACATCGGCAGGATCGTGATGACGCTGGCGGCCATCAACCCCGGCACGCTCAACGGCAGGGTCACCCGGCGGAACGTCTGGAACGCGCTCGCTCCCAGGTCGCGTCCGGCCTCGATGAGCCGGCCGTCGATGCGTTCCAGCGTGCTGTACAGCGGGAGGATGAAGAACGGCACGTAGCCGTAGATCAGGCCCCACACCACGGTCTGCCAGTCGCCGTCCAGCCAGTTGCGCGGCTCGCTCTGGATGTGCAGGAACTGCAGCACGTTGTTCACCATGCCGTCGGTCTGCAGCAGGTTCGTCCACGCCAGCATGCGCATGAGGTAGCTGATCCAGAACGGCAGCACGAGCAGCATCAGCAGCAGCCCGCGGCGCTTGCCGGCCTTGCGGGCCACGAAGTACGCCACCGGATAGCCGATGAGGATGCAGCCCAGCAGCGACAGCCCGACGAAACCGACGGTGCGCAGGAACACGGTGCCCAGGTCGCCGCCGAACACTCGGTCGAGCACCTTGCCCATGGCGGTGAAGTCCCAGCGGAACGGGTTCCACTCTGGCACCGACGTGCGCAGGATGGGGTCGACGGTGCCGAACGCCACGGCCATGACCGCGTAGACCGACAGGACGAAGAACGCGATCAGCCAGCCGACGCCGGGCAGGGCGAACAGGGTCCAGATGGCGGGCGAGCGACGTTGCCGTCGCAACGCTCGCGGCGCGGGCGAGAGCGTTGCGGTCACAGCGTCAGGCGCCGGAGGTGAACTTCGACCAGGCGGCTTCGTACTGTGCGTCGCCGTCGGCACCCAGCGGCTTCAGGTACAACGCCTTCTGGATCTCCTCGGTGGTGGGGATGCAGGCACGCAGGTTCTCGGGGATGTACCCGGCGCCGATGACGTAGTCGGCGTCGAACTTGGTGAGCGCCGGCAGGTAGCCCACCCAGCTGAAGTTCTGCTCGGCGATGTCGTTGTCGAGCAGGAAGTTGATGTACAGGTGGGCCAGCACCGGGTGCTCGCACTCGGCGACCACGCCCATGCTGTCGTTGGTCACCAGGTACTCGCCGGCGGGCGGGTGCCAGAACCCGAGCACGGCCGGGTCGGTGCCTTCGGGCAGGTACGCGTTGTAGGCGTTCACCATGTCGGGGCTCCACGTGTGGGCGATGGTGGTGGAGCCCTCGGGGATGTTCTTGTAGGCCTCGATGTTCACCTTGATGTTCACCAGGTCGATGAGTTCGGTGAGGTCGGCTTGGGCCTGGTCGATGGTGGGCTGGTCGGTGGTGTTCACGTCGAACTTGCCCTTGCGCATCATGGCCATCACCAGCGCCTCGCGCTCGTCGTCGAGCACCGACACCTGACCCTTGAAGTCGGTGGCGTTCCACAGGGCGTCCCAGCCCTGCTCCTCCACCTGGGCGGGGTCGATGCGGTCGGTGCGGTAGGCGAGGCCCGTACCGAAGTACATGTAGGCCGCCGAGTACGCCGATCCTTTGTCGTACCAGGGGTCCTGCAGGGTGGGCAGGATGTTGCCGAAGTTCGTGAGGTAGCTGCGGTTCAGCGGCTGCAGCAGGCCGCCGTTGATGAGGCGGTCGATGGACGTGCCGGCCATCGAGTGGTGCACGTCGATCTTCACGGCCTTCGAGGCCAGCTTGGTGAGCGCCTCGGTGTCGGTGGTGAACGTGGTGATCTCGACCTTCACGCCGTACTTGTCCTCGAACGCCTTGATGACGTCGGGGCTGACGTACGAGTCGTAGTTGAAGACGCGCAGCGGGCCGGCTTCGGGCTCGAGCCCGTCGGCGATGGGGTCGGTGCGCTTGCCCGACGAGGTGGCGTCGGAACCACCGCACGCCTGAAGGAGTGGCACGCCGGCACCGAGCAACACGCCCAGCTGCACGGACCGTGCGAGAAAATCGCGACGGGACGAAGTCATGTGGTTCCCCCAAGAGTTGTTTGACTCATGAGTCAGAATAACAAAGAACGCCACACCCGTTGAGAGGACGCGCGATGAGCCCCGAGGTTCGACACATCCCGGATCCAGACGGCATCCGTCGGGCGCGCACCCTGCCCGCGTCGTGGTACGCCGACGACGCGCACTTCCAGTGCGAGGTGCAGGCCGTGTGGCGGCGGCAGTGGGTGTGCGTGGGTGACCTGGCCGACGCGCCGCATGCCGGCGCGTGGAAGGCCATCGCGGTGGGCGGCGTACCGGTGTTGCTGGTGCGCGACCGCGAGGGCGCCCTGCGCGCGTTCCTGAACGTGTGCCGGCATCGGGCCGCGCCGCTGTGCGCGGCGGGCGACGAGGGCCACGGAGCGGCGATCAGCTGCCCGTACCACGCCTGGCTGTACCGGCTCGACGGTTCGCTGGCACGAGCGCACGGTGTGGGCGAGCCCGACGAATTCGACCCGGCCGACTTCTCACTGAAACCGGTCTCGGTGTCCACCTGGCGGCGATGGGTGTTCGTCCACCTCGACCCCGCGGCGGCCCCGCTGCAGCTCGGTCCGCTCGGCGACGCCATCGACGGCTACCCGGTGGGCGACATGCACCTGGTGCTCGCCGAGGCGCACGAGCGCCCCTTCAACTGGAAGGTGCTGCTCGAGAACTACAGCGAGAACTACCACACGCCGTTCGTGCACCCCGAGATCGACACGTCGAACTCGCACGACTACCCGATGGTGGCCGACGGGTTGGTCCTCTACGCGTGGGACCGGCCACTGCACCCCACCACCGAGGCCGGTGTGGCGATGGCGACGCTGCTGCCCGGCGAACCGGGTTGGAGCGACATCGGCCGGGCGCCCACCACCACGCCCTACGACGTGGGCAGCTACCTCACCGTCTGGCCGAACCTCATGCTGAACGTGTTCCCCGACGCGGCGTTGGCCATGTGGATGGAGCCGCTCGCCGCGAACCGCACCGTCGTGCACCGTCGCCTGTACGCGCACCCGGAGGCGTCGCCCGACTCGGTGGAGGCGCAGGTCGACGCGCACCGCCTGGTGCACCTGCAGGACATCGACATCTGCACTGCGGTGCAGACCACCCACGACGCCGGCCTCGACGCCGACGGCGTGCTGGCCACGGTGGAGGAGCGCGGCGTCTGGTTCGTCCACCAACACATCCGCGCCGCCCTCTGACGAAGTTCGGCGAAGTTTGCCGGTCGATGTGGACACATCGCCGGTATAATGTGTCCACATGGACGTCGGTGTTCGAGAACTGAAGCAGCATCTCTCCGAGTACCTCGACCGAGCGGCGGCCGGAGAGACGCTCCAAGTGACCGATCGAGGTGTGCCCAAGGTGCTCATCGTTCCCGCGCCTGGGCTTGGGCAGATCGAACGTGGAATCGAAGAGGGATGGCTGCGCGCCCCGACTCGTCCGGACGCGCTGGCCCCCTTTGCCAGGACCGTGGGCGAGCGACGAGTTGCAGATGTCCTGCTCGAGGACCGGGGAGAGTGACCACCTACGTCGACGCCAGTGCGCTGCTGAAGCGCTACGTCGCCGAACCGGACTCGGAGGTTGCCGACCGATTGCTCGCAACCGATCCGGTTCTGGTCACCTCGTGGATCACCCTTGTCGAAGTGCGCCGAAACCTGCGTCGCCTGCTCTCGGGCGCTCATCTGGCTGCAGCGCGTGCGCAGCTCGATGTCGACCTCGACGGATTCGCTCTCGTCTCGGTCGATGAAGCGGTGTGTCGCTCTGCTGCCGACATCGGCGAGGTGCTCGGAGTGCGATCGCTCGACGCGCTGCACTTGGCATCCGCGCAGCGGCTGCAGGTCGCCGGTCTCGTCTTCCTCACGTTCGACCTGCGACAGGCGCAGGGGGCGCGGTCGCTCGGCTTCGTCGTGGCAGGGGCCTGAAATCGGGTCGTACAGTCGCGACATGGATCAGGTGCAGTTCACCCAGATGAAGGACGGCACGCGCGAGGAGTACGAGTTCCTGCACGAGCAGGAGCGCGAGTACATCGACGCGTTGCCCGACCGCATCCTCGACGGGCTGCGCCAGCTGGGCGACGGCATGGGCGGCTACCGGGTCACGCGGCTCGAGCACTCGTTGCAGTCGGCGACTCGCGCCGAGGCCGACGGCGCCGACGTCGACTGGGTGGTCGCGGCGCTGGTGCACGACATCGGCGACGGGCTCGCTCCCGCCAACCACTCGCAGCTCGCCGCCGCCATCCTGCGGCCCTACGTGCGCGACGAGGTGACGTGGGTGGTGCACATGCACGGGCTGTTCCAGCAGCACTACTACGGCCACCACATCGGGCTGGATCCCGATGCCCGTGACGCGTACCGCGATCACCCGTGGTTCGACAGCTGCGTCCGGTTCTGCGAACGATGGGACCAGGCGGCGTTCGATCCCGACTTCCCGACGAAGCCGCTGTCGTACTTCGAACCGATGGTGCGCGAGGTGTTCACCCGCCCCGCGTTCGACGGGGCCCCCGTCACCGGCGCCAGCTGAGCCGGCGCACGGCGTCACAAAGCACTCGAGTTCGGGAGATCCCCGCTACTTCGACAGGATCTCGACCGGGGTCGGGTACTGGTCGGCCACCGACTCGTCCAGACCGACGGGCTCGGGGTCCATGCCGAACAGGATGCGCAGCCACGCGGTGACCGCGTGGTTGATGACCGGGAACGTGGTGTTCACGTCGACCGCGGGCGGGATGCACCCGTCCTCGCCCAGCTTGCGCAGCGCCGGCTGGGCGTCGAGCAGGCCACCCAGGCCCGATGCCTCGGCGACACCGATGATGCCCTTGCCGTTGCCGAACGTGCAGAAGTCGTCGAAGCCGTTGTGGCCCACACCGTCGACCACCCACAGCAGGCTGGGGGAGGGCACCGCTTCGAACGACGGTCGGGTGACCTTGTCGACCGGCACCACCTGGTCGACCGCGCCGGCCATGAAGAACGACGGCTTGTCGGGCAATGAGCCGGGGTCGACCGTGGTGGTCGTGCTGCCGTCGCCACCACCGCCGAGCAGCACGCCGGACGCCAGCGACACGTAGCCGTCGACTCGATTGTCGGCCGCGGCGCCCAGCACCGTGCCACCGCCGGCCGAGTGGCCGACCGCGGCGACGCGGGACACGTCGACGTGGCCCGAGAACATGCTCGCCGGGTCGGCGTCCTGTGCGGTGATGAGGTCGAGGCTCTGCAACAGGTCGTCCACCGAGTCGGCGCGATCGCCCGACGCGGTACCGCCCAGCACGTTGGTGAGGTCGCGCGACGGGTGCTCGGGCGACACGACGATCATCCCGTAGCTGGCCAGGTGCGAGGTGAGGAACGAGCTCTGCACGCGGATGCCGGTGAAGCCGTGGCTGAACAGCACCACCGGGAACTCACCGTCGGCGACCGCCGCGTCGCGGCCCGCCGGGTAGCTGTACGAGGCGGGCACGTCGCCGGTGAGGATCGCCTTGATGACGTCGGGGGTGAAGTCGCGCACGTCGTACGTCTCGGTGCCGGTGGTGCCGGGAACGGCCGGGTACCAGACCTCCACCAGCGGGCCCTTGTCCAGCTGCAGGGTGGTGACGCCCACCGGGTACTCGCCCGGCTGGGTGAAGGCCTGGGCGAGCTCGGCGGGCGACACCGTCGTGGTGGTGGCCTCGGCCGTGGTGGGCGACTCGGTGGGCGGCGCCGAACCGCTGTCGGTGGGGGCGGTGGTGCCCGGGTCGGCGCTGCCGCCGTCGCTGCTGCACGCGGCCAGCGCGATCACGACGGCGAGGGCGAGGGTGGTCAGCACGGGAGAAGGGCGTCGACGCATGGCGGCGATTGTCGCACGGCCCCCGTTCGCATGCCTGGTCGGGGACGCCGTCCGGGCTCCGTCGGCTCTCAAAGCCGGATGGACCGTGCCGGTTTGCCGCTATCGTGCTCACCCGTCGTCGGGTCAGCCCGGTGACAGGTGGCGACGTGGCCGAGTGGCTGAGGCAAAGGACTGCAAATCCTTCCACATGGGTTCGATTCCCATCGTCGCCTCGAGGGGTGTCAGCGAGAAACCGACAC
>CBHWEI010000125.1:0-10741 GCA_966112835.1 uncultured Acidimicrobiaceae bacterium
GGCGAAGCGGTCATGCGCGACGTCGAGCGTCAGGTCATGCTGCGCATCATCGACCAGCGCTGGCGCGAGCACCTGGAGGAGATGGACTACCTCCAGGAGGGCATCAACCTGCGTGCCATGGGTCAGAAGGACCCGCTCACCGAGTGGCAGCGCGAGGGCTACGAGATGTTCGGCCAGATGATGAAGGGCATCGCCCAGGACTTCGTGAAGTACGTCATGCACGTGCAGGTGGTGCGCAACGACGCGCCGGCCACCACGGTGCAGAACGTGCAGCAGACGTCCAGCGAGAACGCTCCGTCGAACGCCGGCATCGCTGCCGCCGCTCGTGCGGCTGCCGCTTCGGGCGAGATCCCCGAAGAGGCCGTCCCCGCGGCGCCCGCACCGGCCAAGCAGCAGACCGTCGTCAAGGACGAATGGTCGAAGACGCCGCGCAATGCGCCGTGCCCGTGCGGCAGCGGCAAGAAGTTCAAGATGTGCCACGGCGCCACCCTCTGAGCCCGAACCCCTGACGAACTGCCCATGCGCGACTTCTCCGACGACCTGAAGGACCTCCGCCGCCGCCTCGGCGACGCCGAGGGCTACCTGAAGATCCCCGCGGCTCGAGCCCGGCTCACCGAGCTCGAGTTCGAAGTGGCGCGCCCCGACCTGTGGGACGACCAGGACCTGGCGAAGAAGATCAACGCCGAGTACGCCAACGTGAAGGGCGACGTCGACACGTTCGACTCGCTGACCCAGGAGCTCGACGACGTCGACCTGCTGCACGAGATGGCCCGCGAGGTCGACGACGAGTCGCAGGAGCCCGACATCCAGGCGGCCGTCGACTCCATCAGTGCCCAGCTGCGCCAACTCGACCTGCGCAGCCTGTTCACCGGCGAGCACGACGACGCCGACTGCATCGTGCAGATCAACGCGAAGGACGGTGGCGTCGACGCCCAGGACTTCGCCGAGATCCTGCTGCGCATGTACTCGCGGTGGGCCGAGATGCGCGGCTTCTCGCTCGAGATCGACGAGCGCAGCGACGGCGCCGAGGCCGGCATCATGTCGTGCGAGTTCACCATCACCGGCCGTTACGCCTATGGCCTGATGACCGGCGAGCGCGGCACCCACCGCCTGGTGCGCATCAGCCCGTTCGACAACCAGGGCCGCCGCCAGACCAGCTTCGCCGCCGTGCAGGTGTGGCCGGTCATGGACGCGCCCGACGTCGAGATCAACGAGGCCGACATCGACATGCAGGTGTTCCGTGCCAGCGGCGCGGGCGGCCAGCACGTGAACAAGACCTCGTCCGCGGTGCGACTCATCCACAAGCCCACGGGCCTGGTGGCGTCCAGCCAGGAAGAGCGCAGCCAGCTGCAGAACCGCGAGAAGGCGATGAACCGCCTGAAGGCGATGGTCGCGGCGAAGATCGAGGAAGAGCACGAGGCCGACCTGGCCAAGATCGCCGGGCGCCAGGCGCAGGTGGGTTGGGGCAGCCAGATCCGGTCGTACGTGGTCCAGCCGTACCAGATGGTGAAGGACCTGCGCACCGAGGTCGAGACCAGCCAGATCGACGCCGTGCTCGACGGTCACATCGACGAGTTCATGGAGGGCTACCTCCGGTGGCGACGCCGAGAGGCGGAATGACCGGGCTACGGTTGAGCACTCCATGATCAAGCTCGAGAACGTCACCAAGTCGTACAGCACCGACGTCACGGCCCTTCGCGACGCCAGTTTCGACGTCAACAAGGCAGAGTTCGTCTTCCTCGTGGGTCCGTCGGGTTCGGGCAAGAGCACGCTGTTGCGGCTGATGAACCGCCAGGAGCGCCCCGAGCGTGGCGCCGTGTGGGTGGCCGGTCGCAACATCAACGAGATGCCCGACAGCAAGGTGCCGCACCTGCGGCGCAACATCGGCAACATCTTCCAGGACTACAAGCTGCTCACGAACAAGACGGTGTTCGAGAACGTGGCGTTCGCGCTCGAGGTTATCGGCCGTCCTCGCCACGTCATCCGCCAGCAGGTGCCGGCCGTGCTCGACCTGGTGGGCCTCAGCGGCAAGCAGGATCGCTTCCCGCACCAGCTGTCGGGTGGCGAGCAGCAGCGTGTGTCCATCGCCCGCGCGTTCGTCAACCGGCCGCTCATCCTCCTGGCCGACGAGCCCACCGGCAACCTCGACCCGGCCACCGGTGAGGGCATCATGCGGTTGCTCGACCGCATCAACAAGACGGGCACCACGGTCGTCATGGCCACCCACGATCAGCGCATCGTGAACATGATGCGCAAGCGCGTCATCCAGCTCGACCGCGGCGTGATCGTGCGCGACCAGGCCCGAGGTGTCTACGAATGATCTCCCGCCTTCGCTACACCCTGCGTGAGATGTGGGCGAGCATGTCTCGCAACAAGACGCTCACCGCGGCCACCATCATCACGTCCACCATTTCGTTGCTGCTGTTCGGTCTCACCCTGCTCATCCAGCGCGGCTTCGACAACCAGTTGAAGCTGTGGACGGGCGGCGTCGAGATGGTCGTCTACGTGAAGCACGGGGCAACCCCCGAGCAGGTGCAGCTCATCGAGGACGCGTTGAAGGGCCAGGACACGGTCATCGAGACCGTCGTCTACTGCGACGAGGCGTGCTCCACCGAGGTGGCCAACACGTTGTTCGCCGGCGACCCCGACGCGCTCGAGCAGCTCATCCCGAAGATCCCGTCGTTCTTCAAGGTGACGCCCATCGACAAGGACAGCGGCGAGGTGCTGCGCACGTTGAAGGACACCTTCAGCGAGTTGCCCAACGTCATCGACGTCCGCACGCCCGACCAACAGGTGGAGGTGCTCAGCCAGCTGAAGAGCTTCTTCGGCGTGCGCACGCTCATCATCGCGGGTGGCCTGTTGGCCGCGTCGGCGTTGCTCATCTGGAACACCATCCGCACCGCGATGTTCGCCCGACGGCGAGAGATCGAGGTGATGAAACTCGTGGGTGCCACCAACTGGTTCATCCGCCTGCCGTTCATGCTCGAGGGTCTGCTGCAGGGCATCGTCGGCGGTTTCCTCGGTGGCATCTTCATGCTGCTCATCAACCGTGACTGGACCGCGGGCGTGCGCGCGTTCCCGGTGAGCTCGGGCCTGGAGGGCTTCGTGGTCACCGACGGCTACCCGTACACGGTGTGGCTCATCATGATCCTCGTGGGTGCATTCGTCGGCGCCGTCGGTTCCGGCACCGCTGCCTCCAAGTTCTTGGACGTCTAGTTCCGCGGCGTAGCTTCGCCGCATGGACTACACGCAGATCACCTACTCGGTCGACGATCACGTCGCCACCATCACGCTGAACCGTCCCGAGCAGTTGAACGCGTTCACAGGCACGATGATGCGCGAGATCATCGACGCGTTCGACCAGGTCGACGCGGACGACGACGTCCGCGTGGTCATCGTCACCGGCGCCGGTCGTGGCTTCTGCGCCGGCGCCGACCTGTCGAGCGGTGGCGAGACGTTCAGCAAGGGCGGCAGCGACGAGATCCCCGAGGACGTCGGCATCCCGCGTGACGGCGGCGGTCTGGTGAGCCTGCGCATCTTCGAGTGCACGAAGCCGGTCATCGGTGCGATCAACGGCCCGGCCGTGGGCGTCGGCGTCACCATGACGCTGCCCATGGACATCCGCCTGGCCGCCGAGTCCGCCAAGTTCGGGTTCGTGTTCGCCCGCCGCGGCATCGTCCCCGAGGCGTGCAGCAGCTGGTTCCTGCCGCGCCTGGTGGGCATCAGCCAGGCGGCCGAGTGGTGCTACTCGGGCCGGGTGTTCCCGGCGTCCGAGGCGCTGGCCGGCGGCCTGGTGCGCAGCGTGCACGCGGCCGACGACCTGCTGCCCACGGCGCGTGCCATCGCCAAGGAGATCGCCGACAACACGGCGCCGGTCAGCGTGGCCCTCACCCGGCAGATGCTGTGGCGCATGCTGGGCGCTTCGCACCCGATGGAGGCCCACCGAGTGGATTCGCGGGGCATCCTGTCCCGTGGTGCCAGCCCCGACGCTCGGGAGGGCGTGGTCAGCTTCCTCGAGAAGCGCGCCCCCGAGTTTCCGGTGAAGGTCAGCGACGGGCTGCCGGAAATCTTTCCTTCTTACGAAAGTCCAAAGTTTTCGTAAAGCCCCTCACGCCCAGTGCCGATGAACTTGCCATCAAACGGGAGCGGCAGCGGGCAAGCAGTCGCCACAGCACACACAAGGGCGAGAACAATGAATGCACTGGCGACTCGGCTGCATGCCGGCGACGTGATCGAGGTGGACATCGAGGGCGACTCGGCGACGGCACTGGTGCTGCTCGCCACGCATGAGTTCGTCATCCTGGATCCCTGCGACGGGCGCACGCCCATCGTGATCCGCGCCGAGGACCTTGGTCCCGTGCGCGTCTTCCACGACGACCTCTAACCTCGACGGGGTGAGCGACACCCCTGATGAGGGCATGACCCTCTACGACGCGGTCGGCGGCATGCCGTTCTTCGAACGGCTCGTCGATGCGTTCTACGAAGGCGTCATGCCCGACCCGGTGCTGGGACCGCTGTACCCGCCCGACGACGTCGACGGCGCCAAGCGCCGGCTCAGCCTGTTCCTCGCCCAGTACTGGGGCGGCCCGCACACCTACATGGACGAGCGCGGCCACCCGATGCTGCGCATGCGCCACAACCCGTTCGCCATCGGCGCGGCCGAGCGCGACCACTGGCTGTTGCACATGGCTGCCGCCGTCGAGCGGTGCACTCCTCCGGGTGAGATCCGCGACATGCTCATGGGCTACTTCGTGCCCGCCGCCGAGCACATGCGCAACGACGGCGGCCTGAACATCGTCAGGGGCTGACAGCCGCGGCTCAGGCCTGACCGACGACTTCGATGGTGAGCGGCTCGGGTCGCGGAATGGGATCGCCACCGGTGAGCCGAACCCGGTAGGTGCCGGGCGGCATCGGCAGCGGCTCGCCACCTCCACACCCCGATGCTGCCGACGCGGTGAGGTCGGTGAAGCACGACTGCGTCTGGGCCACGATCTCGACCCTGAGCCGAGTCTCCCCGGGCGGGAAGGTGATCGGCTCGCGACAGTTCGCCGACATGGCGAACTCCTGGGTGGTGTGCTCGTTGGTCAGGTACACCACCCACGACATCGCGCATCCGTCCAGGGAGTTCGGCGGCAGGTACGGGGTGTCCGAGTTGTTGACCACGACCCACCAGCCCTGCATCCGTGCGCCGGCGCTCACGTGGTCCGAAGGGAACTCCAGGTACGAGCTCAGTGGGTTGCTCGGATCCGGCGGCAGGGTGGCTTCGACGAAGTCCGTGCCGCTGGGCGTGGTGGTGGCGTTCGAGATCGACGAATCGCCCGGCGTCGGAACCGGCGTCGACGGTGGCGCCGGCTGCGGCTGGTCCGCCGACAGCGTGCCCACGACGACGCCGGTGGGGACGCCCTCGACCGATGGCAGCAGCACGACCACGTTGTGTCCGTTCGTGGCCAACAGGGGCGTCACCGGCGATGCCGGGATCGAAGTGCCGCGACGCAGGCCCTGGTCGCGCCAGGTGGCGCCGGCATCCTGCGACACGGTCAGCCGCAGGTTGCGCTGATAGTCGATGTTGGCCGACACGAGCAGGCCCTCCAGGCCCACGGTCGGAGAGTTCTCCACGCCGACGAGCCGAGGACCGGCGTCCACGGCGCGCCACCGGTCGTCGGCACCGAGGACCTGCACGCCGGGCGAGTGCTGGCAGTCGTCGGTCGGCGGGCCGTCGATGGTCTCGATCGACATGATGTCGGGGCCGGCACACGCGGGGATCGAGAGATCCTGGATGGACACCAGCGTGTCGTCGGCGGCGACGATGACGGTGCCGACCGGTCGATCGAGGAGGCGCCACATCTGCCCGTCACGCCTGGTCCACAGTCCGCTGTCGGTGAGCAGGAAGTCGCGAGGGCCGATCGAGGCGGCGCTGATGACCGCGGCATGCCCGGTGAAGCCGTTCGGCGGCCGCCACTGCTGGCCATCGGTGCTGACGGAGGTGCGCACCTCGCCGGTCTCGGCGTTGGTCACGTCGGCGACGAGCAGGTTGCCCACGGCGTGCAGGGGCGCGTTCACATGCGCGAGGGGCACGATCTCGGTCCACGCGGTGCCGTCCGCGCTGCGGTACAGGTGCGCGGGGGTCGAGGGGTCGGTGTCCTTGGCGACGCTGGCGAGTACCCACAGTGCATCGTCGGTCGCGGTGGCCGACAGGATCTCACCGCCGCCGAACTCGGAGGTGATGTCGTTCCACACCGTGCCGTCCTGTGAGAACCAGGCGGCACCGCCACGCGCCACCGTGCGGATCGCCACATAGCCGACCGGACCACCTGCGAGGGAGGTCGGTTGCTGGTCGGCCATCGACGGGTGGGAGGTCGCTTCCGCCCACTGGAACGACCGGTCGGTGAACCCGACGCGGGTCGATTTCGTGTCGTCGGCGTCGCGTGCCGACAGGTACACCAGGCCGGCGATCATCGCCGCGACGACAGCCGCCGTCGCGGCAAGGGTCGCGTACCAGTGCCCGCTGCGGTCGCCGTCGTGGCCGGTCGGAGCTGGGCCGACGGCGACCTCGGGTCGCAGCGACGTGCGGAGGTGACCCTCCAGCCAGCTGCCGTAGTCGGCGAGTTGGTCCTCGACGCGGTGGTCAGTCGGCACGGTGCACCTCCAGTGCGTCGCGCAGGTGTTGCAGCCCGCGAAGCAGATGTGTTCGAGCGGTGGAATGGCTGATGTCGAGCATCGCTGCGACCTCCACGATGGGCCACCCGAAGGCGTGCACCAGTAGCACGCACACCCGCTGCTGCTCGGAGAGCGCGGCGACGGCCGGCAACAGGCCAGGCTCGAACTCGGGCAGCGAGGTGACCGGCGGAGTGGGGAACAGGGCGACGGGTCGCACCAGTCGCCGCGCCGCGGTCTGGCCCACTCGGTAGAGGTAGCCGGCGGGGTTGTCCATCGTGGACAGCCGGACCCACTGTTCCCAGCCGAAGGCCAGTGCCTCGGACGCGGCGTCGAGCCCCACTTCGGGCCCATAGGCGGCGACGAGCGCGGCGCGCAGGCCTGGTCCCCGTTCCTCCACGAACCGTTCGAAGTTCACACTCTGCAAAGCGTCACCGCCCACACAATCGTGACACCTTTCGAAAGGACGTAGGGTCGGCGTATGGAAGCAGAGGGTGCACGCACGTTTCAGGCGACCGGTGACGCCTACGACCTGTTCATGGGCCGCTACTCGCGTTCGCTCGCCGGTCCGTTCGCCGATGCGGCCGGAGTGGTGGCGGGGCAGCGGGTGCTCGACGTGGGCTGCGGTCCCGGCGCGTTGACGGCAGAACTGGTGCAGCGCGTCGGTGCCGCGTCGGTGGACGCGATCGACCCGTCACCGTCGTTCGTCGAAGCCTGCGCAACTCGGTTCCCGGGGGTCGGCGTCCGCGTCGGTCATGCCGAGCAGCTTCCCTTCGCCGACGAGTCGTTCGACCGGGCTGCGGCGCAACTGGTCGTCCACTTCATGTCGGATCCCGAGGCGGGTGCCGGTGAGCTGCGGCGCGTCCTGCGCCCCGGTGGTGTTGCGGCGGCGTGCATCTGGGACGCCGACGACGGGATGCAGATGTTGGGCGTGTTCCGCGATGCCGCGATGGACACCCTTCCCCACCTGCCGCACGAGACGCATGCGATCCGCTTCGGGCGCGAAGGAGAGTTGACCGAGCTCTTCGACGGTGCAGGTTTCGCCGAGGTGGTCGAGACGGTCATCGAGGTCCAGTCGACGTATTCCGGCGTCGACGAGCTGTGGGCCGGCTTCTGCGCCGGTGTTGGGCCGCCGGGAGCGCTCGTCGCGACGCTCGACGACGCCGCCCGCGACGAGTTGAAGGCGGCGATCGTGCGTCGCATTGGGTCGCCCTCCGGCCCGTTCACGCTGCGCGCCACGGCGCGGTGCGTGACGGGCACCCGCGCCCGAACTTAAGTTCGGGAGCGCAGGGCCCAGCAGGCCACGGCCGTCGCTGCCGCGACGTTCAGGCTGTCCACCCCGGCGTGCATGGGGATGCTGGCGCGGTGTGTGGCGGCGGCCATGGCGTCGGCGGTCAGGCCGGCGCGTTCGCTGCCCACCAGCAGCGCCACCCGGTCGCCCACGGGCACCTCGTCCAGCGGCCGCGCGTCGTCGGCGGGGGTGAGGGCCACCACCTGCCACCCGCCGGCCACCAGTTCGCGCACCGTGGCCACCATGTCGCGGGTGCGGGCGTTGGGCAGGTGCAGCGAGTTGCCCATGGACACGCGCATCGCCCGCCGGGCGAGCGGGTCGACGCTGGTGGTGTCGAGCACCAGGCCCTGCCAGCCCATGCCCAGCGAGTTGCGCACGATGCTGCCCACGTTCAACGGGTTGTCGACCGCCTCGGCCAGCACCAGGCGTGTGCACGAGGCGGCAAGGTCGGCCACCGTCGACCGCGGCGGGCGCTCGAACAGGGCCACGATGGAGTACGGCATGCCCAGCTGGGTGATGGACCGGCGCATCTCATCGCCGCCGGCGAACACCGGCACCCGGCCCAGCAGCCGGTCGGCGACGGCGGGAACGCGGTCGCCGTCGACCAACGCCATGGTGGGCACGCAGCCGGCGTCGAGCGCACGCTCGACCACCAGATCGCCCTCGGCCATGAACAGGCCGTCGCCGCCGTCGTCGCGTCGCTGCAACCGGTTGGCCAGGCCGCGCTCGTTCAGCCGGAACGGGGCCACCCGCGGGTCGTCGGGTGAGTCGACGACGATGAGCCCGGTGGGCGGCCCGTCGGGCATCAGAAGTGCCAGGGGAAGGGCGACCAGTCGGGGGTGCGCTTCTCGAGGAACGACGAGCGCCCCTCCTCGGCTTCGTCGGTGCCGTAGGCCAGGCGGGTGGCCTCGCCGGCGAACACCTGCTGGCCCACCAGCCCGTCGTCGACGAGGTTGAAGGCGAACTTCAACATGCGCTGCGCGGTGGGGCTCTTGCCGTTGATCTCCTTCGCCCACTGCAGCGCCTCGCGCTCCAGGTCGGCGTGGGCGACCACCGCGTTCACGGCGCCCATCGCGTGCATCTCGTCGGCCGAGTAGGTGCGACCCAGGAAGAAGATCTCGCGAGCGAACTTCTGGCCCACCATGCGCGCCAGGTACGCGCTGCCGAAGCCACCGTCGAAGCTGGCCACGTCGGCGTCGGTCTGCTTGAACTTGCCGTGCTCGCGGCTGGCCAGGGTGAGGTCGCTCACCACGTGCAGGCTGTGACCGCCGCCGGCGGCCCAACCGTTCACCACGCTGATGACCACCTTGGGCATGAAGCGGATGAGCCGCTGCACCTCCAGGATGTGCAGTCGTCCGGCGCGGCCCGAGTCGATGGTCTCGCGCTCGTCGCCTTCGGCGTACTTGTAGCCGTCCTTGCCGCGGATGCGCTGGTCGCCACCGCTGCAGAACGCCCAGCCGCCGTCGCGGGGCGAGGGACAGTTCCCGGTGAGCAGCACGACACCCACGTCGGTGGACTGCCGGGCGTGGTCGAGCGCGGTGTACAGCTGGTCGACCGTCTTCGGCCGGAAGGCGTTGCGCACCTCGGGGCGGTTGAAGGCGATGCGCACCGTGCCGTGCTCGACCGCACGGTGGTACGTGATGTCGTCGAAGTCGAAGCCGGGCACTTCCCGCCATGCGGTGGGGTCGAAGATCTCGGAGACCATTGGGTCATCATCCCACTGCTACGTTGCGCGCATGGCATTCGCACCGGTCAACGGCCAGAACATCTACTACGAGGACACCGGCGGCGACGGCCCGCCCGTCATCCTCGGTCACGGCTTCCTGATGGACCACGAGATGTTCGTCCACCAGGTGGCGGCGCTGCGCGACCAGTACCGCGTCATCACGTGGGACGAGCGCGGCTTCGGGCTGACCGAGTTCGACGGCAAGCCGTTCACCTACTGGGACTCCGCCAACGACTGCCTGGCGCTGCTCACCCATCTGGGCATCGAGCGCGCCGTGGTGGGCGGCATGAGCCAGGGCGGCTACCTGTCGCTGCGCGTGGCGCTCACAGCGCCCGAACGCGTCCGTGCGCTCATCCTGCTCGACTCGGGTGCCGCGCTCGACCACCCCGACACGTTGGCCGCGAACCAGGGCATGGTCGACCTGTGGCTGGCCGTCGGTCCGGTCGACGACCTGGCCAACGCCGTTGCCACGATCATCATCGACGACGCCGACGAGAACCCGAAGTGGATCGCCAAGTGGCAGGCCCGCCCGAAGGAGCTCATGGCCGAGCCGGCCCGCTGCCTTCTCACCCGCGACGACGTCAGCCCGCGCCTGGGCGAGATCACCTGCCCGGCCCTGGTGGTGCACGGAACCGAGGACACCGCAATCACCATGGAGCACGCCGAGGAGATGGCGGCCGGCCTGGTCGGCTGCGGTGGCGTGGTGAAGGTGGGTGGCGCGCACGCGGCCAACCTCACCAACCCCGAGCCGGTGAACGCGGCCATCCTCGAGTTCCTCGCCGGCCTGCCGGCGTGAGCGGGTTGCACGTCTTCGGCGTCCCGGGCATGCCCGAGATCGCCGAGGGGACCGACCTGGGTGCCGCCGTGCTCCAGGCCGCCGTCGAGGCGGGCACGCCGCTGCAGTCGGGCGACGTGGTGGTGGTGACGTCGAAGATCGTGTCGAAGGCCGAGGGCCGCACGGTCGAGCTCGCCGATGTCGTGCCGTCGCCGTGGGCCCGCACGTGGTCCGAGCAGTGGGACAAGGACCCGGCCGTCACCGAGATCGTGCTGCTCGAGGCGAAGCGCATCGT
>CBHWEI010000126.1:0-10732 GCA_966112835.1 uncultured Acidimicrobiaceae bacterium
CGGCGATGTCGAGGTGGGCGAACGGGTACTTGCCGGCGAACGCCGCCAGGAACGCTCCGGCCGTGATGCTGCCAGCGGCGCGGCCGGCCAGGTTGCGCAGGTCGGCGTTCTCGCTCTTCACCATCTGGTGGTACTCGTCCCACAGCGGCAGCTGCCACGCCTTGTCGCCACTGGCCTGGCCGGCGGCGACGAGCTGGTCGGCCAGCGACTGATCGGTGGCCATGACGGCCGTCGCCACGTTGCCGAGGGCGATGATGACCGCGCCGGTGAGCGTGGAGAGCTCGACGATGGCGGCCGGCTTGTAGCGGCCGGCGAAGTGCAGGCCGTCGGACAGGATGACGCGGCCCTCGGCGTCGGTGTTCAGGATCTCGATGGTCTTGCCGCTGAGCGTCGTCACCACGTCGCCCGGGCGGTAGCTGCGACCGCTGGGCATGTTCTCTGCCGACGGCACCAGGCCGACGAGGTGGATCTCGAGGCCCAGGTCGGCAACGGCCTGCATGGTGCCGAACACGGCGGCGCTGCCGCCCATGTCGTTCTTCATGGTCTCCATGCCCTCGGCAGGCTTGATGTTCAGGCCGCCGGAGTCGAACGTGAGGCCCTTGCCCACGAGGCAGACCGTCGGGGCGTTCTTGAACTGCTTGCCGTACTCCATGATGATGAAGCGCGGCGGGCTGTCGGAGCCCTTGCCCACGGCGAGGATGCCGCCGAAGCCTTCCTTCTCGAGGCGCACCTCGTCGTACACGGTGACCTCGATGGACGGCATGCGCTCGCCCAGCTCGATGGCGCGTTGCGCCAGCTGCGGCGGGGTCTTGTCGACGCCGGGCGTGTTCACCAGGTCGCGAGCGAAGTTGGTGCCGCCGGCGATGGCCTGGCCGACGGCGATGCCCTCGCCCAGTGCCTTCACCTGCTTCGAGGTGACCACGGTGACCGACGTGATCTCGTGCGTCTCGGCGTCGCTCAGACCGGTGCGGCCGCCGAACCACCGGTACGCGCCCAGCTCGAGTCCCTCGGCGAGCGCCTGGCCGAGCGCCGCGGCGGGCACGCCGATGTCGGACGGCACGCCCAGCGTGATCTCCGCGACCTGCGCCGCACGCGCCTGGCGCACGGCGGTGGCCGCGGCCTGGCGGATTCGGTCGACGTCGACCGCCTTCTTCGCTCCCAGGCCCACCAGCAGCACGCGCGACGGCGCGCCCTTGGCACGCGGGTACACCACGAGGGTCTGGTTCGCGGCGCCGGTGAAGTCGGCCGCTTCGAACGAGCCTGCCACCGGCTTGGGCAGCGCCGCGCCTTCGTGCACGGCGAGGATGGCGAGTGACGACGCGGTGGCGCGGACGTCGCCGGAGCGAACGGTGATCTGCATGAGGGCCCTTTCGTTCGGGAGTACGAACAGGTGGAACCTAGCCAACTTCTCGACCACAGGCGACAACCAACGCTGAACCGGTCAGTCCGATGACTGTGTAAGGTCCGCTCCGATGTCCGACAGCACGATCACGTTCATCATCCTCGGCGTGGCCGTCGTGCTCTTCGTCTGGAACCGCCTCCCGGTCGAAGTCGTCGCGCTCGGCGTGGCGCTGTCGCTGTGGGCCACCGGCGTGCTCACCATCGAGCAGGCGGTGGGCGGCTTCGGCGAGACCACCATCCTGTTCATCGCCTCGTTGTTCGTGGTCAGTGAAGGGCTCGACTCCACCGGCGTCACCGCGTGGGCCGGGCAACAGCTCATCGCCAAGGCCGGCACCAGCCGCACGCGCCTGCTCGTGATGATGATGCTGATGGTGGCGTTGCTCACCGCGGTCATCAGCGTGAACGGTGCGGTCGCCGCACTCGTGCCCATGGTGGTCGTCATCGCCGTTCGCCTGGGCCGAACGCCGTCGAAGCTGATGATGCCACTCGCATTCGCCGCGCACGCCGGCTCGATGCTGGCGCTCACCGGCACTCCGGTCAGCGTCATCACGTCCGAGGCGTCGCACGACGCCGGCTACGGCCGGTTCGGGTTCTTCGAGTTCACCATCGTCGGTGTGCCGCTGCTCATCGGCGCCATCGTGATCGTCGTAGTGTTCGGCGACCGGCTGTTGCCCGAACGCACGCCCGACGCCATCCCACCGGACCTGAGCGAGCTCGCCCGGGTGCTGGCCGAGCAGTACGAGGTGGACCACACCATGGTCCGCCTGGTGGTGTCCGAGCAGTCGCCGCTGGTGGGCGTCGCCCGCCGCGACCTTCCGGGCGAGGTCTCGGGCGCGCAGCGACCACGGCTCACGCGCAGCACGCCCGGCGCGTTGGGCCCCGACGACGTCGTCCGCTCCGGCGACGTGCTCGTGGTGTCGGGCAACGACGCCGCGATCGACGACCTTCTCGGCCGCTACTCGCTGTCGCTCGCACCGGTCACCGTCGACCAACCCGAGGATGCACTGCTGAACCGCGAGGTCGGTGTGGCGGAAGTGGTCGTCCCACCCAGATCCGACCTGGTGGGCGCCCGAGTGTTCCCCGGCATGGTCTTCAGCGGCACGAAGGTGGTCATCCTCGCGGTGCAGCGCAACGGGCAGGACGTGCGCGACGGCGAGGTGGTGCTCACCACCGGCGACACGCTGCTGGTGCAGGGCAAGTGGGCCGAACTGGAGCAGAACCGCGACGACCCTGCCCTGCTGGTGGTCGACGACCCCGGCCTGGTTCGCAGGCAGGCCGTACCGCTGGGCCTGGGCGCCAAGCAGGCCCTTGCCATCGTCGGCCTCATGGTGGTGCTGCTGGCCACCGGCGCGGTGCCGCCGGTGGTGGCCGGCCTGTTGGCCGCCGGCGCACTGGTGCTCACCAACGTGGTGCCGCTCCCCCGCGCCTACCGCTCGATCTCGTGGACCACCATCGTGCTGGTCGGCGGCATGACCCCGCTCAGCCTGGCCATGCAGCAGAGCGGTGCCGCCCAGAAGCTGGCCGACGGCCTGGTGAACCTGGTGGGCGACCACGGCCCCTACGCGCTGGTGGCCGGCCTGTTCGTGCTCACAGCAGTGATGGGTCAGCTCATCAGCAACACCGCCACCGCGCTCATCGTCATTCCCATCGCCGTGACGGCGGCGTCACAGATCGACGTGTCGGCCCGGCCGGTCCTCATGTCGGTGAACATCGCCGCCGCTGCCTCGTTCCTCACCCCGGTGGCCACGCCGGCGAACCTGATGGTGATGGGCCCCGGCGGCTACAAGTTCGCCGACTACTGGAAGCTGGGCATCTGCATGATGACCCTGTTCGCCGTGGTGTCCATCTTCTACGTCCCGCTCTTCTGGTCCTTCTGACGGCCGGCGCACCATGAGCGACCCGACGTTCGAGGCACGAGTCCTGTGGTGGTCCATCGGGGTCACCGCGGTGCTCGGCTCGATCGGCGTCGTGTGGGGCATCGTCAGCGGCTCGCAGATGATCCTGCTCGACGGCGTCTACGCGGTCATCGGCATCGCCGTGTCGGGTCTGCTGCTGCGCGCCTCGGCAATCGCCGCCGCCGGGCCCAGCACCCGCTTCCCCTACGGCCGCGAGGCGGCCACGCCGCTGGTCATCGGCGTTCAGGGCACCATCCTGCTGGTCACGCTCCTGTACGCATTGCTCGAGGCCGTGTTCACCATCCGCGACGGCGGCAGCATCGTCTCCCCCGGCCCCGCCATGGTCTACGCGGTGGTCACCAGCCTGTGCTCGCTGGTGTTCTGGCGGTGGATCAGCGGCGTGAACAAGGGCTCGGACCTGTTGAAGGCCGAGACCATCGGCTGGCGCGTGGCGGCGCTGCGCGGCGTGGGCATGTCCACCGGCTTCCTGGTGCTGTGGCTGCTCATCGACTCGTCATGGGATCGGGCAGCGCCGTACGTCGACCCGGTCATGGTCATCATCACCTGCATCGCGTTCCTGCCGTCACCCATCCGCATGGTGAAGTCGACACTCGTCGAACTGCTCGAGGGTGCGCCGCCCGCGGAGGTGCAGGCACCCGTGCTGGCCGTGGTGCGCGAGGTGTTCCACGAGTTCGACATCGCCGAACCGACGGTGCGCATGACCAAGGTGGGCAAGAAGCTGTACGTCGAGATCGATGCCGAAGTGCGGCCCGACGCGACCGTCGCCGACGAGCACCGCGTGCGCACCGCCGTCCGGTCGCGGCTGGCGTCGCTGCCGCTCGACGTGTGGCTGAACTTCGAGCTCGTCCCACCCGGCGGAATGGATGTGGAGCCGGGAGCCACCCAGCCCTAGCGTGGGCAACCGTGCCCACCTCCCCCACCGCCGCGTTCTCCATCACCCTCGACTGCCGCCTCGACAACGTGCCCGGCACGCTCGGCCGACTGTGCAGCGCCATCGGCGAGGCCGGCGGCAACATCGGAGCACTCGACGGCTTCGACGTCCGCGGCCCCGAGCTGCGCCGCTGCCTGGTGGTGCACTGCCGCGACGAGGCGCACCAGCAGAAGGTGGTCGACGCCGTCAACGCGCTGAAGGGCGTCCACCTGGTGGACTGGTGGGACCGCACGTTCCGCATGCACGAGGCCGGCAAGATCGAGACCGGCACCCTGGCCCCGGTGAACGACCGCGACGACCTGTCCATGGCGTACACCCCGGGCGTCGCCCGAGTGTGCATGGCCATCCACGACGACCCGGCGCTGTCGCACCGCTACACCATCCGCAAGAACACGGTCGCGATCGTCAGCAACGGCACGGCCGTGCTGGGCCTGGGTGACATCGGCCCCGAGGCCGCGATGCCGGTGATGGAGGGCAAGGCGCTGCTGTTCAAGGAGTTCGGCGGCGTCGACGGCTTCCCCGTGTGCATCAACGCCCGCACCGCCGACGAGGTGGTCGACTTCGTGCAGCGCATCGCCCCCACGTTCGGTGGCATCAACCTGGAGGACATCAAGGCCCCCGAATGCTTCGAGATCGAGGAGCGGCTGAAGGCCAGCCTCGACATCCCGGTGTTCCACGACGACCAGCACGGCACGGCCGTGGTCACCCTGGCCGCGCTGTGGAACTCGCTGAAGATCACCGGCAAGAACATCGGCGACATCTCGGTCGTCATCGCCGGCATGGGCGCCGCGGGCGTGGCGATCGGCAAGATCCTCATCAACGCCGGCGTCGGCGAGATCGTCGGCTGCGATCGCACGGGCGCCGTCTACTCGGGCCGCAGCGATCTGAACGTGGCCAAGGAGTGGTTCGCCGAGCACACCAACCAGTCGCGCAAGATGGGCTCGATCGGCGACGTGCTGGTGGGGGCCGACGTGTTCGTGGGCGTCAGCGGCCCCGACCTCATCACCGCCGCCGACCTGCGCAACATGGCGAAGGACCCCATCGTGTTCGCGATGGCGAACCCGAACCCCGAGATCCGCCCCGAGCACGCCGACGGCCTGGCCGCGGTCATGGCCACCGGCCGCAGCGACTACCCGAACCAGATCAACAACGTGCTCGCCTTCCCCGGCATCTTCCGTGGCGCGCTCGACGCCGACGCCACCGACATCACCGAGGGCATGAAACTCGCGGCGGCCATCGCCATCGCCGAGTCGGTGACCGACGAGCAGCTGTCACCGCAATTCGTGGTGCCGTCGGTGTTCGACCGCTCGATCGTCGATCGCGTGGCACCCGCCGTGGCCGCCGCGGCAGTGGCCGACGGCGTCGTGCGCGTCCGCGCCTAGCCCTCACCACAAGACGGCTATCGGTTGATAGCCACGCTTGCGCGCAGCGTGTACGCTCGCAAAATGGCGAGCTACTGGTTCCGCAACGGGGTGGTGCACACCATGGACCCGCGTCGGCCATGGGCCGAGTCGGTGGTGGTGCACGACGAGGTGATCGCGTTCGTCGGCGCCGATGCGGACGCCGGCGCGCAGCGTCGCGACGACACCGTGGAGGTGGACCTGGAGGGCGGCTTCCTGATGCCCGGCTTCATCTCCGGTCACGACCACTTCATCGGTGGGGCGCTGTCGAAGATCGGCGTGTCGCTGGAGAACTTGCACGGCAAGGAAGCTGTCCTCGACCGCATCCGCCACTACGCCGAGTCGCACCCCGACAAGGAGGTCATCCGCGGCCACGGGTGGACGCAGTTCACGTTCGACGGCGAGCAGCCGCACCGCACCTGGCTGGACACCGTCACCGACACCCGCCCGGCGTTCCTGCACAGCTACGAGGTGCACGACGTGTGGGCGAACACGGCCGCGTTCATCGCCGCGGGCATCGACGCCAGCACACCCGACCCGAACCCGCCCGCGTCGTTCTTCTTCCGCGACTCCGACGGCTTCCCCGCGGGCACGTGCTGCGAGGGGTCGTGGCTGCCGCTGGCCATCAAGCTGGGCATGTACTCCATGGAGTCCATCCGCGAGGCCATGGACCTGACCATGACGCCGGCGCCGTCGTACGGCATCACCTCGTACTTCGACGCCGGTTCGCTGCTCAGCTCGCGCACGCTCGAGCGCGCCGTCTACGCCGACCTCGTGGCGCTCGACCACGCCGGCGAACTGCCCGTGCGCATCGTCGCCTCGTCGGGGTTCGTGCGCGGCGACGGCAAGTCACCCGACAAGGTGGTCGAGCAGGCGTTCGAGATGCAGGACGAAGTGCGGTCGCCGAACATCTCGGTCACCACCGTGAAGATGTTCATGGACGGCGTCGGACCGGCGCACACGGCCTCGATGCTCGAGCCGTACCTGGACGAGCCCCACACCGGCGGCTGGGTCACCCCTCCCGAGTACGCCAAGGAGATGGCGTTGGCGGCCAACGTGGCCGGGTTCGACGTGCACATCCACTCGTGCGGCGACGCCGCGGTGCGCGCCGCGCTCGACGCGTTCGAACACGTGGCCGCCACGCGCCCCGAGCTCACCCCGCGCAACACGGTGTGCCACCTCGAGTTCTGCCACCCCGACGACGTGCCCCGGTTCGCGCAGCTGGGCGTCACCGCCAACGGCACCCCGCTGTGGGGCACCGACTACCTCGGCGAGTTCATCGACGCCTACCCCAAGTTGGTGGGCGACGAACGCTTCCGCCGTGACTACCTGCCCTACGGCTCGGTGGTGCGTTCCGGCGCGAACCTGACGTTCGGCGCCGACTGCCCGGGCGTGGCGGTCGACGAGATCGCGCCGCTCATCCAGATCGAGGCCGCGGTCACCCGCCGCCGGCCCGGACGGCCCGACGACCGACCCGCCGGCGGGCACGAACAGATGTCGTTGGCCGACGCGCTGCGGTGCCACACCATCAACGGCGCAAAGGCGCTGCGGCTCGAGCACGTCACCGGCTCGATCGAGGTCGGCAAGCGCGCCGATCTGGTCCAACTGGCCACGAACCCGTACTCGGTGGCGCCGCACGAGATCCACGCCATTCCCGTGGTGCGCACCATGCTCGGCGGCCGGTTCACGTTCGGTTGAGTTCGCCTTGCGCTCAGGCCGGCGCAGGGCCGGTGCTGTCGCGCACCACCAGCTCGGTGGGCAGCAGGTGGTGGTCGGTGCGCTGTGGTGTACGCAGTTCGATGGCCTCGCGCAGCAGCGCGGCCGCCTCGCTGCCCTTGCGGCCGATGTCCTGGCGCACCGTGGTGAGCGCGGGCCGGGTGGTGGCGGCGAACGTGGCGTCGTCGAAGCCGACGATGCTGAATTCGTCGGGCACGGTCAGCCCCGCATCGCGTGCTGCCTGCATGGCGCCCTGGGCGATGCGGTCCGAGTAGGCCAGCACCGCAGTCGGCCGCTGGTCGGGTGGCAGCGACAGGAAGAAGCCCGCGGCTGCAGAGCCGGCGGTCTCGGTGCTGTCCTGTGCGTTCACCAGGAACGGCTGCACCCCGGCAGGCTGCAGCGCGTCGAACCAGCCGGCCATGCGCTGCTGCGCGGTGAACGGCGCGTCGGGCAGCGTGGCCAGGTCGGCCACGGCGTTCTCGTCGACCAACCGGGTGATGATGGCCACCCGGCGGTGGCCCAGATCCACCACGTGTTGCGCCGCAGCGCGTGCGCCACCGCGGTCGTCGACGTTCACGCACGGGTAGTCGTCCACCGGCTCCTGGTCCACGAACACCAGCGGCAGGCCGCGGCGCCGCAACCAGCCGACCGCCTCCGACGTCGCCCCGCATGCATAGACGAGTGCGCCGTCCAACGGAATGTCGCGGGTGGGCACCAGGTCGCCGTGGGCCTTCGAGCCCAACAGCGTGAGGCCGCGGCCCGACTCGGCGAACTCCTCGCTGATGGCCGCGAGGAAGCGGGTGGCCACCTCGTCGACGAACGCGTAGTGCAGCCGGTCGGTGAACACCATGCCCACCGTGCCCACCGAGCCCTTGGCGAGGGCGCGTGCGGCGGGGTCGGGGCCCGAGTAGCCGAGGCGCGCCGCCGTGGCGAGCACCTTGTTGCGCAGCTCGGTGGACAGCTGGTCGGGGCGCGAGAACGCGTTCGACACCGTCATCCGGCTGACGCCGAGCTCGTCGGCGATCGTCTGCAGCGTCACGCGCGTCACGAGTCCCATTCTGCTGGGGCCAACATGGTGTGGAGGGGGATCACCACATGCACGCAGCCTTCGCCGGGAACCCGGCCCACATCGATCTGGACCACGTGCCGCGCACGGTGACGTTCGAGAACCCCACTGGTGCGGCGTCGGCCGCCGGTGCCACCCACGCCGGCAGGAAGGGTTCGCCCAGCCGCACCATCGACGCGGGCGAGCGAATCGTGCTGGCCGACATCGACGGGCCCGGCCGGGTGGGTCACTTCTGGCTCACGGTGCCACCCATGCGGCCCGAGCACCTGCGCGCCTTCACGTTGGAGGTGTTCTACGACGGCAGCGCGGACCCCAGCATCTCGGTGCCACTCCCCGACTTCTTCGGTGCCACCCACGGCCGCCCGCAGGCCTACACCTCGGCGTTGCAGGCGGTGCAGGAGGGGCGCGGCTTCAACTCGTGGATCCCCATGCCGTTCCGTCGCCACCTGCGCGTGGAGGTGACCAACGGCTCGCCGCGCCGTGCGGAGCTGTACTACCAGCTGGACCTGACGTTGGGTCCGGTGGACGACGCCGAGGGCGTGTTGCACGCCTCGTTCCGGCGCGAGAACCCCACCACCCTGGGCCGCGACTTCGTGATCGCCGACGAATTCCACGGCGCGGGCCGTTTCCTCGGGTGCAACGTGGGCGTGCGGGTGTTCGCCGAGCCGCACTGGTTCTCGTGGTACGGCGAGGGCGAGGTGAAGATGTACCTCGACGGCGACGGCGAGCTGCCCACGTGGTGCGGCACCGGGCTGGAGGACTACGTGGGCACGGCGTGGGGCATGGGTGCCCATCAGACGCCGATGCAGGGTGTGCAGCTGCTGGTGCCGAACGCCGACCCGGCGCGGACCATGCCCGACCTGGTGGCGTTCTACCGGTGGCATCTGCCCGACCCTGTGGTCTTCCGCGACCGGCTGCGGGTGACCATCCAGCAGATCGGCGCCATCATCCTGCCGCCCGGCAGCGACGAGGCGAAGGCTTCCATCGACGACGCAGGCATCGTCGCGGGCAGTGGCTGGCGGCACATCGGGAAGCCGTGGGGCGAGTGGTTCGCGGTATGCGAACGGGTGGACGACTACTGCGCGACGGCGTACGTGTACTGCCGCGACGTGCAGGCGGTGCCGCGGTTGCAGGTCGACCTGGCCGTTGCCGACATGGCCGACGTGACCACCCCGACGACGGGTGACGCCGATCGCTGAGCGCACGCCTCCGGTCGCTGCGGTGGCGGCTCGTCTGGCGGAGGGCGGCTTCGTCGCCGCCGACGACGAGGCCCGCCGGCTGGTCGACCGCGCCGGAGCGGATTCGGCGTTGCTCGAGTCGCTGCTCGTCCGCCGGTTGGACGGCGAACCGCTCGCCTGGCTGGTCGGCCACATCCAGTTCCTGGGGTGCACGGTGCGTGTCGCGCCCGGTGTCTACGTGCCGCGCCTGCAGTCCGAACCGCTCGCGGCCCGGGCCATCGAGCGGCTGCCCGAGGCGGGCACCGCCATCGACCTGTGCACGGGCGCCGGTGCGGTGGCGATGGCGTTGCGCTCCGCCCGCCCGCGGGCCCGCGTGCTGGCCACCGACATCTCGGCTGCGGCGGTCGAGTGCGCCCGATCGAACGGGGTCGAGGCCGTCGTCGGCGACCTGTTCCAGTCGCTGCCTCCGGCGCTGGTCGGCACGGTCGACGTGGTGGTCGGCGTGCCGCCCTACGTACCGACGGGCCAGCTGCCACGGCTGCATCGCGATGCGCTGCGCTTCGAACCGCTCGTCGCCTACGACGGTGGATCCGACGGCCTGAGCCTGGTGCGACGGGCCGTGGCCGACGCCGCCCGCTGGCTGCGGCCTGGAGGAGCGCTGCTGCTGGAGGCAGGCGGCGATCAGGCCGAGGCGCTGGTGGCCGACCTGGCGCCGCACGGGTTCGGGGACGTCCGCCCGATGGAGGACGACGAGGGCGACCTGCGCGGCATCGAAGCGACGTTCGCACCCGACGCCGGCCGCAGCGCCTGAGGGGCACGCACTGCGGTCCGACGCCGGTGCCACGCCGCGACCAGGCGGTCGCGTCGGTTGGGGGCATGGGGCTGGACGGGGGCGTCGGGCAGGGCACTGAAGGCGGTCAACCCGGTGGTCGCACGTTGGGCTCGGTCGGCGAGCAGGTGATGGACGTCCATGGTGGGGGTTCCTTTCGGGAAGTCCTGTACCGGTACAGTAAACCATGGTTCTGTACCGGTCAAGAGCGACATCCGTCACGTGTCCCCGGCCGTCCTTCTCTGTCACACCCCTTGTTCATGATGGGGGCATGGATCTCGGACGGCTGCGGGCC
>CBHWEI010000127.1:0-10724 GCA_966112835.1 uncultured Acidimicrobiaceae bacterium
GCGCCGCGCCGCCCTCGAACGTCAGCCCGGGCACGCCGTCCTCGCGTAGCAGTTCCACGGCTGCTGCGAGCGCCCGCTGCTGCGAGCGCTCGCACCGCGGATCCATTCGTTCAGTGCGCGCCGAACCCATGCTGCTCGCTGTTCGGGATGCGCGCCGCCACCACCACGGCGCCGGCCACCACGATGGCCGCCGCCACACGCAGCGCCACGTGGATGCCGTCGACGAACGACTGTTGCACCGCGGTGGTGAACTGCGCTGCGGCTTCCGGTCCGGCCGTGGCGGCCAGGCCGCCGGCCACGCGGAGCGCGCCGGCGACGTTGCGGCTCGCCGCCTCCTGCGCCTCGGGCGGCAACTGGACCAACGCCGGCGACAGGTTGTCGCGGTAGATGCTGTTGACGATGGAGCCGAGCGCGGCGATGCCGATGGCGCCGCCCACCTCGCGAGTGGTGTCGTTCACGGCGGAGCCCACGCCGGCCTTGTTCATCGGCACGCTCTGCACGATGCCGCTGCTGAGCGACGGCATCGCCGCGCCGACGCCGGCGGCCATCAGCACCAGGCACAGTGCGACGTACCAGTACGTGGTGTCGAGCCCGATGAACGACATCAGCAGCAGGCCGATGGCCAGCACCAGCATGCCGCCGCCGACCGCACGCTTCGTGCCCAGTCCTGCGGCCAACTTCGGCGCACGGGGCGAGACGATGATCATGGTCACCGCGAACGGCAGACCGCGCACACCTGCCTCGAGTGCCGAGTAACCCTGCACGAACTGCAGGTACTGGGTGAGCACGAAGAACATCGCGAACATGGCGAAGAACGTGACGGTGATGCCCAGGCTGCCCATCGCGAAGCGCGGGTTCTCGAAGAAGTGCATGTCCAGCATGGGGTGGGCGTGCCGGCGTTCGAAGAACACGAAGCCCACCAGGCACACGGCAGCCAACACGAAGCCGGTGAGCACCAACGTGTCGGTCCAACCGCGCTCGGGCCCTTCGATGATGGCCGCGAGCAATGCGCCGAAGCCGACGATGGACAGCAGCGCGCCACCGAAGTCGAGCGGCCCCGCCGATTCTTCGCGAGAGGCGGGGGCCAGGATGGCCGAGGCGACGAGCGCGATGGTGGCGATGGGAGCGGCCACCAGGAACACCGAGCCGTACCAGTAGTGGGCCAGCAGGAAGCCGCCCATGAGCGGGCCGATGGCACCGCCCGCACCGGCGAACCCGGCCCACGTGGCGATGGCCTTGGCCCGCTCGCGCCGCGGGAACGCCGACTGCAGCAGGCTGAGCGTGCTGGGCATGATGAGCGCCGCACCGATGCCCATGACGGCCCGGCACGCGATGAGCGCCGTGGCGTCCTTCATGAACGCGCAGGCGGTGCTGGCGACGATGAAGATCACCAAACCGGTGAGCAGCGCGCCCTTGCGGCCGAACCGGTCGCCGATGGCGCCGGCCGGCAGCAGCAGCGCGGCGAACACCAGGGCATAGGCGTCGACGATCCACAGGATCTGCGTGTTCGTCGGGTTCAGCTCACTGGCCGCCAGGTGCGGGATGGCGACGTTCACCGAGCTGACGGTGGCGACGATGAGCACCAGGCTCAGGCACATGGTGGCCAGGATGAGCCACCGACGCTGATAGGTGATCGGGTCGATGCCGTCGAGCTCTTCGGCCGAGACGGTGACGGGAGGAGTCATCGGGGGGACCTCACTTTCGCTACGCAACCGTAGCGAAAGCGAAGTGCCCTCGCAACGGCGTTCCGGACATCCGTCAGTCGGTGGTGCGGTACCGGAAGCGGCGCAGCGACAGCGTCACCATGACCACCAGCAGCACGATGCAGTACAGCCAGGCCGCCGGCACCGGGTGCACCATCGGCCAGGTCTCCTTGGCGATGGGCGACAGCGGGTTGCCGAACAGCGTGCGCACCGCGGCCACCAGCACGCTCACCGGGTTCCACGAGGCGAACCACTGCAACGGCTCGGGCAGCGTGGCGATGGGCACGAACGCATTGCTGACGAACGTGAGCGGGAACACGATGGTGAAACCGATGCCCATGACCGCGTCGGGCGAGCGGACCATCATGCCCAGCCACGTGCCGAGCCAGATCATGGCCGAGGCGAACACGACGAGCAGGAGGATGGCCTCGAGCACTTCCAGGCCGCTGCTGTGGGTGCGCCACCCCACCACGAAGCCGGCGCCCAGCAGGACGACGATGGACAGGATGCTGCCGGCCAGCTCGGCCAGGAAGTGACCGATCAGGTACGACAGCTTCGTGGCCGGCAACGACCGGAAGCGGTCGATGACACCCTCGTTCAGGTCGGTGGCGATGCTGGTGGCCGGCCCCATGGAGGCGAACGCCAGCGACTGGATGAGGATGCCGCCGATGAGGTATTCGCGGTAGCCGCCTCCTTCCACGGCGATCGCGCCACCGAACACGTAGGCGAACAGCAGCACGAACATGAGCGGCTGCACAGTGACGTCGAGCAGCTTCTCGGGGATCTGGCGGATGTGCTCGAGGTTGCGCCGGGCGTAGACCAGCGAGTCGCGCACCAGGCTGTTGCGCGGCGGTGCGTATGTGGCGACGGTCATGACGTGGCCTCCTGGGCCGAATTCGATGCGGACGGGTGTGATGCGGACGTGAGGGTGAGGAAGACGTCGTCGAGCGTGGCCTCGCGACGGTTGAGGTCGACGGCGTCGATGTCGGCCTCGTCGAGGGCACGCACGATGTCGACCAGGCGGACGCCGTCGCGCATGGCGGCGGTGACCACCAGCGCCTCCTCGTCGAACGTGGGCTCGCCGCCCACGAACGGCGCCATGGCGGCCGCCGCCGGCACCAGCTCGCCCACCGAGGCGAGCTTCACGTCGACGCGCTGGTCGCCGATCTCGCGCTTCAGTTCGTCGGGCGTGCCGTGGGCCACGGTGCGGCCGTGGTCGAGCACGACGATGTCGTCGGCCAGGCGGTCGGCCTCTTCCAGGTACTGGGTGGTGAGCACCAGCGTGGTGCCGTTGCGCACCAGGTCGCGCAGCATCAGCCACAGGTCGCCGCGGCTGCGCGGGTCGAGGCCCGTGGTGGGCTCGTCGAGGAACAGCACGTCGGGCTCGGCCACCAGGCTCGCGGCCAGGTCGAGCCGGCGACGCATGCCACCGCTGAACGTCTTCACCAGCTTGTTGCCGGCGTCGGCGAGGTCGAGCCGTTCGAGCAGCTCGTCGCCACGGCGGCGGGCCTCGGCCTTGGGCAGCCCGTGCAGGCGGCCGACCATCTCGAGGTTCAGCCGGGCCGACAGCAACCCGTCGACCGTGGCCTGCTGGGCGGCGACGCCGATGCGCCGGCGGACCTCCTCCCCCGCTTTCACCACGTCGAAGCCGGCGACGGAGGCCGACCCTTCGCTGGGTTGCGACAGCGTGGTGAGGATGCGGATGGCCGTCGTCTTGCCGGCGCCGTTGTGGCCGAGCAGACCGAGCACTTGACCGGGCGCCACGTCGAGGTCGAGGCCTCGCAATGCCCACAGGTCGCCGAACTGCTTGCCGAGCCCGCGGGCGGTGACACCGCCGGCGGTGTGGAAGGCGGCGGGGGGTGCCGTCTGAACTGGATTCGTATGCTGTACCGAAGTTTCGTACATAGTACGACGAAGGTTAGCAGTACACTGTACGACGTGGCAACGGAATATCCGAAGAAGTCGTCGGGAGCAGCCCGCGCCGCCGCGCAGCAGGCCGTCGACGCCGCCGCCGAGAAGGTCAACGCCAAGCTCCAGGCCAAGGCCGACAAGCTGGTCGAGAAGACCGCCAGGAAGTCCGAGGACAAGGTCGCCAAGGCCACCAAGAAGGTCGATCTGGCGGCCGCCGCGGTGAAGGGAGCCATCGCCGGCCACCACAGCCACGTGCACGCCCACATCGCCCACGCCCACCGCGCCGGCGACGACCCGCTGGAGGTGTGGACCCGCCACACGGCCGACATGCGCCGCCCACGCTTCACGCGCGACGACATCGCCGCGGCCGCCATCCGTATCGCCGACACCGAGGGGCTCGACGCCGTCAGCATGCGCCGCCTGGCCGCCGAGCTCGACGTCGGCACCATGACGCTCTACCACTACATCGCCACGAAGGACGAGCTGCTCACCCTGGTGTTCGACGGCATCATGCAGGAGATGGTCCTGCCGCCCGGCACGCAGCTGCCGGCCGACTGGCGTGACGCCATCGCCGTCATCGCCCGGCGCAGCCGCGACACCATGCGCCGCCATCCGTGGGTGCTCGACATCACCGACGACCCGCCGCTCGGGCCGAACAGCGTCCGCCACTTCGACCAGTCGCACCAGGCGTTGGCCGGCCTGGACATCCCGCTGGAACTGAAGATCGACATCCTCACCACGGTCGACGAGTACGTGTTCGGCTACTGCCTGCACGAGCGCAACAACTACGCCGACCCGGGCGACGACCTCACCCCGCAGATGGAGCAGTACCTGCGCACGCTCATCGACACCGGCGACTACCCCGCTCTCGGCTCGCTCACGGCCGACGCCTCCTTGCGCGACGTGTGGCGCAACGTGTCCAGTGCCATGCGCGACCGCAGCCGCTTCGACCGCAACCTGTCGCGCATCCTCGACGGCTTCGAGCGCGACCTCCCCGGCCCGTCACGCAGAAGTTGAGTTCGGGAGCAAGGGCCCTCAGTCGAGCGACATCGACGAGCCGGTCACGGGTCGCACGGCCTGCGCCACCCGGCTGCTGGCGACGGCGCCGACGGCCACGATGAGCGGGATGGCCAGCACCACCATCAGCGCGGTCACCGTGGGGAACGGCGACTCCTTGTCGGCCGCGTGCAGGATGGTCCACAGGATGGCCCAGCCGAGTGGCACGGCGATGATGCCACCGGTGGTCGAGATCACCCAGGCGCGCACGCCGGCCATGCGGGCCAGCGCGGCGGGCGGCGCGCCGACGGCGATGAGCTGATCTCGTTCCACCCGACCCTCGGCGGCCCACAGGGCCAGCCCGATGGACACGATGATGGTGACGAGCAGCAGCAGACCGCCGATGACCAACCACCGCGCGCCGTCCCGACCGATGAAGAACTTGGTCGACGGCGGGTACTCGAACTCGACGGAGTACTGCGATTCGTCGGGCGACAGGTCGGCGTACCAGCTCGGGTACTGCGCCCCGAACGACGCTGCCGTGAGCTGTTGGCGCTGCTCGTCGGTGAGCGCCGTCGGCGCCACACCGATCCAGGCCGGGCTCGTCTCGTGCCACTGGCCGGGCGCCGCGTCGGCGACCGCTGGCCGGAGCATCGCCGCGGACCAGACGCGCAATTCGGGCACGACGACTTCAGGAGCGAGCAGCTCGGAGCGGGCCAGGTACACCTCGTCGTGCGCGCGGATCGTCGACCACTGCGATCTCGGAACTCCGAGCGCCGTGAGCGTCGCATCGTCGGCCACGAACCTCGTGATGCCGGTGTCGTCGCGTCGCATGGTGGCGGTGTTCCAGGCGACCCCGGGGACGATCTGATCGACGTCGGCGCGCAGGTCGTCGAGCCCGACGTCAGTTGCCGGCACGTCGATCGGCGGCACACTCTCAGCGCCGTACGGGCCAACGCTGACGGTCACCACGTTCAGCAAACCTGGGATGTCGTTGGGGCGATCCAGTTGGCGCCAGCGCTCGACACCCGACGCCCCGGCCACGCCGGCGCCGCCCACCACCGCGATGGCAGCGACGAGCGCGGCCGAGCGTGCACGGTGGCGCACCATCGACCGCAGGGTGAGGCGCACCGTGCCGCGCCGGCTGCCACCGAGGCGTCGCCACTGGTCCACCACCTTCGGCGACCGCGCGCACACGCCGCCCAACACTGCGGCCCCACCGAGGAGCGCCGCGACGATGGTGGGCGCATCGCCGGTGCCGGCAGCGACCGACGACACCGACAGGCCGAGCACACCCAGGCCGCCGGCGACGGCGATCACACCGAGCGGCACCTGCCAGCGCGGCACCACCCGCACCGGCGCCCGGCCGGCGAGCGCCGTCAACACCGGCGTCTTCGCCAACGAGCGTGTGGGCATGAGCGCGGCCAGCGTGCCCACCACGATGGTGGTGCCGGCGATGACCACGAGATCGAACACCCGCACGTCCCACTCGCCGCGCTGCAGGATCGGGTCGCCGACGATCGCGGCCACCACCACACCGCCGGCGATGCCCACCAGTGCGCCGAGCGCCGAGGTGGCCGCGCCCTGCATCGCGAGGAAGCGCCGGGCGAAGCGCGGCTCCGCGCCGTTCGCCCCCAACTGGCCGAGGGTCACCAGTTGACGGCGGCCGCTCGCGGCGAACGCCGCGGCGATGACGATGCCCAGCGCACCGAGCAGCAGCGTCATGGCCAGCCACACGATGAGGATCTCTTCCGGCGCAGGTTCCTGCGGCACCGGTGGGTACTCGACGCCGACGAACGCGACGCTGTCGAACGACGGGTACCAGTCGTCGGGCACACCTGCGACATAGGCGACGTTGGTGGCTGCGCCAGGTGTGAGTTGTTCCACCGGGAAGCCCGGCGCGTGGAACAGCAGGTTGTCGCCACTGACCATGTCGGCGATGCCGACCACCGTGTAGGTGACGTCGGGCTGCACCAGGTGCAATGAGTCGCCGACGGACAACTGCAGGCGATCGGCGATCGCGGTGCCCACCGTCACTTCGTCGGGGCCCGTGGCGATGCGACCAGCGCGCACCACCGTGGCTCCCTGGAGCACCGGGCTGGACAGGGCGACCGTGGTGAGACTCACCCGGTCGCCGAGCCCGGGGCGGTCGGCGCGCTGAACCGGCAGCCCGAACGTCTCCTGTCCCACTGCGACCTCCGCCCCGATGGGGAGATCGCTGAGCACTGCATCGAAGTAGGACGAAGAGGCGCCCGTCTCCGCCGGGTTCACCGTCGGGTTCGAGGTCAGCCGAACCTGCGCCGCACCGAAGTTCGACGGGTCGGGCAACTGGTGCGAACGGTACGCCAGGTCGGCCGCGGTGAGCCCGCCGACCGTCAGCGCGACGAGCAGCACCACCATCAGCGTGCGACCCTTTCGCCGCGACACCTCGCGGGTGGCCAACCGCCATGCCAGACGCATCAGTCGCCCTCCGCCATGCTCGGCACCGGCGACCGGCCGGCCGCCGGCGACGCCGCAGCGGTGGCGGTCTGGTCCACCACGCGGCCGTCACGCATGAACACCACCCGATCTGCCCAGCTGGCGAAGCGCGGCTCGTGGGTGACCAGCACCACGGCCGTGCCCTGGCTGGCCGGCAGCCCGGCGAGCAACTCGACCACGTCGTCCGCGGTCTGCGTGTCGAGCGCACCGGTGGGCTCGTCGGCCAGGATGATGCCCCGGCCGCCGACGATGGCACGAGCGATGGCGATGCGTTGCTGCTGACCGCCCGAGAAGTGGTCGGGGAAGCGGTCCAGCTGGTGCGTGAGGCCGACCGCGACGAGTGCGTCGCGTGCCTCCGCCGTCGCCTGCTTCGGAGCGATCCCACGCAGCTCCAGGGGCAGCGCCACGTTCTCGATGGCCGAGAGCGACGCGACCAGGTTGAGTCGCTGGAACACGAAGCCGACCTCGGTGCGCCGCAGCGCGGCCTGCTCGGTGGCCGACAGCGCGGCCACGTCGCGACCATGCACCCGCACGACACCCGCGGTCGGCGCCTCCAGCGCCCCGGCCAGGTGGAGCAGGGTGCTCTTGCCACACCCGCTGGGACCCATCACGGCCACGAACTCGCCGGCGCCGACGAACAGGTCGAGTGCGTCGAGCGCTCGCACCTCCGCATCGCCGTCGCCGTACGTCTTCGTGACGCCCTCGAACTGCAGAGCCGGCTGCCCGGTCATGAGGTCCCCTCCTGTCGCGCAGCACCCGCCGCGTCGTTCGTGGTCGATTCGCCCTTGGGCAGGCGCACCAGCGCGGTCTCGCACCGATCCAGCCAACGCAGGTCGGCTTCGGCCCGGGCCACCAGCGCCTCGGTCACCAATGTGGCGGCCAGTCCGGCATCGCCCTGTGTCGTGCGCTCGCGCCGCTTGGCGGCGAGCAGAGCCAGCAGTTGGGTGCGCTGATGGGTGACCACCTGCAAACCGTGCTCGGTGCCCTGCTCGATGGCCATGAGCACCTTCAGCATCAGCTCGTCACGCGGCGGCGGCTCGTCGGCCGGCACCGCGTGCCACCACGCCCCCACCTCGGCGATGCCGTCGGCGGTGATCTCGTACACCTTCTGGGCGTTGGTATCGGCACCGTCCTGGATGCGCACCATGCCGTCGCGCTCGAGCCGGTCGAGCGTCGTGTACACCTGCCCCACGTTCAGGGGCCACACGCCACCCGTCGCCGCCTCGAACTCGGTCTTCAGTTGATAGCCGTAACGCGGGCCGTCCTGCAGCAGCGCCAGCAACCCCTCCCGAACCGTCATAGATACTCAGTATGCACATACTCAGTATCTATGTCAACCCCGCCGAAAACGGCGACACCCGCCCTCGCGGGCGGGTGTTGCACAGGATTTCGATTCGGGCGACGAGCGCCGGCGACTCACCAGCGCCAGATCTTCACCAGCGGTAGTGGGCGAACGCCTTGTTGCTCTCGGCCATCTTCTGCATGTCGTCGCGACGCTTGATCGCGGCGCCCAGACCGTTGGCGGCGTCCATGACCTCGTTGGCCAGACGCTCGGCCATGGTCTTCTCACGGCGAGCACGGCTGAAGTCGACCAGCCAGCGGATGGAGAGCGTGCTCGCACGACGCGGGCGCACCTCGACCGGCACCTGGTAGGTGGCGCCACCGACGCGGCGGCTACGGACCTCGAGCGGCGGCTTGATGTTGTCGACCGCACGCTTCAGCGTGGCGATCGGCTCGGCGCCGGTCTTCTCTTCGACCATCTTCAGTGCGTCGTAGACGATCTTCTCGGCAACAGAGCGCTTGCCGTGGAGCATGACCTTGTTGACGATCTGCGTGACGAGCGTCGACCGGTAGATCGGGTCGGGCATGAGCTCGCGGCGCTGGGCGGGGCCTTTACGGGGCATCTTCGTTCCTTACCGTTCTCTGCTTACTTCGCGGCCTTGGCGCCATAACGGCTGCGGGCCTGCTTGCGGTTCTTCACACCGGCCGCGTCGAGCGCGCCACGGATGATCTTGTAGCGCACGCCGGGAAGGTCGCGCACACGGCCACCACGCACGAGCACGATGCTGTGCTCCTGCAGGTTGTGACCCTCGCCCGGGATGTAGGCCGTGACCTCGACACCGCTGGTGAGACGCACGCGGGCCACCTTGCGAAGGGCCGAGTTCGGCTTCTTCGGGGTGTTCGTGTACACGCGAGTGCACACGCCGCGACGCTGCGGGGACCCCTTGAGGGCCGGCGTCTTGGTCTTGGAGAATTTGGTGCTCCGGCCCTGACGGACGAGCTGCTGAATGGTGGGCACGCTGCTACCTCTGCGAACGAAATCGAAACCTGGGCCGGGGAACCGGCACACAGGACCCTGCAATGTTATGGCCGGTGCCGCATGGCGGCAACCTGCCGGGACGTGATGAATGAGGGCGTTCAGCCCTCGGCGCCGGCGCCTTCGACGCCGTCGGAGCTGTAGGTGCCGTGGATGGTCGCCAGGTAGGCGGCCGGGTCCTCGTCGGCATCGGTGCTGAAGTAGGCCATCGGCTGGTACTCCGGCGCTTCCACGTCGAAGTCGCGGTAGCGCATCATGCCGGTACCGGCGGGGATGAGCTTGCCGATGATGATGTTCTCCTTCAGGCCGAGCAGGCTGTCGCCCTTGCCGTCGATGGCGGCCTCGGTGAGCACTCGCGTGGTCTCCTGGAACGAGGCGGCCGACAGCCACGACTCGGTGGCCAGCGACGCCTTGGTGATGCCCATGATCTCGGGACGACCCTCGGCGGGCTTCTTGCCCTCCTCCACCATGCGGCGGTTGGTGTCGCGGAAGACCTTGGCATCGGCACGCTCGCCCGGCAGGAAGCCGGTGTCGCCGGGCTCCTGCACGCCGACCCGGCGGGTCATCTGGCGCACGATGAGCTCGATGTGCTTGTCGTGGATGGACACGCCCTGGTCGCGGTACACCTTCTGGACCTCTTCGACGAGATACAGCTGGGTCTCGCGGATGCCCTTGATCTCCATCAGTTCCTTCGGGTCGAAGGGACCGTCGGTGATGGGATCGCCGGCCTTCACGTCCTGACCGTCGGTGACGATCGGGCGCGAACCGGTGGGCAGCACGACCTGGTGCTCTTCACCCTGGTCGTCGATGACGGTGACCGGGATGCCCTTGCCCTCGTCGTCGCCGATGCGGACCACGCCGGTGGCACGGGCCAGACGAGCCGAACCACGCGGCGTACGGCTCTCGAAGAGCTCGACGACGCGGGGCAGACCGCCGGCGATGTCCTTACCGGCAACACCACCGGTGTGGAAGGTACGCATGGTGAGCTGGGTACCGGGCTCGCCGATCGACTGTGCGGCGATGACGCCGACGGCCTCGCCGAGCTCGATGCTCTTGCCGGTGGCCAGCGAACGGCCGTAGCACAGTGCGCACACGCCGAGCTCGGCGTCGCACGTGACGACCGAGCGCACACGCACGCGGTTCACGTTCGGATCGTCGCGCAGGGCGGCCATCTCGATGTCGCCGACCAGCTGGTTGCGCTGGAGGACGGTGCCGTCGGCCAGCGTGACGTCCTGCGACAGGGCACGGCCGAAGAGCTTCGTCTCGAGGTACGCACGCTTGTTGGCGGTGTCGGCCGCGACGTGCTCGATCCACAGACC
>CBHWEI010000128.1:0-10712 GCA_966112835.1 uncultured Acidimicrobiaceae bacterium
TCGCCACGCGTCTGGGCGCCGGGCGCCCTGCCCCCCCCGGGGGGCGCCCCCGCGGGCGGGCCGGTTCGGCCCCTTTTCGGGCGAGTGTTCGTCAGACGGTGGCGGTCGCCAGCAGTTCGTGCACCAGCGGCACCACCTGCGTGGCGTACCGCTCGATGCACTGCATCGACGTCTCGTGCGGCATGGTGCCGGCGCTGTACTTCAGGTCGTAGCGGGTGGCGCCCAGGCCCTGCGTGGCTCGCACGATCTTCGCGGCCACGGTGGCGGGCGAGCCCACGGCCAGCGCGCCGTCAGGGCCGGTCGCCAGCTCGAACTGGTCCTCGGTCATCGGCGGCCAGCCGCGCTCGGCACCGATGCGGGCGTGCATCGCCCGGTAGTGCGGCCAGTACTCGGCGCGGGCCTGGTCGTCGGTCGCCGCCACGTGGCCGGGGCTGTGGATGCCGATGGGCAACGGCGGCTGCTCCATCTGGTCGAGCGCCCGCCGGTACAGGTCGGTGAACGGCGTGAACCGCAGCGGGTCGCCACCGATGATGGCGAGCATGAGCGGCAGGCCGTACCGCGCCGCACGCACCACCGACTGCGGGCTCCCGCCGACACCCACCCACGCCTTCAACCCGCCGGCGGTGCCGGGGAACACACGCTGATCCTGCAGCGCGGCGCGGGTCTCGCCGCTCCAGGTGACGGGCTGCTCGTGGAGCAGCAACGAGAACAGGTCGAGCTTCTCCTCGAACAGCGTCTCGTAGTCGTGCAGGTCGTAACCGAACAGCGGGAACGACTCGGTGAACGAACCGCGCCCCAGGATGACCTCGGCCCGCCCGCCGGACACGGCGTCGAGCGTGGCGAAGCGCTGGAACACGCGCACGGGGTCGTCGCTGCTCAGCACCGTGACGGCCGAGCCCAGGTGGATGTGCTCGGTGCGGGCGGCGATGGCGGCGAGCACGATCTCGGGCGCCGACACGGCGAAGTCCTGGCGGTGGTGCTCGCCCACGCCGAAGAAGTGGAGGCCCAATCGGTCGGCGAGCACGCCCTGCTCCACCACGTTGCGGATGACGGCGGCGTGGCTGAGCGGCCTGCCGTCGAGGTCGACGGTGGCGTCACCGAAGGTGTCGAGCCCGAGTTCGAGCGAGGTCATGTGCGTTCCTTTCGTCGCGGCACGTCGTCCAACATACTTGCGTCCTCAACCATTCCGACGGGACGCGGGTCGCGACCTGGCACCTTGGCTACCGTCGGGATAGTGACCGATGCCGCCGCGGCGAGCCCGCACCCCGTGCTCCGACCCGAGGGCATCCACCGCGTGCTCCGCGACGGCACCAGCGCCCAGGTGCGCCTGCTCACCCCCGCCGACGGCGATCGCCTGCGCCGCTTCCACGACGGCCTGTCGCTCGAGTCCACCCGCCTTCGCTACTTCACCGCCAAGCCGCACCTGACCGACAAGGACATCGCCTGGCTCACCGACGTCGACGTGGTGAACCGCTGCGCACTGGTGGTGATCGAGCACGACCAGATCATCGCGGTCGGACGGTGGATGCGCCCTGCCGACGGCTCACCCGCCGCCGAGGTGGCGTTCATCACCGCCGACGGCGAACAGGGCCGCGGCATCGGCACACTGCTGCTGGCCATCCTCATCGAGCTGGCCCCCGAGTTCGGCATCACCACGTTCACGGCGTCGGTCCTGCTCGAGAACCACTCGATGACCAAGGTGCTGCGGCACAGCGGCTACCGCGTGACGGTGTCGATGGACTACGGCGTGCGCGAGATGGAGATCGACCTCACCTCGCCCGTCGACGCCTGAGCCCGGTTCGCCTGAGCCCGGTTCGCCTGGGCCGGCTCGCACGGGCCGACTCGCTCCGCGCGGCGCCATGTGATTGCATGCTCGCCATGCTCGGCCGGAGGGCGACCACAACCGTACGCGCCCTCGTCGCGGGTGCGCTGCTGCTCAGCGCGTGCACTGCCGCGTCCGCCGCGCCGCACCCGCCGTCCACGGTCACTCCCGCCACCGCGGCCGCGCCCGCGACGTCGCCCTCGTCCACGACCCCCGCCCCGAGTTCCAGCAGCGCGGCGGGCATCACCACCGGCACCGCGCCCACCACCACGTGGGTGCCGCCGGCGCCGCTCACCGGCAACCCCTTCGCCGAACCGGTGGGCCGGTGGGTGGGTGGCGACATCCCGCGCATCTACCCGCTGCCCGACGGGCGCGAGGTGTGGTGGTTGAACGACTCGTTCGTGCCACCCGACGGTACGCCACCGGTGGACCAGTTCCAGTTCGTGCGCAACGTGCTGTTCGTGCGCGACCGCGCCGGGTCACTGCAGATGCACACGAGCGACCGCGACGGCGAGGACTGGGACTTCCTGGTGCACCCCGACCCCGACCACTTCCACCGCTTCTTCTGGCCGCTCGGCGGCATGGTGGTGGGCGACGAGCTGCGCGTGTTCGTGGCCGAGATGCAGTGCGACCGACCCGAATGGGGCATCTGCTTCAGACCGATCCGCACGTGGCTGGCCACGTACACGTGGGCCGACATGCGCCTGGTCGACCTGCACCCGGCCGCCAACGACGGCGTGCGTCCGGTGTACGGGTTCTCGGTGGTGTCCGACGACCAGTGGACGTACCTGTACGGCGCCGGCGTCGAGTACGACACGCCGCACATCCCGGGCGGCAGCGACCAGACCACCGTGGCCCGCGTGCCCCGCGGCCACCTCGACGCGCAACCCACGTACTGGGACGGCCAAGGGTGGAACACCGACCCCGACCGTGCCGCCGTGCTGGTGCAGCGCGGCTACAGCGACTTCCGCCTGTCGGTGGTGCCGTGGAACGGCGGCTACCTGGGTGTGGCGAAGGAGGACGAGTTCGTCGGGCAGCGCATCATCGTGATGACCGCGCCCCGGCCGGAGGGCCCGTGGACCGACCGCGAGGTCATCCCCATGCCGTTCTCGACGGAGCACCCGGACTTCGTGACGTACGACGCGGCGCCCTACCCGTTCCCCGTCGACGGGCACCTGGCCATCGTGTACTCCACCAACTCGACGGTCGAGAGGACCGTCTTCCGCGACCCTTCGGTGTACCGGCCGGCGCTGCGCGTGACCGACCTCGACTGATCCGGCACGGGCTCACGCGGGCGCGGGGGGCGTCGAGGGGGGGGGGGGGGGGTGCTGGGGGGGTGCTCGGGCGGCCCCCCGCGCCGCGCCCACCGAGCGGCGGCTACAGCCCGTTGACGGCGAGCCAGCGGTCGGTGGGAGTGGTGACGAACACGATCGGGGCGATGCACGTGGACGGGAGTGCAACCTTTGCCTCGATCATGCCGTCGCCACCGTTGTCCAGGGCGGTCGCGACCGACACGGGGAAGGTGGGGGTGGACACGTTCACCGTGGCACCGGTCTCGGTCAGGCACGAGACGACCACCTTCATGGTGGCGACGGTGTTCTTGCCCACGTTCGGACCGGCGGCGAACACCAGGTCCTGGAACGACACCTCCACCTTGCCCGACGCCTTCACCTCCACCTCGGACGAACCGATGGTCCACGGCACACCGCCGCCGTTCAGGCCACGGATGGGAGCAGCACTTCCCACGAACGCTGCCGGCAGACCGACCATCGAGTCGTTCTCCAGCTTGCGGCCGTCACGGGCAGCGGCACTGGCGGTGAGGCCGACGGCGGCGATGGCGGTGACAGCGAGCGAGGTCGCGACGATCTTCTTCAACTGCATGGCGGTGTTCCCTTCATCCCGGTGCGGCGGTCGCACTGCAGACATACGAACGACGTCCGTGGCGGGATTGCGCAAACCTGGAAAATCCGGATCCGCCCGCGGTTCGTACAGTTGGGCGATGCGTCACCCCGCCCGCCTGGATCGGCTGTCCGACGACGCGCTCCTGGCCGCGGTCGCGCTGGAGGAGCGCGACGCCGCCACCGTGTTCGTCCGCCGCTTCCAACGACGCGTCTACGGTCTGGCCATCACCATCACGGGCGACGCCGCATTGGCCGACGACATCGCGCAGCTCGCGTTCGAACGGGCCTGGCGCCACGCCGGCTCGTACGACCCTCGGCGGGCGGCCGTCACCACGTGGCTGCTCACCATCACCCGCAACCTGTCCATCGACGCCATGCGCGTGCGCCGCTCGGTGCCGGTCGACCCGATGATCGTCGCCGACCTCCTACCGCCGTCCACCGGGCCCGACCCGCAACAGGCCGCGATCGACACCGACCGCCTGGGCCGCCTGGGCGTCGAGCTGGCCGCGCTGCCCGACGAGCAGCGGCGCGCCGTGCTGCTCGCCACCGTCGCCGGTCGCACCGCCGCCGAGATCGCCGACCTGGAGCACATTCCCCTCGGCACCGCGAAGACCCGCATCCGCACCGGACTGCGGCACCTGCGCACCGCTGTCGAAGAGGTGACCCCATGACCCCCACCCCCAACACCCCGCTCGGCCCGGCGTGCCAGACGTTCGACGAATCGGCCGAGGACCTCGCGCTGGGCATGGTCGACGAACCGCGCCGCAGCGAACTGCTGGACCACGCCGCCACCTGTGCCCGCTGCCGGGCCACGCTCGACGGGCTGGGCTCGGTGGTCGACCGCCTGCTGCTCGTGGCACCCGAGATCGAGCCACCCGCCGGGTTCGAGTCGCGCGTGCTCGCCCGACTGGACCTGGCCGACGGACCTACGGTGCGGCGAACCCCATGGTGGGCCGTCGCCGCAGCCGTGGTGCTGCTGCTGGCCGGCGGCTTCGTCGCGGCCCGGTTGATCGGCGGTGCCAGCGACCGGGCCACCGACACCGCGCAGATCGTGTCGTCCGCCGGCGCGCACGTCGGCGACGTGCACCTGGTGGCGACTCCCGTGCCCCACGTCTTGGTCACCATCGACGCGCCGCGACCCAACCCCGGCGTACGCCACTGCGAACTGCAGCGCGCTGACGGCACCTGGGTGGAGGTGGGCACCTGGGAGGTGTCGGACCTGACCGGTGGCGTGTGGGCGGTGGGCATCGACGCGGCGCTGCTCGACACACCCGCCATGCGCATCACCGACGACGCCGGCACGGTACTGGCCACCGCCACGTTCGGCTGAGTTCGGCAGGCCGGTGGGCCGGTGGGCCGCCCTGGTGGGTACCGGTCAGCGCGTCGGCTGCAGGTCGGTGGACGGGCCGTTGTTCGCCCGAGCGGCGATGGCCGGCGCGCCGCACTGCAGCGCCGTAGCAACTGCCTCGGCCCGCAACTGCTGGGCACGTTCGGCATCGCTGCCGTGGTCGCGTCGCTCGAGCAGCACCGCGCGGGCCACCGTGGTGGCGGCCTGCAGCAGCGGAGCGTGCATCGACGCGTTGATCTGGACGGCCTTGTCGAACCACCAGTCGGCACGCTCCAGGTCGCGCTGCACCATGGCCAACAGCCCCAGGAAGTGGGCGACCGATCCGTAGCACCCGGCGCCGCCGTAGGCCAGCAGGTCGGCGTGCGGCGTCATCATCTGCTCGAGCCGCGCTGCTTCGGCTGCGGTGCCGAACTGTTCGCACAGCACCGTCAGGAACGCCAGGTTGTGCAGCCAGGTCATGTCGCTGGTGAGCGTGGCGAACTGCACGTCGGCGAACCGTCGGTAGATGCGCTCGGCCTCGTCGCGCTCACCGCTCTCGACCAGCACGGCGCCGAGGCCGGGCAGGAAGATGTCGCTGAAGCCCTCGGACAGCTGCCGCCACAACGGGATGGTCTCGGCCACCCGGCCCTGGGCCGAACGCGCCTTGGTGATGTTGCCCATGTAGCCGGCGACGGTCTGCCGGGTGAGGCCCAGCTTGTCGGCCAACTCCATCATCGCCTCGAGGTGCTGCACCGACTCGTCGACCTCGCCGCGCACCATGGCCAGCTCGCCACGGTTGCGCATGACGCGCAGTTCCAGGTGGGAACGGCCCGCGCCGCGCATGCCGTCGATGAGCCGCTGCGAGTGCTCGATGCCCTCGATGACCTCGTCGTAACGGGCGCTCTCGAACGCGATCTCGACCAGGCGCTGCACGGCGAGCACCTCGGTGAGCGGATCGCCCAGCGAGCGGCTCAGGTCGCCCAGTTCGCGCAGATCGGCACGCCGGCGCGGCAGGTGGTCCGACGAACGGAGTGCGGCCACGCGTTGCACCAGCGTGAACGCCACCGCCACCGGGTCGTCGACGCGGCGCGCCATGTCGACGCCCGCATCGGCCAGCTCGACCACGCGCTCGGTGACGCCGCCGAAGTGCAGCTCTGCGGCGTGCACACCCAGCAGTCGGGCGCGCAGCGAGGTGTCGCCGTCGCCGAGCATCGCCAGCGCCTCTTCCACGGCGGCGACGCGGCGTTGGTCCACCGCACCCGACGCCGTGGCGGCGCCGCGGCTGGCGGCCAGCACCACCTGGCCGAAGCGTTCCGCGTCGCGCAGCGTTCGCGCTGCGTCGGCGGCACGGTCGAGCGCGGCCGCGAAGTCGGGGTCGCCGCTCTGCAGCATCGCCCGGCCCAACGTGGTGAGCAGGTCGCAGCGGCGTTCCAGGTCGCCCTGCGAACCCGAGACACGGTCGAGCAGGTCCAGCGCAACGCGGTAGTACGTCACTGCGTCGCTGGCCGCCAACTGGGCCATCGCCCGGTCGCCGGCGAGCGAGTTGTAACGAATGGCCTGCTGCTCGAAGCCCTCCTCGGCCGCCTGCGTGGCGTGGTACGCCAGCTCGGTGATGCGGGCGGTGGGGTCGGCGCCCACCGAACGCTCGAGCGCCTCGGCGATGTGCAGGTGGAACACGGCCCGCCGGGTGAGGCCGATGGACTGGTACAGACTCGAACGCACCAGACCGTGGGTGAAGCGGTAGCGGTGGGCCGCCTCTTCCACCAGCAGGCGGGCACGGACGCACTCCTGCAGCGAGTCGAACAGCTGGTCCTCGGCGATGCCCCTGGCCGACGCCATGAGCCGGCCGTCGAACGTCTCACCGATGACCGATGCCCACGCCATGGTCTGTTGCGCAGCGTCGGACAGGCGGCCGAGACGCTCGCCCACCACTCGACGGATGCCGTCGGGGATGCCCTCCGCCACCAGGTCGGTGGTGGCGCTCCATCGACCATCCACCTGGGCGAGCACGCCGGTCTCGATGAGGTGCAGCAGCAGCTCACGCGCGAACAGCGCGTTGCCGCCGGTCTGTTCGAGCACCAGATGTGCCAACGACACGCCCTCGGCACCCATCGAGTGCCGCGCCGCGGACTCGATGAACGCGAGCATGGTCGCCTCGTCGAACCCGTCGAGGCGCACCTCGTTCACCTCGGCGCCGGTCAACTTGGCGCGGAGGTGCTCGGCCGTCAGCCCGTCTGCGACGGCGTCGCGGGACGTGCCGGTGACCATCACCGACATGGGCACGGTGGACCGGGCGACGTACCGCAGGAGCTGCATCGTCGGCTCGGCCGCCCACTGCAGGTCGTCGAGCACCAGCAGCACCGGCGATGCCGCCGACGCGACCGCCAGCCACTGGACGACGGCTTCGAACAGTTGCAGGCGCTCGGATTCGGCGTCGCCCGTGGGCGGCGGCGCATCGCCCAGCAGCGGCTGCAGGTCGGGTACAAGACGGACCAGGTGCGTGGCCGACGGTCCCAGCCGACCGGCCGCCAACGACGGCGGCAGTTGGGCCACGAACTCGCGGATCGCCTCGGCGAACGGCTGGTACGGCGCGACCAGGTCGGCGTCGTTGCGGCCGTACAGCACGGTGCCGCCGCGATCCTGCACGTGCCCCGCCAACTGGGCGATCAGCCGGGTCTTGCCCACGCCCGCCTCGCCGGCCACCAGGGTCACCTGGCGTTCGCCCACGACGGCGCGGCGCCATTGCGCCTGCAGCAGCCGGAACTCGGCGTCGCGGCCGACGAACACGAAGCGACTGTCGCCGCGCAGTGGGCCGGGCAGCGGCGCGGGGCCCTGTTCGACCTTCGGGCGCAGCACCCAGGTGAGCACCGGGTCGGTGACGCCCTTCAGGTCGAGCGCGGCGCACTCCTCGAAGGGCAATTGCGTCTCGCCACCGACCAACTGGCGTGTCAGGTCGTCGACGAACACCGTGTTCGCCTCGGCCGCGTTGCACAGCCGTGCGGCGATGATGGGCGCCATGCCGAAGATGTCGCCGTAGTCGCTGGTGACATCGCCCGCGGCCACTCCCACTCGCAACTGGGTGGCTGCTTCCAACCGGGGCGCGGCACGCTGCAGCTCGGTCTGCAGGGTGATGCCGGCGTTCACCGCATCGGTGGCCGAGTCGAACACGGCCATCATGCCGTCACCGGTGTGCTTCAGGAACTCACCGTGGTGGCTGGTGATGACGTCGAGTTGCATCCGGTCGAGCGTCGAGCGCAGCACCTCGGCCCGATCGTTGCCCAACCGCTGCCGTTGCAGCGTGGAACCGACGATGTCGGTGAACATGACGACGGCGAGCCGGTAACGAGCAGTCATGCGTGGGCCGTCCCCGTCCTCTCGTCGTCGAACTCCCGTCGGGCATGCTACAAAACCCTGCGTGGACGATGTTCCGGGGGCGGGACGGGCCGCCGTTGGGCCGCTCGGGACGGGCCGCGAGGCGCACGTCGACCGGCTGCGCGAGTACTACGAGGACAGCTGGTTCGACTACCGCTTCCTGTGGCTCGATCCGCGCACGCGTGCGATGCACTTCGGCCACCACGACGCCGCTCGCGGTGCACCGCGGCGACGGCATGCCGATGCGCTGCTGGCCTTGAACGAGGTGATGGCCGAGCGCGTCGGGCTGGCCTCCGGCGAGCGCGTGCTCGACGCCGGCTGCGGTGTGGGTGGCACGGCGCTGTGGCTCGCCGAGACGCACGGGACCGATGTGCTGGGCATCAACGTGGTGGCCGACCACATCGACCGCGCCCGCCGCTACACGGTGGAGCGCGGCATGGGCGATCGCCCGCGGTTCCTGGTGGCCGACTTCTGCGCCACCGGTCTGCCCAGCGAGTCGTTCGACGTGGTGTGGGCCACCGAGAGTGCCTGCCACGCACCCGACAAGCAGGCGTTCGTCGACGAAGCCGCACGCGTGCTGCGCCCCGGTGGTCGGCTGGTGATGGCCGAGTACGTCCGCATCGCTCCGCACGACCACGCTGCCATGGCGCGGTGGGAGGCAGCGTGGGAGATGACCGTCGCCTCGTCCGATCACTGGACCGCAGCGTTCGCCGACGCCGGCCTGGTCGACGTGCGCATCGACGATGCGACTGCCAACGTCATGCCGTCGCTGCGCCGGCTGCGCCGGCTGTGCCTGGGCCTCGGCCCCATCGCACGCGGGCTGCACCTGGTGGGTGCGCGCACCGCCGCGCAGCAGCGCAACATCGCCGGTTCGAACGCCATGTGGCACGCCGTGTGCGACCACGCGTGGTTCTACGCGATCATGACGGCAACCAAGCCGACCGAGTGACCGTGGCCCCCCGCCATGCCCACGACGGAGGACCGATGACGCAACTGGTACCGCAATCCCGCTTCACCGACGACTTCCTCGACGAGCTCCGTCGACAGGGCGACCCCGACGTCGACGCGATGGTGCGCGCCCACATCGCGAACAACGACACCGTCGAACGGCTCGACGGCGACAGCGACAGCGACAGCGACAGCGACGACGCTCCCGCTCGACCGCCGTTGCAGAACGCGATGCGGCGGATGCTGCGCATGCCCGTCGGCAGCGACGATCACGACGCGCGGATCCTGCAGTACCTGCGCGAACCGGTGGACCTGCCCCCGTGGGCGGACCTCGACAAGATGCGCGTCGGGCAGGAACTGTTCTGGACGTATGCACCGCAGTTCGGTCTGGGCCTCTGGATGGCGTCCATCCCGTCCGGGTACGCGGGCCAGCGTGATGCGATGGTGCTGGCCGAGAGCGTGAACAGCATCTCCCACCCGAAGGCGCGCTTCCTCGAGACAGGCCAGTTCGTGCTCGACGTGATGACCGAGAACGGGCTGGTCGACGGCAGCGACCCCGAGCACCCCCGACGCGCCGGCGGCATCGGGCTGCGCGACATCCGCCACGTGCGGCTGGTGCACTCCATGGCCCGCTGCCTCATCGAGGACCACCCCGAGCTCACCTCCGATCGGTTCACGTGGGAGGGCGAGTTCGGCACACCGATCAACCAGATGTCGCTGCTGGCCACCATGTTCACGTTCTGCGTCGTCGGCCCCGACTCGCTCGAGCGCTTCGGGGTGCGGCTCACCCAGCACGAACGCGAGTGCTACGTGCACGTGTGGAACGTCATCGGTCAGCTCATGGGCATCCGCGACGACATCCTGCCCATCGACCACGCCACGTCGGTTGCGGTGTGGCGTCGGATCCAGGAACGCGAGTACGCCCCCAGCGAACAGGGGGTCGAGCTCACCCGAGCCGCGCTCGACGTCATGCGCGAGCTCATGCCCGGGCGGTTGCTCGACGGGTTCCCGGCAACCGGCATCCGCATGCTCGTGGGCGACGAGGTGGCCGACATGCTGGCCGTCCCGCAGGCGAACTGGACCCGCGCCTTCCTGGTGCCGGCGCGCACCATGAGCGCGGTGGCCGTGAAACTCAACCGCGACGTGCGCGCCGGGCGACACACCTCCCGTTGGTTGGGCCGCTTCGTCTTCGCCAAGTTCCTGTCGCTCGAGGCACCGCGCCAGGGCTACCGCCAGGCGTTCGAACTGGACGAGGCGCTGCGGCGGCGCATCGCCATGCGCACCCGCGCCGAGCATGTGGACACCCTGCGCCGCCAGATCGCCCGCATCACCCCGTCACGCA